>JAJDVH010000103.1 GCA_022826185.1 Alphaproteobacteria bacterium
GCCCTCGCGCTTGGCGAGTCCAAGACCGGTCCACGCAAGGTGCCCCTCAACGCCAGGGCGCAGGCCCTCCTCGCGCGCCAGCCCCGGGGACAGAGCCCCTTAGTCTTCCCCTCCCCGCGCAACAGCGCCCGGCCTCGCACCTCCGACCTTGTGTTGTGGAACACCGTGCGCCGCGAGACCGGCATCGACGACGTGCGCCTGCACACGCTGCGCCACACGGTCGCGAGCCACGCGGTGATGCAGGGCGTCCCCGTGCCCGTCGTCTCGCGCCTGCTCGGCCACACCAACGCCCAGATGACGCTGCGCTACGCCCATCTCGCCGACCGCGATATCGAGGCGGCAGCGGAACGCGTCGGCACCGCAATGTCGCGGGTCATGGCCGGGAAGCTATGATTCCAGACGAACGCACCTGTCATTCGGCCCACCCCGCCAACGCCGCCTCCGCCTGTTCGAGTACCATCTGCGTCGCCTTCTCTTGCTTGTCAGGTGGATAACCGTGCCTGCGCAGAACGCTTGACGAGCCGCCGGAGGGTGGGGCGAACATTCTCGCGCAGGGTCCGGTCAATAGCGATATTGCCACGCACGGCCTCCACGAGCTCGCGCGCGATGGCGCGCTGGTCCTGCAGGGCCTCGTCGCCGAGCTCCTGCACCGCGCTGTCGTTGGTCTCCAGCGCATCGTATAAGGCGAGTTCGTCGCCGGACAGTCCCAGTATTTCGCCGCGAGCGTTCACCCCTCACGCAGATCGCGGGCGAGTTGGATCAGTTCCTCGATCACCTGTGCAGCCTCGATGGCCCGGCTCCGATAGCGCCGGAGTGTCTGTTCCAGCATCTCGGCGAAAGACCGCGCTTGCACCACGTTCCTGCGCCGTCGGGCCGTGAGCTCGCCCTTCAACAACTTCTGCAGTAGCTCAACCGCAAGATTGCGCTGCGGCATTCCCTGCACTTCGGCCAGAAACTCATCCGACAGGATCGAGCATTGCTCAGGCATGCGATGACTGAAGCCTGGCGCCTCGGAGGCCGCGTCCCGGGCTACACAATGCGGACGCCCTCAATAGGCGTATTATCTTATCTGCGTTCACAATAGTGCTGGAATTTGCTCTGGTTCCCATTCATCGGAACCCGAGGTGTTGCGCGATTCGTGGAGTTCGCAGTATCGGCAGAAGCGGTGTTGCTCATCTTTCACGATCGAGCCACTTTCGCTTTGCACGAATGACCCGCCTCCGATCCATTTGTGATCGCAGTTCAAAAGCGCCTCGAAAGCAATCTTGGCCTCGCGCACGGAAGGAAATTTTCTACCGTCCATGCTTGGCAGTCGCGGATGGCTGGTGCGCATGGTCAAGCAGCCGGATTGCTGATTCTCAAAGAGCTGACCGGCAAGCTCGCCACCCATGTGAACAGGATATCGTGCATGTTCGTCGCGCGCGCCAATGGAGAAGTCGGTCACTGCGGTCTCCTCAATGAAGTCGTATGCCACTGTAGAAGATGTTTTGAGTGCGCACAAGCAATATCTCTGGAGACAAAACACCAAGTCTTTGTGGCATTCTCCGACGGCAAACGCCGACAAAACAAGCAACTGTAATGCTAATGTAAGGATCTATTCTTGTAATTTGCCATAATTGAGCCAACCACCTCAAGAAAATGCATGGCTTCGTCATTAGAAATGCGCGCTCGGTAAACCAACTTTCTGTTCCAGTAATCTGAAATCTCAATCTCGTCGCCGTGAAACACGATGTTTGCATGAGCGAGTGCATTCCGAAGCCTATGAATGAACCAGTAAACCGTGTTTTCATACTTTTGGTCTGGAGTAAGGACACAGATACAATCTATGGACCATCGTTTCTCGATCTCCCGATAAACCGGATCCTCTTCATCTATCCTCCAGTATTCTCTCGGAAACAAGACAAGCACATATAGGAGCGAAAGGAGACGTGTTTGCCAGAATAGCCCGTTCCCCAATGTCCCTAGCGGTAGACCATACTCGGCCTCGACGATGCCAACATGATTTCGAAGACTCCCGCTAGCAACTGCGCGGCCCAATATCTGCTGTTCGATGTAGGCCAAGGCGGGTACATCTTTATTCATCTTGCTCTCCTGAAAAATCCCAACTGCATTCCATGATGCATGCTAGCGTTTCATGGCCGACATCTTATCCTGTATCCTGTCTTATTTGGCAGATTCGAGGTAAGCGATCAAGGGGGAGCTGATCGGCAATCGGGGAGCGGCCCGTGCGCCGTGGCGTTTTCTGGATCGAACGTCTCGGCGTGACATAGCACGACTCCGGGTATACCCGGTAGACCCGGTGGAGCACTTCCCTGACGACGAATGCTGCGGCGCGATCATGGTGAAGTTTCTCACGAAGATTGCAGCAGCAAACCGGACGGCAGTCAGAAATCGAGGCGCCAGTAGACGTCTACAAGAACGTCATTATTGTGTTCGTTCATTCCGAATGCGGCGCGAACGCCGAAATGTTGCATGTCTCCGAGGGTATAATCGGCAACGACACTGGTTTTGAGACCCTCGTCAATGATCGGAGAGACCCGAAGCGGGCCCGCCAGATCGAATTGATGATCGAACCATTCTGAGGCCAGCCATACAACCATAGCGGTTGTGGCCAGCACTGCCCCGAATTTCCAACTCCCCTCCTCTCTTTTGGAATGGCAATGATAAGCGTCCGTCCGCTCTTCCCGATGACACCCGGTCCGGTCCAATTCTCCGGCATGGGCGGCGGCCTCCTGCTGGGACAAGACCAGGCTGCACAGGATCAAGAGCAGAGAAATCAGCTTGTTCACGGCAAACCTTCTCCGGGAATCGCGTTTCGTGCGGCAAGAGAGCGAATCGGAGGACGCTTCTGTACGTCTTTTGGTACGCAAGCGGGGTGAACAGGGTTATCCCCGGCCTGACGGAGGAGGTTCCTGCCTACTCCACGACCACCGCGGTTCCGTTGGCCGATACCATGAGCATGCTGCCGCGGTCGCCCAGGACTTCGTAGTCGAGATCGACACCGACGACGGCGTTGGCACCGCGCGCTGCCGCTTCGTTCGTCATCTCGCTGATCGCCATGTCGCGTGCATCCTTCAGCACCTTCTCATAGGCACCGGCCTGACCGCCGACGATGTCGCGGATGGCGGCGAACATGTCGCGGAAGATGTTGGCGCCCATCACGGCTTCGCCAGAGACGAGGCCGACATAAGTAACGACGCGCTTGCCCTCCAGGGTAGGGGTAGTCGAGACGATCATGTTTCTGTCCTCTGCTCCTCACAGGTCCCGGACTTCATAGCACGGAAGGTTGCGAACCGAGCCCGATCTTCGGACACCACGTTGAACGAACGCACATACACACCGTCTTGCGGGTCTTCACCGGACCGCCCGACAGGTTCCCCGCTGCATCGCCCCGGCCGGGGCGACCCACGCCGCCCGCAAAGCGCGGTGATGACGGTCGGCCTCCCTGCCCGGCCCGTCGTCGCGACCCTGAGCGAGACCGAGACGACGTGCCCGGCTGTTACGCTCGCCGCTGCCGGCCAGGGCTCGCCCGCCGGCGTCCGGGGTGGGATTTTCTCATAAGGGCCATTACGCGATGCGCCATGCTGCGCCCGTCGCCGCCGCCATCGGCCAGCGGGGCCCTTGACGCCTCCAAACTAGATCCCTATCTTGATCGTCATGTCTTCGAGAATCGATATGGCAAGCTCGTTTCTGTGGGCGGCGACTACGGGCGCTTCTAAATCTCGTGGTCGGGATATTGGGTGCCGATTCCCTCACCCTCTCTTGTTCTTCGTTAGCAACAAAGAGAGGAGTCCAAAAATATGGACACAAAGGATAACTTTGGAATTGCACTTGCAATTCTAACGCTCCTAGTCGCAGCCGTGGAGTTCGCGCGCGAAGCGTCTGGCCGATGAAACGGCCTAAAAAGTCACCTGCTCAACCGGGTCGCGGCCCGGTGGTAAAGACAGGGCCCACAGCGGGCAAGATCAGAGCACGAAATCTGAACGGTCGCTGGCGTCGGAAACGCAATGACGCCGGGAACAAGCGTGGGGCTTGACGCGTAAGGTTCGGGGCGGCCAGGCGTCAGTCTTGCCGACCCCGCGCCGCGCTACGCCGCGAGGCCCATTGAAAGAGCTGAAACAGGTCATCATGACTATGAAACCAACCTTCCCAAAGGGAGCAATCAGTTGCCCGACAGGCCCTATTGCATGGGCGTACCTGCCGGGGATTGTGCTCGGAATCGTCATCTTTGCAAGCTTAAACCGGGTAAAGACCGGCCCGTGTCTATTACGGATCATGGCGGCCATTCTCGCTTTTGGCGAGTTCGCCATAACTGTTCCGATCCTGCTGGCCGTGGAGACATTCCTGAACAAGGATGTGGCCCGAGATTTGGCTGAATCCTGGGGATACGGCGAGTGCGACGAGACGTGGGGAGCCATCTTTGGAGGCGCGCGCAGCTTCCTGCATGACGGCTCGGACGACAACTGAAGCCTACCGCTTAGAATACGCAAGGCGGCCAAGGCAATTTCTAGAAACGAAGAAACGAAGGAGGCAATTTTATGCCAAAATTCGATCCTGACAGCCCGTATAATCGGGAGTGCAAGTACCTTCATGCTGGAAAGGTCTACTGGAATCGCCCAAACACCCTGGAAGAATCGGCGCTATGCCCTCCAACAAGGATGAACCCTGCCCCACCAAGTCAAGTGAGATTACACGCAACGGCCAAGCACGGCTGATGGTTTGTCTGGCCGACTTCCCTGATGGAACCGGTGCGCCGGGCGCAAGTTGGTGGCTTCCGTTGCAATCAAGGGGAGACGTTAAGCTCGACGAATTGGACAAGTGCGGATATGATCCTGGCCCAAGGAAATGGCGAGAAAACTGCTCTTGGTACTGGCTGAAAGGCGTGACATGGCTCCTGGGAAAACCCGGAGCCCCGTTCGACCCTAAGTGCCGAACGCAGCGGGCAGGACAGCGCTACATCTCAGCTTCCGGGTTTCGCGAACTGCGAGAACAAATCGGCTCAATCTCAATGACAAAGAGTTGGCTGGAGGCGCTGAAGGTGCCGGACCGGGGCGAGGAATTTCTTGAGGGCAAGCTAATTATTTCTGGCGGAATGGGACGACTGGAGTTGACGATCCGGAAGCCTTCGCCGCTCGTTATTCTGTCTTTGAACGGCAGGCAGCCTACCACTATCCCGATGACAAGAGAGGTGCTGTATGTCGTAGAGGTGGCGTAGAAGCACCCGGCCGCTGCGGCCGGGTAGCGGGCGGACTACTCGGCTTTCAGCTCGATGAGGGCTTGAAGTTCCATCATGGCATGAGCTCGTCGGTGCAGCTGTTGGGGTGGCCGTCAGCGACGGCTTCAAGTGTGGCCCTGTGGCATGCACAGGCTTCGACGCCGTGCAGTTTCGCCGTCTCGATCTGGCCATGCGAGCCCATGCGCCAACGCCTGCGTCGTAACCGGCGAAGAGTGCGTTCTTGCGATTCAGGTCAAGTGGCCTGGCGAGGTTTTCGACCCTGTTACTGTCGATCTCGACGCGTCCGTCGGCAAGGAAGAACTGAAGGCAGCATTCCAGTGACGGGCGATATAGGCGAGCTTCTCGTCGAAGCGGGACTTGGGCGAGGCGCTGCTCTGGCGGATTGCCACGGATCCCGGCCTCGATGGCATAAAGCCGCCGGCAATCCGGCGCAGGCCCTCGGCCGCGATCTCCGAGCCGCTGCTGCTGTAGATTTCGCGCAGTTGGTACCGACAATGCGCCCAACAATACGCAAGCTGTATCGGCGTTCCGCCCTTGCGGCCCGGCAGCGTCAGCCGGTTGTAGCTGGCATAGTCCGTCCACTTGCAGGATGCCGTCGAAGCCCTTGAGGGACCTTTTTGCCATATTCGCCGCCACGCCCGTGAGCGTAGAAGTGCATCATCGACCCGACGTATCCGGTGATGTCGAGCGCGATGCCGTCGGTCGCTTCCGCCTTTTCCTCGACGATCTTCGCAAGGCGGCCCCTTTCGCTTGGTTCAATCCCGACAAGCACGTTGTCGGGTCTGCCGGCAGTGTCCACCGCCTACCGCCTTCCTGCGTTCCACCGCCCTGCAACCTTCACGCCCCGCGGATCAGGCAATAGAAAAGAGCATCGATACGAGTTTCCAAAGGCTTGATCCTCAAACATACTATGTCAGGGGTGAAATGCCATCAAGTTTCGGGGCGAGCTATTGAATATAATCCAGATGCCAATATCGGCATAATGCCGCTGAAAGGGCACTCAAGTGTATTGCCCTGGGCAGAAGATCCTGGCTGTTCGCCGGCTCCGACCGCGGCGGCGATGTACACCCTGATCGGCACCGCCAAGCTCAACGATGTCGATCCCCAGGCCTGGCTCGCCGACGTGCTCGCCCGCATCGCCGGGACGCCGCAGAGCCGCCTCCACGAACTCCTACCGTGGAACTGGCGGGACGACTGGCAGCTCGATCAACACGTATAGCCAGACCCCGCCTGACGCCCCCCGCTCAGCTCCACGCCCGCCACAAACTCAGACCTCGATACCCAGCGGTTCGGCGGATGCTTACCCTACAGGGGCGGCATTTGGTCCGTCACGCTCGAAGCCGCGAAGGAGCTTGGCATCACCAGTCACGTCATCCGGCGCCTCATCAACATGGGAGAGTTGCCCGCCCGGCAGGTCGTTCCCGGAGCGCCCTGGCAGATCAGGGTCGCAGACCTCCATACCGAGAGTGTCGCCCAGGTCTTGGCCAACAGAAGACGGCGCACTCCGCATCGACCCTGTTGCCAAGAACAGATGTCAATTATATGAATTACGAGAATGGAACGCTAGCAGCCTGCTAGGGAAAGGCCTTGAACGGAAGGAAGTTCGCTGTGACTGATCAGTCCGACAAAAAGCCCGGGAGTCTTTTGGGAACCCTCGAGGATATTGCATTAAAGCACTTGGACATCTACTTCGGTCAGGAGGAATCATTAACGCTCTGGAAGCGGGTTTTTTGGACTATCTCTGGAGCTCTCACGATGCTTTCATTTCGCTTCGCGTGGGACAATGCGGATCCCGTGAACGCATTTGCTACGGCAATAGCGAACTATAGTTCTTTCGCTGTATGGGGTATGTTCTTCATGTTTAGCCTATCTCCTATTTTCTTGGCCGTCGCGGTGGGTCAAAGCATTCTCTTGGGAAGGCCGCTACGTTTCTTCCTCATCGGATTTTCGTTTATGGCCTTCTCTTGACCTTCGTTGAGCTACCCTCATCCTCCGCTGAGTCACCGCCGCTCGCCGGTTCCGAAAAATTGTTCAACGAGGATGGATGATTCCTTCTGCGGAGGCCTTGTTCTCAACCTACGCACAACTAGCCAAGATGTTTGACTTGCAAAAAGGTTGACGTCGCGGCTGGAAGACGAGTCAACGGCACCGATACGAGCAAGGCATCCAGATTTCAGTTGCGCGCCCGCCACGAACATAGAACTCAATACCCTGCGGTCTTCGGCGGATGCTTACCCACGAACCCCGACACCGGACAGGGCAGGCGGCGGCATCCGCCCCGACCATCGAGGCGAGCGCCTTGCCGATCTCCACCAACGGACCACGGCGTATCGGCCAGCATGACCGCGCGGTTGAGACCGACGGCGAGCACGTCCTCGTCCTCGGGCAGCGCCACACAAGCAGCCCCGTGCTTGAGCCACGGCCCATAGTGCCCGATCCCGGGGTCAGCCGCCGAGTGAGACGGGTTAGTGCCGCCATGGCGCGAATTATGCATGTCCCAGATTCTTGACGAACGCCGTCGTCGCGTTCATCGCCTCATCACCCAGAATGCGCACAACTATCATGTAATCGCATCCGCTTCCGAACACCGATTATCGTGATCGATCAGGGAGAATAGGAGTAAGAAAAAAGTCTAGCGTTTCGTCCATTTCTTCCAACGTAGTCTTGCGCCTTGTGGCAAGCTCCTCAAATACTCCTTCCCGAACCCTTGCTTCTTGAACACCGAAGATATCCAGCTTGTCCAAACCATAGGCTAGGAATGCCGCGCCCAAGCCCGTCAGGATGCCCAGCAAGACCGGTACAACCAAGCTGCTGAAGGGCCCCAACAGTGGACGCAACAGTTCTTCCGCTGCCTGCTCCGCGGTTAACCCGATCGCCGCAATTGCAGCCGCAGACAAAATCTTTGTCGCTTCATGGGCGGCTTCGGCCAATGACGTGCCTTCGGGCGGAAACAACAGCAACTTGACTGCATTATGCAGGGAATGGACCGATTCCCTGATCAATCGCCCCGTTCTTTTCGCCAAGCCCTTCAGTGCCTTGAGGAGCACCTCCACAAGCAGAGACAGGAAACCGGAAAGCATTCCTTCGCCGAAGGCCACCAATACATCCTTCCACTTATCCTTCACATGTCGAAGGATACGACCCGCCCGGCGCTTCAAGGCCTCCCAGAAACTCTCGCCCAACACCTGCAGGCCCTGGCGGTAGATGTCCTTAGCCTCTTCGAACAAGGCGACAGTCACCTCATGCAGCACCACCCCCAGCGCCTGTTGTAAGCCCATCCGCACACTGGCCTCCGCGCCCCTCAGAGTTACGAACTTGGCTTTGTCCCAAGAGCTGGCCGCGTGTTCGGTTACCGCCTCATGCGCCCTCTTCTTCAATGGCCGTGTGTGGCGGCCATCTATACGTGGCTGATCCTGACTGCCGCTATTCCACCTCTCCTCGAATTCGGACAGCGAGCCGCTGCCCTTTGACCGATTAATGCCTTGATCGGTAGCCACCAAGTTCCCTAAATCGGCGGCGAAGTCGGTTTTACGTTGGCGCGACAACCACCAACCTTCCGATTCATGAAACTCCTTTAATGAAAACACGTGGTCCGCCTCCGGATTATTTATCTTTTGTGCAGTGTATGAATCTCGATCACTGCCTTGTCGAACTTGCCGCATATTAGTTTTCACGCCACTATCAACATAATCCCTCCGTCGATATTCAACAATGTCTGCGAATTCCCTAGTGAGGATTTTGCCCACTCCGAACTGATTGATGACGTTGTGGACTGTATTCTGCTTTGCCGATTCCAGAATTTCGTCAATATGGTGAGTCCTTATCTGGCCTCGAATATCCTCAAGCAACGCTCTAACTTCCACTTCCTCGACTTTGGTATTGGTCTTAACGGTGTAATAGGCATCTCGATCCGCACGTTCCTTATCGAGTCTGGATTGGTCTATGTCAGACTCGTTGAGTAATTTAACCGCCTCAGCTTCGGCAACAGGAAGGACTCCGTTTCCCGCCGTCTTGTCTCGACGTACTTCTTGTCGGGTATTGAAACGCCTAGTTCGTTCTGACACTGGTATCCCCCTTTGGCCACATTAGCGAATTTCGACGATCAAAGTATCCTTCATGCTTCATACACTTTTCTTCCTGTAGTCTTGCCACGCCTTAAGGTAAGCTATTTCTTTAGGATGCACTTCGCCATCTGCCTTCATGGTTATTTCGATGATGTCATCGATAATATCAGGATCGAAGGCAGGGTATACCTCAACCCTCCTCAAATACTCCCGGGTTTCGTTGAATGTAGGTGGACGCTCTCGAAGTTGCTTGATTTGGTCTTTAACTCGTTTGGGAAGCGCGGATCGAGTAACACCCAACAGAAACTCTTCTATTGCTTGTTCCTCTGGTTCCGCGATCTTGCCGTCTGCGTATGCTACGCCAAAGCCGACGGCAACCAGCGCAATCAAGAATTCTTCAAAGCGTCCATATTCGCGGAACTTGGCGGCCGCTTGCTTCACATTATCTGCGGCCTTGTGAGCTTCAGCTGTAGCCTTTGCAGCTTTCGTCTCGGATTTATCCAGTTCTTCACTGTTGTCGGCAGCTGCGGCGCCAACCGCGGCTCCGGCACCCAAGGCAACGACTGCTGTCAATATGAACCAAATAGCTATGGGTACAGGCACTGACGATTCTCCCTCATTCAATCCTTTTTGTAAATCCAAGGGAACATTTGAAATGCGACCGTGTCAAGGGCATTGGGCGCGCGCTGCTCAACCAACACCGCGGAGAGCATGGGAAGCCGTGAAGCGGTTCCTCTCCGACGAGGAACGCCGCCGCCTGTCCGCGGTGCTCACGGCGCATGAAGCGCGACGACCGCAGCAGGTCGCGCTCGTGCGTCTCCTTCTCTTGACGGGATGCCGCAAGAGCGAAATCCTCACCCTGCAATGGACGGACTACCGGGAAGGCCACCTGTTCCTCCCCGACAGCAAGACGGGCCCGAGGACCGTGCCGCTCGGTAGCGGCGCCCGCGCTATTCTCGACCGGCAGCCGCGCAGGGGAAGCGATTTCGTGTTCCCCTCGCCTCTGGACGCCTTCCGCCCGCGCGGGCGCGACCTGTCGCTCTGGTATCGCGTGCGCCGCGAGGCCGGCATCGAGGACGTCCGTCTTCATGACCTGCGGCACACCATGGCGAGCCATGCGGTGATGAACGGCGTGCCGGTGCCGGTCGTCTCCCGCCTGCTGGGCCACTCCAACGTGCGGATGACGCTGCGCTATGCCTATCTCGCCGACCGCGATATCGAAGCCGCCGCGGAGCGGGTCGGGGATGCGATGGCGAAGGCCATGTCCGGCGCCGGCACATGACAACCGGCAATCGGCAGGGTCGGGAATGCGCGCCGCTCGTCCGGCGATGGCGCGCCCGGCTCGCGCGGATGAAACGCCAGGCCCGCACCGGGTCCCATCCGCCGACCTGCCGCGCCATCGCCGGACGCCATGCCTCACCAGCGCGCGCGAAGCTCGAACCCCACGGTGTGCTCCGCCGGGACCGTGTCGCTCTCCCGCCTTGTCGCCGTGACGCCGAGGGAGACATCCGGCGCGCTGCCGGCCGGCGCGAGCCGCCAGCCGAGCGTGTAGTCGCGCGCGCCCGTGGCGAGGCCGAGGCCGATATGCGGGCTGCCGGTGAAACGACCGCCGAGCGCCGGGAAGCCCCAGCCCGCCTCCGCCGAAAGCCGCCCTGCGCGCGCGCCGCCGGCGCTCTCCACCGGCGTCTCCGCCGCCAGCAGCCGGCCGCCCGCGGACGGCCCGCCCCAGTCCTGCCGCAGGCCGAGCGAGGGGCCCCGCAAGGTCGCCGGGTCGGGATCGAAGACGAGCGAGGCCGTGGCGCTCCTGTCGTGGAAGCCGGAGGCGTCATGCGCCGCGAGTCCGCGCCCCTCGACGCCGAGCTGCAGGCCGCGCGCCGGGTCGGCCCAGGAGACGCCCGCGCCGACCTCCGCCCCGAAGCCCGTCTCCGCGTCGCCGCCGTCATGGCGCAGCGCCAGGTCGAGCCGCACGCCCAGGCGGCCCGCATCCCCGGTCTCGCGATGCCACACGCCCTCCAGCCCGAGCCGCAGGCGCGACACATCGGAGGATGTCGCGGCAAGGTCCGCGCCCGCCTTGTCGGAACCCGCCTCCAGCCAGAGCGCATCCGACACCACGGCAAGCCCGTAGCCGCCCGAAACCGGCGCTTCGCGCAGCGCGCCGCGCGCCCC
This sequence comes from Alphaproteobacteria bacterium, assembly GCA_022826185.1. Lineage (GTDB taxonomy): Bacteria > Pseudomonadota > Alphaproteobacteria > Bin95 > Bin95 > Bin95. Next base: position 11,467 of record JAJDVH010000103.1, read on the forward strand.
CGCCGCCGCCATGAGCAGCTCGGTGTCCGCCGTCGCCGTTCCGTCGCCCTCCGGCGTCAGCTTCAGCTCGCCCTGCCCGTAGCCGAACGCGCCCCAGGCCGTGAGCCGTTCCGACACCCTGAGCGAGGCCCAGGGCGTCACCGTGGTCAGGTCCGCCTCCGCCTTGCCCGGACCCTCGCCGCGGTAATCGCCCTCGCCCATGCTGTGCGTCAGCGAAAGGCCGGTCAGCAGCAGGCCCTGCCGGCGGTCCACGCCGAGCGTCGCCGTCGTCAGATCGCCGTCGAGCGCCAGCGCGCCCTCCCGGCCGTCGAAGCGCGCCAGCGCGCCCCGGCCCCAGACCGACCACACCGCGCCGTCGGAGCGTTCGTCCCCGGTCAGCGCGAAGGAGGAGCCCGCCAGCGCCTCGCGGGCGGCCACCGTGCGGGCCTCCGCGACCTGCCCTGCGCGTCCGGGCCCCTCCGCCGCCAGCGAGGCGGTGTTCGCGCCGCCCGGCTCGACCGGCTGCCCCGCAAGCTGCACATGCGCGCCCGGCGCGGCCCGCACCCGTTCGGCGATGCCGTCCAGAACCTGCCCGACATGGCTGCGCGCAAACCGCACCAGCCACGCCGCCGCCGCCGAAACAAGGTCCTGCCCGAGCCGCACCGAAAGCGGCGCCGGCCGCAGCGCCGCATACTTGCTGTCCGAAGACGACACCCTGTGCATGAGGGTCGCCCCGCCCCGGTCGGTCCCCGCCGTCACGGTCACCGTCTGCGGCGTGTCCCAATCGCCCGGCGTGAAGGTCAAGCTGTTCTGCAAGACCGCGACCGCATCCTCGTCGGCGCTTTCCACCGTCACCGTCACATCGGCCGTCGGCTCGCTGTCCAGCCGCACCGTGTAGTCCGCCGCGCCGCCCTCCTCCGCGATGCGCAGGGAGGATGCCGACAGCCGGATGCCGGCCGTGTCGTCGTCCCGGACGGTGCCCGTCGCCCTGTCGTCCGAAAAGCTCGTATTGGCCGGCAGGCTGCCCGAAAGCGTCACCTCGAAGGTCTCTCCGGCTCCCTCGTCGATCCGGTCTTCGACCGTCGTCACGGAGAAGGTCGCGGAGCCCCGATCGGCGGCCACGGTCACCGCGCCCGATGCCGAACCCGCCGCCAGGTCGGCCGCATCGGTCTCGCCGTGCGTCAGCGCCCAGGTCAGGCTGATCGCCTGCGGATGCGGCGGCGACACCCGCACCGTGAAGACGACCGCTTCGCCTTCCGCGGCCGAGGCGTCGGACACCGACACCGTGCGCGGCTTGTCGAGGTCCCGGATCGTCACCGGGACCGAGGACGGGCTGCCGGCCCGCACCCCGGACGGCAGGCTGCCCAGCGCCACGGTGAAGCTCTCGTCCTCCGTGTCGCCATCCCGCACCGTTGCGATCGTGCCCGTGCCGCTGACCTGCCCTGCGGCGACGGTAATGCTCGCGAGCGACCCGAAATCCCCGGCCTCCGTCGTGCCCCGCGTCAGCGTCAGCGGGATCGTCACCGGGCTGGAAAGCGACCGCGAAAGCGCCGCCGTCACCGTCGCCGGCTGTCCCTCCGTCACCGGGTTCGGCGACACCGACAGTCTCACCGTCAGATCGCTCGGAGGCGGCGGGGGAAGGGACCTCACGCCGCCGTCATTGTCGGTAATGGTCAGCGTGTGCGTGCCGGGACTACCCACCGTGTAACCGTTGCCGCCTGTCAGCGTCAGCACAACCGTTTCGGCGCTCTCCTGCGCGCTGTCGTCGGTTATCGCCACCGGGATGTCGACCGATGCCCGGTTGGCGGGAACCGCGACGCTGCCGGACAGCGCCGTGTAGTCAGTCCCCGCCGTCGCGTTGCCGCCCACGCTGTAGCTCAGCGTGATGGCCGATGGCGGCGCCGGGCTGAGGTTCACCGCCACATTATGCGTGCCGGAAGCCTCTCCAATGCCTGCCGAGGCTGAAGCGAAGGAAGCGGCAGGCGTTGTCGGCGGCGGAGTCGTGCCGTCATTGTCGTTGATGGTCAGCGTGTGGGCGGCGGGACTGCCTACCGTGTAGTCGGCGCCGCCTCCCGTCAGCGTCAGCACCACCGTTTCGGCGCTCTCCTGCGCATTGTCGTCGATGATCGCCACCGGGATCGAAACCGATGACTGGTTGGCGACGACGGCGACGCTGCCGGAACTTGCAATGGTGAAGTCGTTGCCGCTGCCCGCCGTCGCCGTGCCGCCCACGGTGTAGCTCAGCGTGATGGCCGATGGCGGCGCCGGGTTGAGGTCCACCGCCACATTGCGCGTCCCGGCGGCCTCCCCCGCGCTCGAAGCCGCGGAGACGAACTGCGCCACCGGGACCGTGTCGTCGTCATTGACCGTCACCGAGGCGGAGGACGGACTGCCCTGGGTATAGTCGCCGGAACCGCGCAGCGACAGCGTCACCGCGCCGTCCGGCTCGTCGGTGCCGTCGCCCACGGTCGGCACATTCCAGGGGGCCGTGGCCGAACCGGCCGGAATCGTCACCGACTTGTCCCCCTCGTCCCCCGCCGCCACGAAGTCCCGCCCCCCGGCGGTGTTTTCCTCCACGCGCAGAAGCACCGTCAGGGCCGCCGTGGTCGCGCCCGTGCGGCTTACCGTGAAGGCCGCGTCCGTCCCCTCCGTCACCGGCGACGTCCCCGCCGCAATGGTGACCACGGGCAGTTGCGGCGGCGGTGGCGCGGTGTTGTTCACCATGAAGCTGTTGTCGTTGCTCCCCGTGGGCGTCGTCTGGGTCAGCGCGTTGCCGCTCGTGTCCTGGATGTCCTGATTGCTCGCGAAACCCAGCGTCACCGTCCCGTCGAGGCCCGCAAGGTCACCGCCCGAGGCCGTGACGTCGTGGACCGTGGTCGAAACCGCCGCCACGGCCAGCGTCGCCGTCGTGCCGGAGATGCTGAAATCCCCCGCGTCCACGTTCCGCACCGCCTCGTCGAAGGTCACGCGCCAGGTCAGGCTGTCCGCGGCGGTCGGCGAAGAGGACGGCGAATGCCGCACGATCGAGGCAACCCGCGGCGCCGTCGTGTCCGAGCCGCCGTCGTTGTCGCGGATCGTCACCGTGGCCGTGGGATTGGCGCCCACGGAATACCCGACCGGAAACGGATCGATGGCGACCCCCGGCGACGGATCGATGTCGATCCTGAAGGTCTCGTCCGGCTCCACGACCTCGTGGTTCCACGCGTTCGACTCCACCACCCTGGGCGACTCGTCCACGGTCCGGACGGTGAAGGTGTGC
>JAJDVH010000183.1 GCA_022826185.1 Alphaproteobacteria bacterium
TTCACCGGGTCATCAACCGGCATGGTGAATCTTCAATGAGGCCGGGGCGCGCGCGCCCCGGATGCCGGCATGGCAAGGTTCCTTTCGTTGCCGTATTGATGCTTCAATGAGGCCGGGGCGCGCGCGCCCCGGATGCCCGGAGATCCGCGACCGGCTGCTCTACGACATGCGCTGGCTTCAATGAGGCCGGGGCGCGCGCGCCCCGGATGCTTCTTCACGCCGCTGTTCGCCACGCCGGACAGCCCGGTGCTTCAATGAGGCCGGGGCGCGCGCGCCCCGGATGCGCGTTCGCCCGAGCCGCTGCGCACCATGGTCGATATCGCGCTTCAATGAGGCCGGGGCGCGCGCGCCCCGGATGCAACCCCGCGACGACACAGCCACGCCGTTTACGGCGCCGCGCTTCAATGAGGCCGGGGCGCGCGCCCCGGATGCCACGACATCACCGTTGACGATCACGCGGAGCTCGTCGCTTCAATGAGGCCGGGGCGCGCGCGCCCCGGATGCGCATCCATTTCTGGACCGAATCCGGCACCTCCGGGGAGGTGCTTCAATGAGGCCGGGGCGCGCGCGCCCCGGATGCAGGCACCATATAACCGGTTGGCGGCCATGACAAAATCCAGTCGATTTCGAGCGGTTCGGGAATTCCCTTGCTGCAGGCACCTTTTCGGTACCTCGCGTGTCCTGGCAAACATCTCGAATCTCCCAGCAATCAACACGTTGCACAGTTTCGAGCGATTCCCGGTGATTCCGCGTTGCCGCACCACTCGAACTGACTCGGCAAAACTCGAACGGCGGACTTCGGCATCAGGCATCGGATTCGCAATCCCTTCAGGTGGATACATCATCATACAACAACCGCCTGACGCTCGATTGCCGAAAAGGTCTTGCCAATGCTCATGACGGCAATATCGGTCTTGTCAGCGGGACCGATATCGATCACCAGGACGTGGTCCTCGCCCGCCTTGATGAGTTCGCGCAGCTTCGTTTCAAGTTCGGCGCGGCGCCGACGCGACAGGCGGCACTGGAACACCGATAGCTGGAGCCAGTCGCCAAACCCGTGCATGGTCTTGAATACGCGCCGCCAGCGTCGCGTGTCGGAAATGTCGTATGTAACGATGTAGGTCCTCTCATCGCTCATGGTGACCGCCTGTCATCGGGGAAGGTAGTGCGGATAATCGGGCAGTTCGCCCAGCAGATGGCGGCACAGCAGGCGCGCCTGGAGCAGCAGAAGCCGTCGCATGCTGAGCCGGTAGCCGAACAGCGGATGGGTGGTTTCCTGAGAGAGCCGTCGCTCGAACGCGCCGACGAAACGGCGGCGACCTGCTGGTGTCAGAGACGTGCCGGTCTGAGCGCTCACGAAGTCCCCCGGCGAGACTTCACCGGTGTTGACCGCAGACAAGACCACCGAGTCCGCGATGATCGGCCGAAACGGCTCCATCACGTCGAGGGCAAGCGCAGGCTTTCCGTACCGCGGCGCGTGGAAGAAGCCCCGATAGGGATCGAGGCCGACCGTGGCGAGCGCGACGGTCAGGTGGCGCGTGAGCATGGCGTACGCGAGCGACAGCATGGCATTTACGGGATCGCTCGGAGGACGCCGGTTGCGGGCGTCAAAACGGAACGGCGCCAAGCCATTCCCGGCTTCCGCCGATTCCTTGGCGCCCGGCGGCGCCAGCAGATTGGAAAATGCACGGAAGTATGTCGCTGCCGCGTCCCCTTCCAGTCCGAGCAACGCGCTCACCGCAGTTGCGCGCTTCGTCGACCTCCGGGCGGCGTTGAGCCGGTCCAGCACGGCCTTGCGCGGCTCGCGATCGCCGCGCCAGTTTCGGCGCACAATGGTTCGCTGATTCACGATTTTGGCGGCGACCAGATCGCGGGCGAAGGCCGGACAATAGGTCGGGTCGAAGCTGTGCTGATACTGCGCCGTTCTGACCTCCACATTGCGATGCCCGATGCCGTGGGCGATGCCACGAAACCAACCGCCATGGCTGTGGAAAGCGACCGGGATTTCGCGATCCATGAGCGCGGCAAGCGCGGGCGTCGTGATCGAAACGTTCCCGAACAACGCCACGTCAGACACATCGTTCAGCCGCACGGTGGTATCGCCCTGCTCCTCGTCGGCGATCTTGAGGGTTTCGCCTTCTTTGGAGACCCGCGCCCTCTGCGACTGGACGACCAGCGGCAGGGCCTCGTCCGCCCCGATGGCGATGGGGCGGGGCGCCAGGTCGGAGCCCCCGAGCGCGCGCATCTCGTCCGGCAGGCAGATGGACACGAGCGCACAGCGAGGGCATTTCGGGCTGTCCCTTAAGGGCGGCGGAATACGGCCGTGGGCCACCGTCAGGCGTAGCCGGCTCACCGCCTCCCGCGCGGCGAGGCGGAGCTCGTGGTCCAGGACAATTCGGACGCGCTCGCGACTTTCGGCATACCAGATGGCGCCTTCCTCGACCCTGTAGCCGTGTTCTTCGAGCAGCAGCGCCTGAAGGCAGACTTGGACACGCTCCGGCTCGTAGGCGCCCTGCGCCACATGGGGCCGCTTGCCGCGTTTGTAGTCGACCGGAGTAACCGCGCCGTCCTGAGCCTCGGCGATGTCGATTTTCGCGATAACACCGAGCTTCTCAGACGAAAGCGTCAGGGAACGGCTGACAACCTTGTTATCGTCGGTTTCCAGAGCATCTGGATCGGGCAACGGTTTGTTGGGTCGGTCGACCCGAGTATGCACCCGACGCCCGTCCACCGTGTCGCTGGTCTCCGCCCATTCGGCCTGGCCCCACATGAGATAGGCGAGCCGCGGGCAATAGACGAACTCGTTCACCATCCTTGCCGGGACCAGCGGATGCTCGCCGGTCGCCGACGGCGCGGGGAGATGGAGTTCGAGTTGTTGCAGCGCCATCGGGAATTGTCCGGTTCCGGTCATTCACGATGCCTAGGCGTCGCGCCACACAATGCGGCCAGGCCGAAGGCAGTCCGGTACAATGCCGCGCGAACCTCTCGGCTTGAACGCTTCAGCAAGGGACGTGACTGCAATCCAGCTGTCGGTTCTCTGCTGGCTGTTGACGGGCGCCGAAAAGCTGTATGACCCTCGCAGTATCCGACAAACTGTCCAAAACGATACTCCAGAATGAGCATTCCGATCACCCGAGCGGTTCTTCATCTACGAGCCCAACAGACCATCGTTGAAAACAATACCCCGAACGCTGCCTGCTCTCCATGGAACGCCCAACCATTTGACGGGTCGGATTCAAACACGGAATCGTCGTTTCCCCAAGTCACTACTAGTTTCCGCAACTCGCGCAACGATCCTTGGCGGACACCTGAGCGGTGATACTCTCCGTCAAGTTTGAAGACGCGTTTCACGCACTGACCGGGCATCTGCCCTTTCCGTGGCAGCAGAGGCTGTACGAACAGTATTTCGCGGGCGGCACGCTCCCCCCGGCGGTGGACATCCCCACTGGCTTGGGAAAAACCGCTGTCATAGCTGTCTGGCTGCTGGCGCGGGCAGCGGGCGCGAAATTGCCCCGGCGTCTCGTCTATGTCGTTGACCGTCGGACCGTGGTCGATCAAGCGACCGAGTTCGCTGAACGATTGCAGCGGGCCCTGGATGAAGATGAACGGCTTGCGCCGGTGCGGAGCGCCCTTGGCCTCGGCGCCAGGTCGCTGTCAATTTCCACACTCCGCGGTCGGAATGTCGACAACCGGGAATGGATGACCGATCCGACGGTGCCGGCGATTGTCGTCGGCACTGTGGACATGGTGGGATCCCGGCTGCTGTTCGAGGGCTACGGACTGTCGCGCCGGATGCGGCCCTTTGCGGCGGGGCTGCTCGGATGTGATACCTTGGTGCTGCTGGACGAGGCGCATCTCGCCCGTCCTTTCGAGCATCTACTCCGAGCGATTGAAGCGGGGCAGCGACCGCGGTCCGCGACGGGGGCGGACGCGACAGCGTTTGCCGGTCGGGCGGCATGCGATAGAATTCCGCCGTCTTTCCACACGTTGCCCCTGTCGGCCACGCTCGGCTTCGATCCCGGCAAGAAGCCGTTCCGCTTGAACGAGGATGATCGGGCACACGAAACCGTCCGCACGCGGCTGGAGGCGCGCAAGAGCCTGACCGTCAATTACCTCGCGCCGGGGGCGAATCTCGTCGAAGTGCTGGCCGAGCGGGCCTGGGCTCTGACGGCAACTGGGACCGCAGCCGCAGGGATGCCGCCGACTGTAGCAGTCTATTGCGACCTCCGCAGGCACGCCGAAAAGGTGGCGGAGAGTCTCCGCAAGCAGGCTGGAAAGGAGAAAATCCGGCCCCATGTAATCCTCTTCGTTGGCGGCCGGCGAGTGCGCGAGCGGCAGAAGGCCGCCGATGAGCTGCAAGAGTACGGTCTAGTCGGCGATACCGAAGCAAGGCGCAACGAGCCCGTGTTCCTCGTCGCGACCTCGGCTGGCGAGGTGGGAGTCGATCTCGACGCCGACCACATGGTCTGCGATCTGGTCGCGTGGGAGCGCATGGTGCAGAGGCTCGGTCGGGTGAACCGGCGCGGCGCGGGCGCAGCGCGGATCGAGGTACTCGATCAGGGTCCGCCCGATGATAAGAAGGCGGGCGCTCACGTCATCGCGCGTCACGCGGCCGTACGCGCCCTTCTCGTCTCGCTGCCCCAGGACTCGGATGGCGGATACCAAGCCGGACCCGGCGCTTTGCAGGACCTCGCCGCCGACCCGGCCTGGCCCGCGCGGGTCGACGGCGCCAGGACGCCCATGCCGCTCCACCCAGCGCTCACCCGCCCTTTGGTCGATACCTGGGCCATGACCTCGCTCGACGACCACGCCGGTCGGCCGGAGATCGCCCCCTGGCTTCGCGGATGGGTGGAGGACGACATGCCGCAGACGGCCGTGGTCTGGCGTCGCTGGCTCCCGCTGCGACTACCGCCCCGTGGCAGCGTAAAGGCGCAGACAGAACGGCAGGTTAGGGCGTTCTTCGCAGCGGCGCCACCGCAGACGGAGGAGATCCTGGAGACCGAAACATCGCGCGTGGTGGACTGGCTCAAAAGGCGGGCGCGCTGGCAGCTGGGGCAAATGCAGAAGGCAGTGCCGGCACCAGCTGTTGGGGACGACGAGGGCGTGGAAACCGACGGGGAAGCGCCTGAAGCCCTGGTTCCCATGCTACCGTTGACCCCGGAAGGACCTATCGCCTTCCTGTTGGACAGCGCTAATCGGCCGGCGGGCAACCTGAGTCTCGCGGAAATCGGAGAGATAAAGCCGCAGGACCTCCAAGCAAGCCTTGCCGGCAAACGTCTGGTGGTGGATGCCCGTCTCGGCGGACTGACGGATGGCCTGCTGGACTCCGGCAGAAACACGCCCCCGCCCACAATTGAGGACAACTGGGGTGATCCGGACGGAGATCCAGACGAGAGCGCATGGATCCTCAGGGTCGATGCAAGTCGCGACAGCGAGAGTATCACCGATGGCTGGCAGCCGGTGCTGAATATGCCCTATCGCGTGTCGGCGGAAGGTGAGGCTGAGTCCTGGCTGGTCGTGAGTAAGTGGCGAGCCGTGGGCGAGAGCGAGAACGCCCCGGCGGTGGCTAGGAAAGCGCAGCATCTCGACGAGCATCAGCAATGGGCGGGAGACGAAGCGGCGCGGATAGCGGATGCGCTTGGCCTTACTCAGGAAGGCAGGGCCATGCTGGTGGCTGCCGCCCGCCACCACGACGACGGCAAGGCCGCGCCCCGCTGGCAGCGAGCCTTCGGCGCGCCGCGGGACGACCGCCCCTACGCCAAGACGACGAAGGCTCCGAATCAACACGCGCTGAACGGCTTCCGGCACGAGCTTAAATCCGCGCTGGATGCAGAGAAGGGAGGCTTGGAAGGCCTCGACCGTGCCAGCCCGCACTTCGATCTCGCGCTGCACCTGATTGCTGCGCACCATGGCCATGCCCGACCCGCCATAGGCGTCAACGGCTATGACGATCTGCCGGTGAGCGGGGCAGAAGCCGGAGCGCTCGCGATCGCCCTGCGCTTCGCGCGCCTTCAGCGCGCTTGGGGCCCTTGGGGCCTCGCCTGGTGGGAGGCACTACTCCGCGCAGCCGACCGGGCCGCCTCGCGGCGCCTCGACGAGGAGAGAGGCTGATGGCCGAGACGTCGATTCCCGTCGATCTCACCAACCCCGGCCACGTGTTCGCCTGCCTAGGCTTCCTAGAAGCGGCCGACATCCTGCTGGGCGACGCCCAAGGGGGCTTCGATTGGGCCGACAGAGCGGAAACGACGGTCCGCTTTTCTCTGTCTGCTCAAGGCCACGAAAATCCCGTCGCAGTCGTGCTGGAGTTCCTATCCGTCGCGGAGATCAAAATCACTGTACCCAAGGGATGGCGACCCAATAAGGAACCGAAAAAGCACGACATGCAGCAGGCCGAGTCCGGTAGCCAAGAGGAAGTCGCTGAGTTCCCATCGGGTTCGCCCGATACCGCCTCGGCCATGCCTATTCGGCTTGTTGGCCAGCGATTGCCGGAAGGTATCGTGTTGAGCCACTGGGCAGACGGATCGAGTCGCAACGATTTCAAGCTCTACTCGGGAAATCGCTCCGCTTTTGGTATCGCTTCCCGGATGCTCCAGGGCAAGCAAGACATACCTAGGAAGGGACAGAATCGGGGTGACATGTTGACGAAGGGTGTAGCCCAGCTCTGGGAAGAGTGTCGAGAGGAGTTGGTCTTTCAACCGTTTGGCACTCTGACCGCGATGGGTGGCAGTTTCAATTTCGATCCGTGCTGTTCTTGGACAGCAATAGGGATCGGTTATTCCCCAGATAATCAGGGCCATCAAGTTGCAGGTTCGCCAGTTGTTGAGGTTCTTGCGGCACTTGGTTTGCAAAATTCTCGACCAGAAGTACTAGAACGCAATCGCATCCGCTACAGCGTGTGGAGCACCATGTTTCCGATAATGCTCGCCCGTGTCGCGATGGCCGGAGGGCTTAAGACGCCTCATCGCAGACGTTTTGTCTTCGACCTGGGTTTGTCTGGAAAGAACAAGATCGTCACGTTCGCACAGGAGGAATGACAACGATGGTAGAGGCATCAACATTAGATAGTTGGGCCAATGACCGCGCCGGGCCGGTGGCACTGACTCTGCGTCAGATCCTGGTGCCCGTGGAAGGCCGAGACGATGTGATCTTCCCACCAACCTACGCTAACATCGGCTACAATATCGACATACTTGCCGACGGTACCAAGGTCGCGGCCGTTGACAGCGTTGGCGCTCAAGCCAACCGCATGGAGCCAATCTTTGAGGAGGAACCCTACGCCGCCCTGGTACCGCAGGTGACGGTTACCTACGGCAATGAAAAATCGATCTCCATTCTCCGCGCCGGACACCGGTTGGGCGACGCTCTGATCCGCTCCACTAAACTGGCGGAGGACGCTCGTAAGGCCTTCGCCGCCTTCCAGGACGGCGGCGACGCCGCGCCGATCGCCCGGTTGGCGCCTACCTCGCTGGTGTTCGGCGTTTGGGATTCGCGCGAAACGCAGGCCAAGCTGCCGCGCATCGTGCAGTCGGTCATCCGCGCCTGGGACGTGGACAATCTCACGCGATCCGCGCAGTACGCGCCGCCGCTCGATTACGCCAAGGAAGGAGTGTTCAGCAAAAAAGAAAGAGAAAAGGCTGAGGAAGAAGGCGCCAAGCCAGGAAACAAGAATCCGTGGGCGCAGCGCGGCTTTGTGCATGTTCCGGCGACAGAGGCGCGTGGCGGCATTATGGTCCACGGCGAGATTCGCCGCACCGTGAGTGTCAATCTAGTGGCGCTGCGCCGCCTAGGCGGCGACGACGCGCCGGCACTGCGTCGTTATGTGCTGGGCCTTTCGCTGGTCGCAGCGACAGCGCCCCCCGAACTCTTCCTGCGTCAGGGTTGCCTGCTCACCTTGGATCCGGACGCCGCACGGTCATGGGAGGCGGTCGGGCGCGACGGAGGACGGCAGACAGTCGCGCTTGACTCGGATGCGGTTCTCGCCTTCGCACAGGACGCGGCAGCGGCCTTTGGCGTGGGCGAGGATCGCACGGTCCCCTTCGACAAGAAGCTTGCCCAAGCCGACGCGAATAAAGCTGACGCGAAGAGGACGACCTGAGCCGTGGAGCGCGCGCTCCTTATCGCCGTCCGCTTCCACGAGGGCCGCTACCACGGCGCCGGTGGCTGGCCGCCGGCGCCGGCGCGGCTGTTCCAGGCGATAATGGCAGGCGCGGCCAAGGGCGCGACCGTGCCGGACGACGCGTGCGCTACGCTGGAGTGGCTCGAGCGGCTACCGCCTCCTATGATCGCTGCCCCGCGCGGCGCGCCGGGGCACGGCTACACCAGTTTCGTACCCAACAACGATCTCGATGCCGCGCTGACTGGAAAAAAAGCCTCCGACCTCGAGGGTGCGGTGGCGTCGATCCGCTCCGGTAAGACCATCCGCCCCATTCTGTTCGACGCTGCCGCCCCGGTACTTTACTGCTGGTTTTTCGACGGCACCGATTTTCGGGCTACGGCACTGTGCAAACTTGCGGAATATCTCTACCAGCTCGGCCGCGGTGTCGACATGGCTTGGGCCAGCGCTACTGTGCTCGACGCAGATGAAGCGAGGGAGCGCCTCTCCGCCCACGGCGGCATAGTCTACCGCCCGTCGACGGGCGATCATTTACACGGCAGCACGGACCGAGCTCTGCTCTGCCCACAACTCGGCACAACGCATAGCCTCGCGGCTCGCTTCGAGGGAATGCGCACCCGCTTTCGCCGCGGCGGCAGCAACCGCACGCCGGTTCGCGTCTTTGTCCAGCCAGCTAGGCCGCTCCTTGGGAGCGTCGTATACAATGCGCCGCCCAAACGCCTCGCTTTTGCGCTGCGCGGGGCCGAGGTCCCGGGCGAATTCGCCCCGCGACGGCTGAGCGAAGTGACGGCGCTTGTTGCAGAGGCACGCAACCGTGCTGCAGCCCGGTTGTGTGAGGCGATTCCGGCGCGGACGGAGGATATCAATCGCTATCTGGTCGGCCGGGGCGCGACGGACGCGGACAAGGCCGCGCGGGTGCGGATCGTGCCGGTACCGTCGATCGGCCATTCCCATGCCGACATGACGGTCCGACGCCTCGCAGTCTATGTGCCGCAATCCTGCCCGCTGCGCGCGGACGACGTTGCCTGGGCCTTCGCGCAGGTCGTCTGGACCGACGCTGACGGCGTGATCCTCGCCGAGTTGCAGCCTGTGGACGATGACGCCATGGCGGAGCGCTATGAGCGCAGCGGACGATACTGGCGCAGCGTCACCTCGCTCGCGCTCACGACTGCGCGGCGGCGGCGCATTGATCCCGCGCGTGCAAGTGACGAGGCCAAGGATGCTGCCGAGCGCGCGCGCGAGGAGGTTCGCGCCGTTCACGCCGTGCGCCAGGCCCTGCGCCACGCGGAGATCGGCATGTCGCCGACTTCGGTGCGCGTGCAGCGTGAGCCGTTCGACAGTCGCGGCGAGCGGGCCGAGGCCTTCGCCACGGGCACGCGCTTTCCCAACGAGGCGCTGTGGCATGCTTCGCTGACCTTCGCCGCGCCGCTTGGCGGGCCATTGCTGCTGGGCGACGGTCGCTATCTCGGACTCGGCCTCATGCGTCCGGTCGATCCGATGCCGGGCGTGCTGGCATTCGCGATCGAGGGGGGCCTCGCCGGGGGCGCGGACCCGGCCCATGTCGCCCGCGCCGCGCGCCGCGCCATGCTGGCCCGGATGCAGGCCGCTCTGCCCCGCGGCCAGTCCGTACCGCGCTATGTGAGCGGCCACGAGGATAACGGCGATCCCGCCCGCGGCGGCACCCACCGCCATGTCGCGGTAGTGCCCGACCTGCCGCGCCGACGCCTTCTCTTCGTTGCACCAAACCTGCTACAGCGCGGCGGTTTGGGGTGGCGGGAGATAGCCGGCGATCATGTCCGGCTCGAACATGCCCTCGAAGGCATGAACTTGCTGCGCGCAGGCCCTGCCGGTTGTCTGACGCTCGCACCCGCAGCGCTGGAGGCGGAAGGCGACCCTTTGTTCGCGACCTCGCGGACCTGGGAAAGCATATCCGACTATCGCGTAACCCGGCATCGTCGCCGAACGACGGCCAAAGAAGCGTTAAGGACGGATGTCGCGGCCGAACTGGCCCGCATCGGCTGGCCGGAACCGGATACTGTCGAGGTTCTGTCGGTCCGATGTGGCCCGCGGGGCGGCCTATCGGGCCGACTAACGATTACGTTCGCTACGGCGCAAGCTGGGCCGCTTGCGATCGGCAGCACCATGCACAAGGGTGGAGGGTTGTTCGCCAGCAGCCACCGTCGTCACTCCAAGGGAGTATAGGACCACTCTGTGACTGACTATCGGAAGCAGTTCGAAGGCATCGTCCGCCCGGACGGCGCAGCGGATCTCCGTCTGAGCGGAAGGCCGATCAATTCCTTGGCATGACGTAACAGAGAGCCGATGTGCTTGACAAACCGCAGACGAGCGACAAGCGAACATGCACCACCCGCCAATCCCGGTCCCTACCACCGCATGAACGGAATCTTTGAATGAGTGACGGCTTCCAGCGCGTCCTCGACCACATTCGGTCGATCGCCGGGACCGAGGCCGAGAAGGGCCGCCTGTTCGAACGGTTGATGAAGGCGTATTTCGAGCAGGATCCGCTCTACCGGGACCGGTTCGCTCAGGTGAAATTGTGGTCCGAATGGGCCGCCTCCCGACATGATTTCGACGGTGCCGACACCGGTATCGATCTCGTTGCCGAGGAGCGGGGCGGCGGCTATTGCGCCATTCAGTGCAAGTGCTATGCACCGGGCACGAGGATTTCGAAGGCCGAGCTCGATTCGTTCATCGCTGCGTCGGCGCGTGAACCGTTCACGGCGCGAATCGTCGTAGACACCGGAGACGATTGGGGGACGAACGCGGTCAAGACCATCAGCGGGCTGAAGCCCGCGTGTTCCGTGCTTCGGTTCGGCGATCTAGCGAGCCGCCCCTTCGACTGGCCGGACCTGGTTCGCGAGAATCCCGAAGACTTGGCCTTTCGGCGCGAGTCGTTCAGCCTACGGCGGCACCAGCGACGGGCGTTCGACGATGTGCTGACGGGGTTCGCGGACCGCGACCGCGGCAAGCTGGTCATGGCCTGCGGCACCGGCAAGACCTTCACGGCGTTGCGCATCGCCGAAGCGGTCGCTGGCGAGGGCGGCCGGGTGCTCTATCTGGTTCCTTCGATCTCTCTATTCCAGCAATCGATGCGCGAATGGGCTGAGCAGCGCGAGCTGGCGCACCGCTACGTCGGTATCTGCTCGGATACCCGCGCGGGGCGCACTGACGAGGACGCCTCATTTCTTGAACTGGAAATCCCCGTCACGACCGATGCAGCCATGATCGGCAAGGCGTTGCGGGTGCCGTCGAATGCGATGACCGTAGTGTTCTGCACTTATCACTCGCTCGGTCTGGTCGAGCGGGCGCAGGAAGAAGGCGCTCCGGCGTTCGACCTAATTCTCTGCGACGAGGCGCACCGGACGACGGGGATCGAACGTCCCGGTGACAAGACCTCGCCCTTCGTCCTCGTGCATGACGCCGGGCGCATACGGGCCGCGCGGCGCCTCTACATGACGGCGACTCCGCGCCTTTATACCGAGGGGGCGAAAACAAGGGCCGCAACCCACGGCGTCGAAGTATTCTCGATGGACGACGAGGCGACCTACGGGCCCGAGTTCCATCGACTACCATTCTCACGGGCCGTCGAGCAGGGCCTGTTGTCTGACTACAAGGTCGTCGTTCTCGCCCTGTCGGAAAGCCATGTGGACAGGGCCTTGCAGGCCCATCTGGCTTCCTCCGGGGGTGCGATCAACCTCAGCGACGCCGCACGAATCGTCGGCTGCTGGCGGGCGTTGCAGAACCCGGAGAACCGACGGCCGGAAGACGGACCTGGCCGCCCCTTGCAGCGAGCGATCGCGTTCACGGACAGAATCAAATCGTCGGAACTCCTGGCGAAGCATTGGGGCGGCCTTGTCGAGCAAGCTGCAGCCCTGATGCCAGAGGCCGAGCGCACCACGGCATTCCGGTGCGAGACCCGACATGTCGACGGACAGCATCACGCACTCGACCGCAAGGCGCGCATCGAATGGCTGAAAGGCACGACCGGAGGCTCCTGCCGCATCCTGTCCAACGCGCGGTGCCTCTCGGAGGGGATCGACGTGCCGGCGCTCGATGCGGTGATCTTCATGACCGAGCGCAAGAGCATCGTCGATATCGTGCAGGCCGTCGGGCGCGCCATGCGCAGGGCCGAAGGCAAGACCTACGGATACATCGTCCTCCCGATCGCGGTACCGGAGGGGCGGGATCCGGCGCTGGTACTCGACAGCGGCAGGGAGTTCGACGTCGTTTGGAGCGTTCTTCGCGCGCTTCGCTCGCATGACGACCGCCTTGATGCCGAGATTAACCAGATCGATCTGAACGACCGACCGACGGATCGGATCATCTTCAGCCGGGATGGTGTCAACGGCGAGACTACCCCCGACTCGCCCGAACTTGCGTTCCCCCCGCTCGATCTGCCACCGGGCGCAATTTACGCAAAGATCGTCGAGAAGTGCGGCGACCGGAAATACTGGGAGAGTTGGGCGAAGGATGTCGCGGACATCTTCTCGCGCCTGGTGACGCGCATCGGCGGCCTGCTTGCCGACCCCGGCAACGAGACCCTGAGCGAATGGTTCGAGGCGTTCCATGCCGAGCTCAAGGTGTCGATCAACAAATCCATCACTACCGAGAGCGCCATCGACATGATGGCGCAGCACATCCTGA
The DNA here is from genome assembly GCA_022826185.1 of Alphaproteobacteria bacterium. Taxonomy (GTDB): domain Bacteria; phylum Pseudomonadota; class Alphaproteobacteria; order Bin95; family Bin95; genus Bin95. The sequence goes on from JAJDVH010000183.1 coordinate 12,779, forward strand.
CCCGTCCGGTGTTCGAGGCGCTGTTCGAGGACTACGACTTCGCCGGCGGCAATCCGGTCGCCCGCGCGCTTGATGCGCTGCGGCGCGACTTCGGGGAGTTCGGGCTGGAGAACGAAACCCGCGATCTGGAAGGATTTTACGAAAGCGTGCGGCTTCGAGCACGGGGCCTCGACAACCCGGCCGCACGGCAGCGTGTGCTGATGGAACTCTACGAGAAGTTCTTCTCGACGGCGATGAAGAAGGAGGCGGATCGGCTCGGCATCGTCTACACACCGGTCGAGATCGTGGACTTCATCTTGGCCAGCGCCAATCATGTGGCGCGCTCGGAGTTCGGCCGGGGCCTGAGCGACGAGGGCGTTCATGTCCTCGACCCCTTTACCGGTACGGGCATCTTCCTCGTTCGGCTGTTGCAGTCGGCGCTGATCCACGATCTCGATTTGGGGCGGAAATACCGAGAGGAGATTCACGCCAACGAGCTCGTCCTGCTCGCCTACTACATCGCGGCCATCCATATCGAGGAGGCGTTCCACGGCCGAGTTGGCAATGATGGACAGTACGAGCCTTTCGGCGGAATCGTGCTCACTGACACCTTCAACCTGCACACCGGGCGCGCAGGGTTTCCGAAGAATTGGTTGCCGGACAACAGCGAACGCGCCGAACGCCAGCAGAAGCTGCCCATCCAAGTCATCGTCGGCAATCCGCCTTGGTCGACGGGACAAAGAAGTTCGGCCGACGACAATCCGAACGTGGATTATCCCGAGCTCGAAGCGCGTGTGGCGGATAGCTATGCTTTACGTTCCACATCCACAAACAAGAACAGCCTGTACGACACATACAAGATGGCGCTCCGCTGGGCGTCGGACCGCATCGGCGACCGGGGCGTGGTCGCGTTCGTAACCAACGGTTACTGGCTCTACGGCAGTGTCGATTCCGGTGTGCGGGCCTGTTTGGCGGAGGAGTTCAGTTCGATCTACGTCGCGAATCTGCGGGGAAACCAACGGACGCAAGGCGAGCGCTCGCGCCGGGAAGGCGGCAAGGTGTTCGGGCAAGGCTCCCGAGCGCCGGTCGCGATCACGATCCTCGCGAAGAATCCGGACGCGGCACACGAAGGCTGCCGCATCCTGTATCGCGACATCGGCGACTATCTCTCCCGCGAGGACAAGCTCAAGATGCTGCGCGAGTGGGACTCTATTGCCGGCATTGAGGACTGGGACGAAATAGTTCCGGATCGGCACCATGACTGGATAGGCCAGCGCAACGAGGCGTTCCGGGCACTGTATCCGTTGGGATCGAAGGAAACGAAGGCGGGTAAGAGGGACGAAGCGATATTCCGATTGTTCAGCAATGGCTACAAGTCGGGCCGCGACGCCTACATCTACAACTTCTCGCAAGAGGCCTGCGCCGAGAACGCGCGCAGGATGGTGGATGACTATCGCAGCGCTCTTGCGATGCAGGGGGAGCATCCAGAGTACACTGTCGATGACGTTACGAGCCGAAATTCCTCCCACATTCGATGGGACGGTGAACTCAAGAACAGTCTGCGTCGACGCAAGGATGCTGTCTATTCACGAGTCAATGTCTGGCGCACGCAATATCGTCCATTCGTCAAGCAGCATTGTTATGTCGATCATCTGTTCGCCCAGAGAAAATATCAATTGGACAGCATCTTTCCATCGGACGACATCAAGAACAAAACCATCTGCGTACCGGCCGTTGGATCAAGGAGGCCGTTCGCTGTTCTTGTCGTTGACACGATGCCAGATCTCCACTTCGTGGAGGAAGCCTGCCAGTGCTTCCCACGATACCGCTACGAGCGCCGGAACAGCCAGCAGAGCCTTCCCGGCATGGGACCGCCGCCGGAGCGGATCGACAACATCTCCGACACTGCACTCCGCGCGTTCCGGGTCCGCTACGGCGACAACGCGATAACGAAGGGCGCGATCTTTGACTATGTCTACGGAGTCCTGCACGCTCCCGCCTATCGGGAACGCTTCGCCAACGATCTCGCGAAGGATTTGCCGCGCGTCCCGCTCGCCGACGATTTCCATGCCTTTGCGGAAGCTGGCCGTCGACTAGCGGAACTGCATCTCGGCTATGAGACTTGTCCGGAACATCCGCTTGAAATCGATTTTCTCTTGCCGGGCGATGCGAAACCGGAGCACTTCCGGATCGGGGCGCGAACTATGCGGTTCGAGGACGACGACAGAACAGCCCTCGCGGTCAATGACCACCTGCGGCTTAAGGGTATCCCGCCGCAAGCCCACGAGTACCAGATCAACGGACGAACGCCCCTCGAATGGTTCATCGACCGCTACCGGATCGTGCGGGACAACCAGAGCGGCATCGTCAACGACCCGAACGGCTGGTTCGACGACCCGCGCGATTTGATCGCGGCGTTCCGCCGAATCGTCCACGTCAGCGTGGAAACTGTGGCCATCGTCGCACGCCTTCCTTGCCCCTTTTCCGAGCCGGAGAAGCAGCCGGACAGAGAGCGTCCATGACGGTCGAGCGAATTGCGCGATTGGTTTCGACGGGCGAATCCGAAACGCTCGAATTCAAGACCACGACCGGGACGCGCCGCGAGGCGGCGCGGACAGTATGCGCGATGCTCAACCAGCAGGGCGGCCTGGTCCTGTTCGGCGTCACGCCGGAAGGCCGCGTGGTAGGCCAGCAGGTGAGCGAACGCACAATCGAAGAGGTGAGCGCTGAACTCACGAGAATAGATCCGCCTGCCTTCCCGGCGATCGAACGTATCCCAGTCCAAGAAGGTTGCGAGGTCGTGACCGTCACTGTCGTCCGCGGGCAAGCCGGACCCTACATGTACCGGGGCAACGCGTACCGGCGCGTCGGCAACACCACGGTCGAGATGCCCTCAGGCGAGTACCGCCAAATGCTCTTCGAGCGCATGCACAGCGAACGGCGCTGGGAGAACCAGCCTGCGGAGGGATGGTCGGTCGACGAACTGGACGAGCAGGAGATCCGTACCACCGTAGAGGAGGCGGTGCGGCGAGGCCGGATCGAAGATCCCGGATCCCGCGAACCCCGTGACCTGCTTCGCGGCCTTGGGCTTTACCGGGACGGAATACTGTGGCGGGCGGCGGTTGCGTTGTTCGGCACCGAGGAGCGGATCACGTTCGACATGCCGCAGTGCCTGCTCCGCGTCGCGCGCTTCCGAGGTACCGATCGCACGGAGTTCGTCGATAATCGTCAATTTCATGGCAACGCCTTTTCACTGCTTAAGGCCGCCGAACGCTTCCTGCGCGACAGCCTGCCCATCGCAGGCCACATTGAGGAGGGCCGCATTGAGCGAGTCGACGAACCGCTTGTTCCTCCGCTTGCGACGCGCGAAGCGCTGGCGAACGCGCTTTGCCATCGCGACTATTCCATCGGCGGTGGTTCCGTGGGCGTTGCGATCTACGATGATCGCCTGGAGGTCACGTCGACCGGAACGCTGCATTTCGGGCTGACGCCCGAGAAGCTGTTTGCACCGCACGAGTCGATACCCTGGAATCCGCTGATCGCCGACGCCTTCTACCGTCGCGGCATCATTGAGCGCTGGGGCCGTGGAACGCTGAAGATGGCGGAAGTGACAATCGCAGCTGGACTACCGCAGCCCGAAATCGAGGATGCCGGAGGGTGTGTGACGGTGCGATTCCGCCATCCTTCGGCGGCGATCCATATCGTCGCGAAAGAGCGTGTGGCCGTTGCCGACGAATCAAATGCACAGGTACAGAAATTGAGCGAGGTGCAACGGAACGTCCTCGATCTTCTGGACGAGGCCAACCAACCTCTGGCGCTTCGTGAAATTCACGCTCGTTTACCCGGATCGCTGAGTCTTCGTCAGGTGAAGAGGGCATTGGGTCGATTGCGCGATCTCGGGTTGGCAGCGTCGACGGGCCACGGGGTTTCGGCTCGATGGAGCTGCACACACGAACAATAGACCCAAATGGACCGGCCCTATCGGGTCTATTGGGGGGCCATTGGAAGACAGGCAGCGGTCCACACCGCGCGGAACGACGATATCACCCGGCGACTTCGGCGATCCGGCTGGCGATCCGGTTGGCGGCGGACTTGACGGGATCGTTGGCGAGATGGGCGTAGCGGGCGGTGGTCTGGACCTTGTTGTGACCGAGCAGCTTGCCGATCATCGGCAGCCCCTCGCCGACCAGCAGGCCGCCGCTGGCTACGAGTGGCGGAGATCGTGAAGGTGGCCGTCCTCAATGCCTGTCTCGCGCCGAGCGCGATCACAGGACAGCGGCTTCGGCCCGGGCGGGGTCCCCGCCATACGCACCCATGCCCGGGAATGACAGGAAGCATGGCATCGGCACCAAGGTCCGATAATATCGACAGGGACATTCGCTGAAGAGATGGTTTATGGGCGTGATCAATCTGGAATATGGCTCGGATGCGGCGATCGAGGGTTTGCTGCGCCTGGTCGACCGCCCGGGCGACTTCTGCGTCCACGGAAGGCTGTACGCGCCGATGCCGAGGTTGGAAGTGGACGGCGTGGGCATGGTGGCCTTTCCGGTCCCCGAAGCGCAACTACAGAGGCTGATCGAGACGGCCGGACAGGCTCCGTACGGCAGGGGACCGGAAACG
>JAJDVH010000113.1 GCA_022826185.1 Alphaproteobacteria bacterium
ATGAAAATGAAGGGGATTATACCGGCGGTCGTTGATGGGAACCGATGGCGGAGCCGCCTCCACCGTCGCCCCGGCCCCCGCCTGTCCCCGCCTCCGAGCGGGGAAGCCGGGGCCCGGCCTCGGTCCTCGCTGCGGCTTCGGCGGTCGATCCCGTTCTTCACCGGCTGCGGCGGCATCGGGAGCTGTGGGTGGACCCCGGCTCGCGGGCGGGGGTGACGATACGGGCCATGGTCTTCACATGAATCCGAAGTCGATGCCGCCGGTATGACACCCCGTTAGCGCAGGCAGGCGGATCGGAGCCGTTTTCTCGCTCCGCTCGCACCGAAGGAAACCTGACAAATTTTCCGGTAAGGGGGTTAAATCTCTGGCAGCGGCACCCAAATCAGCCTGTGAAAGAAGTGTCGCACAATTCTCCGGAGCAGGGCCCCCATGCTCGTTTCTCTAGGCTGCGCCGGTGGGTTTCGCGCGGGTACGCTATCGAGCCGGTATTATATACGGACGCTCGGCCAACGGTCCGAAGCCGATCAGGCGCTTTCACGAGATTGTGAAGGAAATTGTCCCGGAATGCTGCGCCTGGATAGGGTAAAACCTGTTGCGTCAGACATTCACCAAAAATCCAATTTGCTAATATTTTCCCATTAACTGGTATAGAAACTACCGCTTTAGTGGGGACAAACCTACACTATGCCACCTCTGCATGTATCTTTTCCGATTTGGCATTTACCTTTTCGGCCAAACGCCGTTAATTGGGCATTGGGCGTGACAACTACATGCCTTCCGGCACGGCGATATCGAACCGTTCGGCATTGCTGCCTGCCGGTTTGCGATGCAACGCGGTAATGCCGGGATTGGACGCATGAACAAAGCGGATGTCATCAGTCGGGTTGCCGACAGGACGGGTTTGAGCAGGGACAAGACGGAGAACGCGGTCAATGCCATGTTGTCCACCATTGGCGAAGCGTTATCCCGGGGCGAGGTCGTGCGGATATCCGGCTTCGGCAGGTTTTCCGTGAGAACCCGGCCGGCCCATACCGGGCGCAACCCGGGCACAGGCGAGACTATTCCCGTGAATGCCTCGAGGACACCGCTCTTCAAGGCCGGCAAGCGCCTCAAGGATGCCGTGAACTAGGGAACTCCCCTCAAGACGGGGCTCTGAAGCCGTTCGCTCCCGGTCGCGCCAGGACGCCGGGCCCGGTTCATCCGCCTCGGCCCATGCCGCGGCCGGCCTCCCGCCTTGACCGTCCCTGCGGGCGTGCTATCCAGCGGCGGCAATGAGCGGGCTCGGCGAATTCTTCCATATGGGCGGCTACGCCGCCTATGTCTGGCCGGCCTATGGAGCGGCGGCGGCGGTGCTGGGGGGGCTGCTTGTCGAGAGCTTGTCGCGGCTGCGCCGCGCGGAGCGGCGCCTCGCGGCGCTGGAAGCGTCCGATGGTACCCCCGACGATGCGACCTAAGCGCCGGCGCCTTTTCCTGCTGGTTTCGGCGCTGGCGCTGCTGGGAGGGGCGGCGGCCCTGGCCCTGACCGCGCTCGACGACACGATGCGCTTCTTCCATTCCCCGAGCGAGGTGGCGGCCGGCGCGGTTCCGCCGGGACGCGAGTTCCGCCTGGGCGGACTGGTGGAAGCGGGGTCGCTGACACGGTCGGGCGCCTCCGTCAGCTTCCGGGTCGTCGACGGGGCGCACGGCGTCACCGTCCACTATACGGGCCTGCTGCCGGACCTGTTCCGGGAAGGACAGGGCATCGTGGCGATGGGCGCGCTGGATGGCGGACGGGCCTTCCGCGCGACGCAGATTCTCGCCAAGCACGACGAAACCTACATGCCGCCCGAGGCCGCAGAGGCGCTTCGGCGCGCCGGGAAGGCGGACGGTTCGTGACCGCCGAACTCGGCCATTTCGCGCTGGCGCTGGCGTTGGGTCTCGCCCTGTTGCAGGCGACCCTGCCGCTCTACGGCGCCGCCCGCGCCAGACCGGCGCTGATGGAGCTGGCCCGGCACACGGCTATCGGGCAATTCATCCTTGTCGCAATCGCATTCGGCGCGCTCGCCAGGGCCTATGTCATGTCCGACTTCTCGGTCGCGGCGGTCGCGCAGAACTCCCATTCCCTCAAGCCGCTGCTCTACCGGATGACCGGGGTGTGGGGGAACCACGAAGGGTCGCTGCTGCTCTGGCTGCTCATCCTCACCCTGTTCGGCGCGATGGTCGCCATGTTCGGCGGCAGCCTGCGGAAGGCGTTCCAGGCGCGCGTGCTCGCCGTGCAGGCGATGATCGGCACCGGCTTCCTCGCCTTCACCCTGCTCACCTCGAACCCCTTCGCGCGCGTCTGGCCGCCGCCGCTCGACGGGGCCGGCCTGAACCCGCTCCTGCAGGACCCCGGCCTCGCCTTCCATCCCCCGCTCCTCTATTTCGGCTATGTCGGCCTGTCGGTCGCCTTTTCCTTTGCCGTCGCGGCCCTCATCGAAGGCCGGGTGGACCGGGCCTGGGCGCGCTGGGTGCGGCCCTGGACGCTTGCGGCCTGGGCGGGACTGACCGCCGGAATCGCGCTCGGGAGCTGGTGGGCCTATTACGAACTCGGGTGGGGCGGTTTCTGGTTCTGGGACCCGGTGGAGAACGCCTCCTTCATGCCCTGGCTGGCAGCCACGGCGCTTCTGCATTCCGCCATCGCAGCCGAGCGGCGCGAGGCGCTGCGGTCCTGGACCGTGCTGCTCGCCATCGTCGCCTTTTCGCTGAGCCTGCTCGGCGCCTTCCTGGTGCGCTCGGGCGTGCTGACCTCGGTGCATGCGTTCGCCACCGACCCCGAGCGCGGCGTCTTCATCCTCCTGCTGCTCGGTATCGCCACAGGTGGCGCGCTCGCACTCTACGCCTGGCGCGCGCCGGCGGTCGGCACCGGTGTGCCCTTCCGCCCGGTTTCGCGCGAAGGCGCCCTCCTGCTGAACAATCTGGTGCTGGTCACCGCCTGCGCGACCGTGCTGCTCGGCACGCTGTATCCGCTGTTCCTCGACGCGCTCGACGCCGGCAAGGTCTCGGTCGGGCCGCCCTACTTCGCCGCAACTTTCGTGCCGCTGGTCGCGCCCGCGCTGGTCGCAATGGCGGTCGGGCCGATGCTGGCCTGGAAACGGGGCGACCTCGCCGGCGCGCTCGGGCGGCTCTGGCTGGCGGCGCTGGGAGCGGCGCTCGCGGCCGGCGCGGCGCTCGCCTACGGAGAGACCCTGGCCGCGCTCGGGCTCGCCGCCGCCGCCTGGATCGGGCTCGGCGCGCTGGTGGAGTGGGGGGAGCGCCTGCGCCTCGGCCGCGCACCGGTCGAGGAGGTCCGGCGGCGCGCCCGTTCCATGCCCCGCGGGGCCTGGGGCGCGGGGCTGGCGCATCTGGGCGTCGCCGTCGTCGTCGCCGGCATCACTGCGTCGCAGTGCTTCCAGTCGGAACTCATCCTTGCAATGAAGCCGGGAGACAGCGCCCGGATCGCCGGCTACGAAATCCGCTTTGACGGCGTCTCCCGCATCCAGGGGCCGAACTACCGCGCCGACCGCGCCACGCTCTCGGTTCTCGACGATGGCGCGCCGCTGGCCGTACTCGGCCCCGAAAGGCGCTTCTACCCCGTCGAACGCCAGCACACGACGGAAGCCGCCATCCGCACGACGTTCCTCGCCGACCTCTATGCGGTGATCGGCGAGGACGACGCGCAAGCGGGCCGCACGGTGCGCCTCTACCACAACCCGCTCGTGCCGTGGATCTGGATCGGCGCCATCGTCATGGCCCTCGGCGCATTGCTTTCGCTCAGCGACCGCCGCCTGCGGCTCGCCGTTCCGGCCCGGCGGCGCAGGCAGCCGGCGACAGCCTGATGCGCCGCCTGCTGTTCCTCCTGCCGCTGGCGATTTTCGCTGCGCTCGCCGTCTGGCTCTATGCCGGCCTCGGCGGCGACCCGGCCCGCATTCCCTCCCCGCTGGTCGGCCGGCCGGCGCCGGCCTTCGCGGTGAACGGCCTCGCGACAGGCGACCTCGAAGGCCCGGCGCTGGTCAACATCTTCGCGTCCTGGTGCGTGCCCTGCCGGGCGGAACACCCGCTGCTTGCGCATCTGGCGGAGGAGGAAGGCGTTGTCATCTACGGCATCGCGTACAAGGACAAGCCCGGGAACACGAACGCATTCCTGGCGGAACTCGGCAATCCCTTCCGCAAGGTCGGCTACGACGAGGACGGCCGGGCAGGAGTCGAATGGGGCGTGACCGGCGTGCCGGAAACCTTCGTGCTCGACGCCGAAGGCGTCGTGGTCCTCAAGCATACCGGCCCGCTGACGCCCGACGCCGTGCGCCGCGACCTGCTGCCGGCGCTCGGCCGATGACGCGGCTTGCGGCAGTCGCCGGGCTCCTGCTGGCGCTGGCGTCCGCTCCGGCCCTGGCGGCCCTCGACGCCAGCGAGATGCTTGCGGACCCGGCGCTCGAGGCCCGCGCCCGCGCGCTCGCCAAGGGGCTGCGCTGCGTGGTCTGCCAGAACCAGTCGATAGACGATTCCGCCGCCGACCTTGCGAGGGACCTGCGACAGTCGTTGCGCGAGAGGCTGCTGGCCGGCGACAGCGACGAGGAGGCGCTGGCATACCTGACGCACCGCTACGGCGACTATGTGCTGCTGGAACCGCCGCTGAAGCCGGCCACCTGGATCCTCTGGTTCGCGCCGGCCGGTTTCGCCGCCGTCGCGCTGCTGCTGGCCGTGCGTTACTTCCGGCGGCGGGAGTGAGCGGCGAAATCTGGCTCTGGCTGGCCGCCGGCGCGCTGGCATCGGCGGCGGCCGTGCTGGTGTTGCGGCCGCTCGCCAGGGCCGGCATGGGCGCGCTGCCGGCGGCCGCGCTTGCCGCGGCGCCCGTCGCGCTCGCCTTTGCGCTCTATCTCGGGATCGGCCGGCCGGGCCTGCCGGACATGCCGCTCGGCGAGCGGGGCGGGGAAGCTGCGCAACACCAGGAACTGCTCCGCCTCGCCGCCCGTCTCGAAGCGCATCTCGAAACATCGCCGGAGGACGCGCGCGGCTGGCGGGTGCTCGCCAGGACCTGGCGCGGCCTCGGGCGCACCGCAGAAACCGCAGACGCGCTGGCCCGGGCCGTGCAGGCGGAAGGCGGGGTGAGCGCCGCTCCGGCCGGTCTTCTGGCCGACTATGGCGAAGCACGCGCCACGGCTTCCGCCGGCGCAGTCACGCCGGAGGCGCTCGCCGCGTTCCGCGCCGCGCTCAGGCAGGAGCCCGGCCATCCGAAGGCCTGGCACTACCTGGCTATCGAACGCCTTCAGGCCGGAGACGAAGCGGCTGCGCTCGCGCTGTGGCGCGGCCTTGAGGCCGCTTCCGAGGCCGACGCTCCCTGGCTCGCCACAGTGCGGAACCGCATCGGCGCGCTGGTGCAGCGCCTCGGCCCCGCCGCAGCCGACATTGCGCCTGCTGCCCCCGGAAGGGCGTTACCTGACGGATAGCCTCTTGGCCAGCGCCTGGATATAGCGCCGGTCCATGTTCGAGAGCCCCTCCCCGGATGCCGCGTCCCGGCGCATTTCCTGAAGCTCTTCCTTCAAGGCGCGCGAGTTTCCCTTTCGCTCCAGCAGCTTCTGCAGGAGCTGCGCCTCGGCCGAGCCGTCGCCCTCAAGCGGCTCGTCATCGTCCGCGCTGTCTTCGGAAGCGTATTCGCCTTCCTCTTCGGCGTCATAATCGGCGGTCGCAAAATCGTCGTCCGGCGGGTCCTCGGGAGCGATCAGGTCGTCCCAGTCGAGGCCGCTGTCGGAGACCCGGGCCGCGAGTTCCCGCGCCGCCCGCAGCGCCTCGGCATCGTCCTCCGCGCCCAGGAGTTCGAGGCGCTCCAGCAGGTAGATGCGTTCTGATTCGTTCATCCCGGAAACCCGCTCAGTGCCGGTTGGGCGTCTTCAGGAAGGTGCGGCGGTCCGCCGAGCGCACCGCGACATGCACGAGTTCGCCGTCGCGATAGACATCCAGCGGCACTTCCACGCCGGCCGGCCCGAGCGCCCATACGGCGCGGTAGAAGTCCGACAGCCCGCCGACCGGCTCGCCGGCAACGCCAAGCACGAGATCGCCCACCTTGAGCCCGGCATCGTCCGCCGGCCCGTCGTCGGTCAGGCCGGCGATGACCACCCGGTCCTCCACCTCGGCGCCGAACATGCCGAGCCACGGACGCGGCGGGCGCGAAGCGCGGCCCGTGGACGCCATATCCTCGAAAATCGGGTGCAGCAATTCGACGGGCACGAACATGTTGCCGGGCCGGGTCTGTTCTCCCGGCAGGCTGTCCTGCACATAAAGCGACCCGATCGCGACCAGCATGCCCTGCTGCGAGATCAGCGCCGCGCCGCTCCAGCGGGGATGCGGCGGGGACGTGAACACCGCTTCGTCCAGCAGGTATTCCCAATAGCCGGCGAATTCGCGCTTCGAGACCACCGAGACCACCATGGCGCCCTCGTGGCCGCCGCCGGCCGCCGCGATGACCTCGTTGCCCACGCGCAGGTCGTCCACGCTGCCGAGCGTCATCGGCCGGCAGTCCAGATGCTGGTCGGCGCGGAGCAGGCCGAGACCCGTCACCTGGTCGTAGCCCACCACGCGCGCGGGATACTCCGTGCCCCCGACATCGCTCAGGGTCACCTCGTCGGCCTCGGTCGCCAGATAGCCGATCGTCAGAAGATGGCCCTTGTCGTCGATCAGGATGGCGTTGCCTTCGCGCTCCTGCCCGAGCGTCGAGGCCGTGAAGGCGTCCTCCGGGATGTCCGCGTGGTAGCCGAACACCGCGCTCAACGCCTCGTCGAGGTCGAACGGCCAATTGTCCGGGTCCGGGCGCAGCTTCTCCGGCACGCCGCTTTCGGTCGTCTGCAGGCCCTTGAAGCGGTGGCCGTTGGCCCGGGAAACACCCGCCATCGTAAAATTCCAATCGGATCGACGCGGACAAGCTAGCCCGGATTTCTCACCAATGTCACGGCCTGCGTCGCGCAGCAACGCCACAGACGCCAACGCGCGCGGCGGCGCAGGGGCGACCGTGGGAGAGTTGGTGTATAATTCCGCCCGGAATTCCGGGTTGCCGGAGAGGTGCGGGGCCCGTTCGGGGCCGGAAGGAGCCGGAGGCCGCCATGCCGATAGACGGAGGCGGATTCGACTGGTCGGGACTGGATTCGCCTGCGCGGTTCATCAACCGCGAGGTGTCCTGGCTCGCCTTCAACGAGCGCGTGCTGGAAGAGGCGTCGAACCCGGCCCATCCGCTTCTGGAGCGTCTGCGTTTCCTGTCGATCTCCGCCCAGAACCTGGACGAGTTCTACATGGTGCGCGTCGCCGGGCTGAAGGGCCAGGAGGCTGCCGGCGTGCGCACACCAAGCGCCGACGGGCTGACGCCGGCGCAGCAGCTGGAGGCCATCGACAGCCGCGCCCGGCGCCTGGTGGGCGGCCAGCAGGCCTGCTGGCGGCGCCTGCAGCCGGAGCTTCGCCGGGCCGGCATCGACCTCGTGGACGGCCGCACGCTCTCGCAGGAGGACCGGGACTGGCTCGAAGCCTACTTCATGAGCGACATATTCCCGGTCCTGACGCCGCTCACGGTCGATCCGGCTCATCCCTTCCCGTTCATACCCAATTTCGGCTTCGGGCTGGCGGTGGACCTGCACAGCCCTTCGGACGGGCGCGAATTCGAGGCGCTGGTGCCGATCCCCGGCAAGCTCGACCGCTTCGTCGCCCTGCCCGGCCCCGCCCGCCGCTTCCTGGCCATCGAGGACCTTGTCGCGCTGTTCCTCGGGCACCTCTTCCCCAGGTTCGAACTGCGCGGGGCCGGCTCCTACCGCGTGATCCGCGACAGCGAGATGGAGATCGAGGAGGAGGCGGAGGATCTGGTCCGCCTGTTCGAAACGGCGCTCAGGCGGCGGCGGCGCGGCAATGTCGTGCAACTCTCCATCGATTCGAGGATGCCGCAGGCCCTCGCGGTCGCGCTGACGCGGCGGCTCGGCGCCGAGGTCGGCGATGTGTTCACGCTCGGAGGCCCGGTTGGCCTCGGCGACATGGACCAGCTTATCGACGGGCGCCGGCCGGACCTGCTGTTCAAGCCCTTCGAGGCGCGCTTTCCGGAGCGCATCCGCGATTTCGGCGGCGACTGCTTCGCCGCCATCCGCGCCAAGGATATCGTCGTTCACCACCCCTATGAGAGCTTCGATGTCGTCGTGCGCTTCCTGCGCCAGGCGGCGCGCGACCCCGACGTGGTGGCGATCAAGCAGACGCTCTACCGGACCTCGGAGGACTCGCCCATCGTCGCCGCTCTCATCGAGGCGGCGGAGGCGGGCAAGTCGGTCACCGCCCTGGTCGAGCTCAAGGCGCGTTTCGACGAGGAGGCCAACATCCGCTGGGCCCGGAACCTGGAGCGGGCCGGGGCGCTGGTGGTGTACGGGTTCATCGACCTCAAGACGCACTGCAAGCTGTCGCTGGTCGTGCGCCGGGAGGAGGACGGGCTGCGCAGCTACGCCCATTACGGCACCGGCAACTACCACCCGGTCAATGCGCGCATTTACACCGACCTGTCCTTCTTCACGACGGACCGGACCCTCTGCAACGACGCAACCCGCCTGTTCAACTACACGACCGGCTACGCGGAACCCGAGCGGTTCGACAAGATCGCCGTGTCGCCGCTGACGCTTGCGCCGAGGCTCATCGAACTCATCGAAGAGGAAATCGCCCACGCCGAAGCCGGCCGCCCGGCGCAGATCTGGGGGAAGATGAACGCGCTCGTCGATCCGGAGATCGTGGACGCGCTCTACCGGGCATCGGCCGCGGGCGTCGAGATCGACCTCGTCGTGCGCGGCATATGCTGCCTGCGGCCCGGCGTGCCCGGCCTCTCGAAGAACATCCGGGTCAAGAGCATTGTCGGGCGCTTCCTCGAACATTCGCGCATTACATGCTTCGGCGCCGGCCACGGCCTGCCGTCGCCTCACGCCCGGATATTCATCAGTTCGGCCGACTGGATGCCGCGCAACCTCTATCGCCGGGTCGAGGCGTTCGTGCCCATCGAGAACCCGACTGTCCACCGCCAGATACTGGACGAGATCATGGTCGCCAACCTCAATGATGCAGCGCAGAGCTGGCTGCTCGGCCCGGACGGCGGCTATACCCGCATCAAGGCCGGTCAGGCTCCCTTTTCCGCCCATCAGTATTTCATGACCAACCCGAGCCTTTCCGGACGCGGCAGCGCCCTTGAGCGCTCGGCCGGGAAGCCCGAATCCCTGCCCGCTCCCGTCTAGGACGTCAGGCTCACCGCATGTCCCAGCAGACGCGGCCCTCCAGGCGGGTCGGCATTGTCGATATCGGCTCCAATTCGGTGCGGCTGGTCGTTTACGGCAACCGGTCGGACAGCTTCCGTCCGCTGTTCAACGACAAGACGGCCTGCCAGCTCGGCGCCGACCTCAACCGCACCGGCAGGCTGAACCCGGAGGGGTGCAGGCTCGCTGAGCAGGCGTTCCAGCGGTTCATCAATATCGCCTCCCTGCTCGAGGTGGAACGGTTCGAGGCCTATGCGACCGCGGCGATCAGGGATGCGAGCGACGGGGCGGATTTTGCGCGCTACCTGGAGGGGGCAAGCGGGCGGAAGATCGAGATATTGAGCGGCGCCGACGAAGGCCTTGCGGGCGCACGCGGGGTTCTCAGCGCCATTCCCGATGCGGCCGGCGTCGTCGGCGACCTCGGCGGCGGCAGCCTGGAACTGGTGCGCGTCGGCGACCAGCGCGCTACCGACAGCGACAGCTTTCCCATCGGCGTGCTTCGCCTCGCCGACGTCGGGAGCCGCAAGGACCTCGCCCGGCATGTCGCCGAGAGCCTCGACCGGACCGAATGGCTGCAGCCGTCGGACCCGCCGGGCAGCCTCTATTGCATCGGCGGGTCCTGGCGGGCCTGGGCGCGGCTGCATCTCACGCACAGCCGCCATCCGCTGGACATCGTCCACCAGTATGCGGTGCCGGCTCGGGAGGCGCGCGCGTTTTCCGGCATGTTGACCCGGATGAGCGCCGGCAGCCTCGCGGAACTCACACCGGTCGCCAGCCGGCGCCGGCCGCACCTTCCGGCCGCGGCCGAGATCATGCTGCAACTCATCGAGCGGATTGCTCCGGAAAGGGTGGTCTTCTCCAGCGCCGGGCTGCGCGAGGGGCTGATGCTGCACGGCCGGCGCAAGAAGCTCCGCAGGCGCGACCCGCTGCTCGCGGTCTGCGCCCGGATCGGGCGCAGCGGCGCGCGCCAGCGCATGACACCGGGATCCCTCATGGCCTGGGTCTCGGCCCTGGACCTCGACCTGCCGCCTGCCGAGGAGCGTCTGGCCAAGGCGGCCTGCCGCCTCGTCGATATCGCCGGCATGGAGCATCCGTCATACCGGGCCGAGCACGCCTTCATGCGCGCCTTCCGCCTGCCTGCCGTGGCTATCGAACACCCCGAGCGCGCCTTCCTCGGGCTCGTTCTGGCCGCGCGCTACGACGGACGCATCGACCAGGGCTGGACGAAGCCGGCGCGGGCGCTGACCGCGGAGGACGCGCGCAGCCGGGCCTTGTCCGTCGGGCTCGCGCTCCGGCTCGCCATGACGCTCGCTCCCGGCATCGAAGGGGCGCAGCTCAAGCGCAAGGCCGGAGCCCTCGCACTGTCCGTGCACCGCGACTTCATAAGCCCGGAAGTCGAGCGGCGGCTGTCCGCGCTCGCGTCCGCCCTCGACCTCGCGCCCGCGTTACGGGAGCTCTGAGACGACGACCCGGCCGCGTTTCAGCGTCAGCGCCAATTCGCCGCGCAGCAGGCGCTGGGCGTCTTCGCCGAACAGTTCCCGGCGCCAGCCCCGCAGCAGCGGCCCGTCCTCCGCCCCGCCTGCCAGGTCCTCCAATTCCTCGCTGCTGGCAACGAGTTTCTGCGCGACTCCCTCACCCTCCACGCGCGCCTTGAGCAGCACCCGCAACAGCTCCATCGCAGGGCCGACGCCCTTCGGCCGTTCCCTTTGCGGCGCGGGCTGCGGGCGGTCTTCCGGGGCGACGGCCTTGCCCTCGGCCACCGCCGCCAGCAGGCCCGGACCCAGCCGTCCGGACGCCATGCCGCGCGTCACCCCCCGGCAATGGGCCAGCGCCTCGGCATCCGCCGGCGCCTGGGCGGCCACGTCGAGCAGGGCGTCGTCACGCAACACGCGGTTGCGCGGCAGGTCGAGGCGTTGCGCCTCGCGCTCGCGCCATGCGGCAACCGCCTGCACCACGGCAAGGTACGCCGCGTCGGCGCTGCGGGTCTTGAGGCGCTTCCAGGCATGGTCCGGATCGAGCCGGTAGGTCTCCGGATCGAGCAGCACGGCCTCCTCCTCCTCCACCCAGTCGGCGCGCCCGTTGCGGCGAAGCTCCGTGGCGAGGCCCTCATAGACCGCTCGCAGCCAGGTCACATCGGCGAGCGCATAGTCGATCTGCCGGTCCGCAAGGGGGCGGCGCGCCCAGTCCGCGAAGCGGGCGCGCTTGTCCAGCCGCCGGCCGGCAAAGTGCTTCACCAGCGTGTCGTAGGCCGCCTGGTCGCCGAAGCCGCACACCATGGCGCCTACCTGCGTGTCGAGCAGGGGTTCCGGGATGACGCCGCCCATATGGAAGAAGATCTCGATGTCCTGGCGCGCGGCGTGCATGACTTTCGTCACGGGCGAGACCAGCAGGCGCCAGAGGGGCGCCAGATCGAGGCCGGGCGCCAGCGCGTCGACCGCCCGCGCCGTCTCGCCGTCCGCGAGTTGGACCAGGCAGAGCTTCGGCCAATAGGTCGCATCCCGCATGAACTCGGTATCGACCGTCACATAGTCCGCTTCCTGCAGCCGGGCGCAGAAAGCGTCGAGGTCCGCCTGCGCCTCGATGAGGCGCGGGTCGGGGGTCGGCAATGTCGGAGAGGGCATGGAGCGGGCTCATAAGCCGCGCCTCGCCGCTTGACAAGCTGGCCCGCTCATTCCATCCCCGCGCGACCTCCGCGAGACGAGCCCGAATTCCATGCACCCCTACCGCACACACGATTGCGGCGCGCTCCGCCGCGCCGATGTCGGCCGCACCGTCCGCCTCTCCGGCTGGGTCCACCGCAAGCGCGACCATGGCAGCCTCCTGTTCGTGGACCTGCGGGACCGCTACGGGCTGACGCAATGCGTGATCGATTCGAGCCGGTCGGAGACCTTTGCCGTTCTGGACGCGGCGCGCAACGAAACGGTGCTCACAATTACCGGCGAGTGCGTGGAGCGCGACGCCGAGACCGTCAATCCGGCGCTGCCGACCGGCGAGGTCGAGGTCTCCATCCGCGAAATCGGCGTGCTGGGCGAAGCCGCGCCGCTGCCGCTGCAGGTGAACAGCGAGGAGGACTATGGCGAGGAGGTGCGGCTGCGCTACCGCTTCCTCGATCTGCGCCGCGACAAGATGCAGCGCAATATCGCGCTGCGCTCCGACATCATCGCCTCGATTCGCCGGCGGATGATCGAGCAGGGCTTCCGCGAGTTCCAGACGCCCATCCTGACGGCGGAAAGCCCGGAAGGCGCGCGCGACTTCCTGGTGCCCTCGCGGCTCCATCCCGGCAATTTCTATGCGCTGCCGCAGGCGCCGCAGCAGTTCAAGCAGTTGCTGATGATCGCGGGCTTCGACCGCTACTTCCAGATCGCGCCCTGCTTCCGCGACGAGGATGCGCGCGCCGACCGCTCGCCTGGCGAGTTCTACCAGCTCGACTTCGAGATGGCGTTCGTGACGCAGGAGGACGTGTTCGCCGCCATCGAGCCGGTTCTGGCCGGGGTGTTCGAGGAATTCGCCAACGGCCGCAGCGTCTCGCCGCCGCCCTTCCCGCGCATCGGTTTCGACGAGGCCATGCTGAAATACGGCTCCGACAAGCCGGACCTGCGCAATCCCATAGAGATCGCCGAGGCGACGGAGATATTCCGGGCCTCCGGCTTCTCGATCTTCGAGCGCGGCATCGAGCGGGGCGGCGTGGTGCGCGCCATTCCCGCGCCCGGCGGGGCAGCGCAGCCGCGCAGCTATTTCGACCGGATGCAGGACTGGGCGCGCGAGCGGGGCGCGGGCGGCCTCGCCTATGTCACGCTCGACGAACGCGGCGCACGCGGCCCGATCTCGCGCTTCCTCGACGAGCCGCGCGTCGAGGCGCTGCGGGCAGCCACCGGGGCGGGCCCCGGCGACGCCGTGTTCTTCGCGGCGGACAAGCCGGACAAGGCCGCGGAGCTTGCCGGCGCGGCACGCACGAAGCTCGGCGAGGACCTCGACCTGCTGGAGAAAGGCGCCTTCCGCTTCTGCTGGATCGTCGATTTCCCGATGTATGAGCGGGACGCCGCCACGGGGCGGGTCGGCTTCAGCCACAACCCCTTTTCCATGCCGCAGGGCGGGCTGGAAGCGCTGGAAAGCATGGACCCGCTGGAGATCAAGGCCTTCCAGTACGACATCGTCTGCAACGGCGTCGAACTGTCCTCCGGCGCCATCCGCAACCACGACCCGGCGATCATGTACAAGGCGTTCGAGATCGCGGGCTACCGGCCGGAAGTGGTCGAGTCGCGCTTCGGCGGCATGCTGTCCGCGCTTAAATTCGGCGCGCCGCCGCATGGCGGGTCAGCCCCCGGCATCGACCGCATCGTGATGCTGCTCGCCGACGAGCCGAATATCCGCGAGGTGATCGCCTTCCCGATGAACCAGCAGGGCCAGGACCTGATGATGGGGGCGCCCGCGCCCGTCGAGGCCGCCCGGCTGAAGGAACTGTCGGTGCGCCTGGACCTGCCGAAGAAGCGTTAGCAGGCTCCGAACGCAGTATCCGGTCATGCCGGATCGGAAGGACCGCTGTGGCCAGCCGGCTTCGATTCAAGGCATCCCCCTGGACGATGACAACCGGTCGCCGGAATCCCGGTCCTGAACCTCCGGGTTCGGGCAATTCGGCCCAGCACACGTCGCCCTGGGAGATCACCATTCGACGCGGTCGAGCACCTGCCGGCCTGCGGCGGCGAGAAAGGCGTCATCGGTCTCGCCAAGCTCGTCGCATACGCGGTTCATCGCGTCGGTGACCTCCTCACGCGCATGGCGTGCAAGATACTCGTCGAGCGCCGCCGCGTACACGTCGCTTCGTGATCTCCGCTCTTGCGACGCCAGGCGTTCCGCGCGTTTGAAAATGTCGTCGGGAATCGATACTGCCGTTTTCATACCGATAGTATGACCGCTTCATTCGATCGGCGGTCAAATGGCAGGCTTCCCCGATCCGGCGGCGGGCGGGCGTCGCATCTGCGGCGACATAGCCGGCACGGTGCAATCGGCGGGCGGCTGCACTATCCTTTCCCCGCAGGGGCATCGCAGACGAGAGGGAGCGCGCGTCATGGAACTCGGATATGTCGGCCTCGGCAATATGGGCGGGGCGCTCGCGCGGCGGCTCCTGGTCAGCCGCAAGCTCAGGGCCTTCGACCTGCGTCCAGAGGCCGTGCAGGACATGGCGGAGGCGGGCGCACAGCCGGCGCAGAGCCTGGAGGCGCTCGGCCAGGCTTGCGAGGCGGTGCTGCTCTGCCTGCCGACCTCGAACGAGGTGCGCGACGCCATCTTCGGCGAGGGCGGGCTGGCCGCGGGCATGGCGCCGGGCGGCATCATCGTGGACCAGACGACCGGCGACCCGAACGCCACCCGCGTCATGGCGGCGGAGTTGGCCGAACGCGGACTGGAGCTGATCGACGCGCCGGTCTCCGGTGGCCCGCATGGCGCGCTCGCCGGCACCATCGCCATCATGGCCGGCGGCAGCGGGGCCCAGTTCGCCCGCATGCGCGAAACCTTCGAGGCGATCAGCCCCAATGTCTTCCATTGCGGCGATGTCGGCGCGGGCCACGCGATGAAGCTCGTCAACAATGTCATCGCCGCGAGCGTGCGGGCCGCCACCTTCGAGGCGGTGGCGATGGGCGTGAAGAACGGCCTCAGCCTCGCCGCCTGCGCCGAGGTGCTGGCGAAGGGCTCCGCGCGCAGCTACACGACGGAATTCACCCTGCCCCGCCTCGTGGACGGCTCCGGCAAGTCCAATTTCGCGCTGGAGCTCATGCTCAAGGACGTGCGCCTCGCAACCCAGCTCGGCGCCGACAGCGGCGCGCCGATGTTCATGGCCAATGTGGCGCGCAACCTGTTCCAGCAGGCCGTGAACCAGCATGGCGGCGCGGAAGATGTGAACGCGCTGATCCATACCGTGGAGCGCAACGCCGATGTGAAGGTCGTCGGCAACTGACCCCGACGGGACAAGGAGAGGAAAACGAGAATGGCCCTGTATGAATTGCGCACCTACACGCTTTACGTCGGCAAGATGGGCGAAGCCGTCGAGGTGTATTCGAAATATGGCTGGCCGGCGCTTGAGCCGCACAGCGACAAGCTGGTGGGCTATTTCCAGTCCGATGCGGGCGCGCTGAACCAACTCGTCCATCTCTGGAAGTTCGACGACGACGCCGACCGCCGCCGGCACTGGTCAACGCTCTATGCGGACGAGGCATTCCAGACGTTCGCCGGCAAGATCCGCCCGCTCATCATGACGCAGCAGAACCAGCTCCTCCTCGCCGCCCCCTGGGGCCCGCATCCGTAAGGGCTCGGGCGCGCGGCCCCGCTTGAGGCCGGCTGAGCGATTCACATGTTATTTTCCGGGCCCTCTGGAGAAGTCATTGGAAGATGGTCTTCAACAAATTTGCGTGGTGGGAGCACTGAGGCGCCGTCTGGAGGATTTTCCAGAAGCAAACGGTCGCCCGTAACGAGTTGCCCGTCGTCAAGATCGGCCAGCAACGCCCAAACCCAACTTCAACAGTGCCGTTTAAAAGTATTCGATAGAACAGGGGGTTACGCCGGCGTCGCCGGTTGTATGCACTACATTTTGGGGGATTGAGGGTCAGGCGTGGTGTTCGCGCGCGTTGGGCGGCAGCGCGATACC
>JAJDVH010000212.1 GCA_022826185.1 Alphaproteobacteria bacterium
CCAGGAGGTGCTCGACCTGCTGCTCCGGCGCATCGAGCGCAGTTTCGCCGCGGCGCGTCGTGCGGTAGATATTCTGGACCGCGCCGCACTGGCGGGCCGGCGCCGCATCACGGCGGGCCTCGTGCGGGAACTGCTTGCCGATGGGGCATTCGAACAGGGGGAGGACAGTCATGGATCTCGGAATCGCAGGTAAGCGGGCCATTGTCGGCGCCGCCAGCAAGGGGCTCGGAAAGGGCTGCGCCATGGCGCTCGCCGAAGAGGGCGTGCATCTGGTCATCAATGCCCGCACGGCCTCGGAACTCGAGGCGACGGCCGAGGAAATCCGTTCGGCCACAGGCGTCGAGGTGACAGCCGTCACCGGCGACATCACGCTGCCCGGGATCCGCCGGGCGATCCTCGCCGCCTGCCCCGAGCCGGACATACTGGTCACCAATGCGGGCGGTCCGGCGCCCGGCAATTTCCGCACCGACACGCGCGAGCGCTGGCTGGCGGCGCTTGAAGCGCAGCTTCTGGGCCATGCGGAGATGATTACCGCGGTCGTGGACGGCATGGCGGAGCGCGGCTTCGGGCGGATCGTCAACATCACCTCGCAGTCGACCAAGATGCCGGTCCCCAATCTCGGCCTCTCGACCTCGGCGCGCCTGGCACTCCAGGGCTTCTGCAACACCATCTGCCGCGAGGTCGTGGACCGCAACGTCGTCATCAACAACCTGCTGCCGGGGCCGTTCGACACCGACCGGCTGCAGAGCGGCATCGTCCATGCGGCGAACCAGGCCGGCATCGAGGTGGACGCGGCGCGCAAGCAGCGCATGGCCGCCACGCCGGCCGGGCGCTTCGGCACGGCGGAGGAGTTCGGCAAGGTCTGCGCCTTCCTCTGCAGCGAGCATGTCGGCTTCATGACCGCCAACAGCGTGCTGATGGACGGCGGGCTTTATCCGGGGACCTTCTGAACTATGTACTTTCAAAGCGGTTACCCTCACGAGTCCGAGCCATGACAAGCGCAACATTCGATACGCTGGCCGCCCGGAAGGCTCTGACCGACGCCGGCGCCGAAGAGGCGCTGGCCGATGCGATCGTCAGCGTGGCGCGAGATGCGGTAACCGAAGGTGTGGCCACCAGGGTGGACGTCGGCCGCATCGAGACCGAACTCGCCCGCCTGGAGGCCCGGATGACGATTCGCCTCTACACCGCCATTGCCGCGCTGGCGGCATTCACAGCCGCGCTCAAACTGATTTAAGGGGCGGACCGCGGCTGACCGCAACACTCCTGCGGGTCGCGCAGTCAATCGACAGGAGAGGTTCTGAGTCATGCACGACACGGTCATTCGCGGCGCGCGCATCGTCGACGGGTCCGGCGAGGCGGCCTTCACCGGCGATATCGCCATCGACGGTGGGCGCTTCACCCGGGCCGGGGGCAAGGCGGGGCCGGGCCGGCGCGAGATCGACGCGGACGGCCTGCTTGCGGTGCCCGGCTTCGTCGATGTCCACACCCACTATGACGGCCAGGCGACCTGGGACCCGTGGCTCTCGCCGTCCGGCTGGCACGGCGTCACGACCACGGTATTCGGCAATTGCGGCGTCGGCTTCGCGCCCGCCGCGCCCGACCGCCACGATTGGCTGATCGGCCTGATGGAAGGCGTCGAGGACATTCCCGGCACGGCGCTTTCCGAGGGCATGAGCTGGAATTGGGAGACCTTCCCGGAATATCTGGATGCGCTGGAGGCTATGCCGCACGCGCTCGACATCGGAACCCAGGTGCCTCACGGCGCGGTCCGGGCCTATGCGATGGGCGAGCGCGGCGCGGCCAATGAAGACCCGTCAGAAGACGACATCGCCGCCATGGCCGACATCGTCGAGGAGGGGCTCCGCGCCGGCGCGCTCGGCTTCTCCTCCTCGCGCACCATGCTGCACCGCTCCATCGACGGCGAGCCGGTGCCCGGCACCTTCGCCGGCCATGAGGAGCTGATGGGCATCGGCCGGGCCTGCGGGCGCGCGGGCCACGGCGTGTTCGAGATCGCGACCGATTTCGGCATCGGCGGCATGGACGGGCGGTTCCGCGACGATGTGGTCTGGATGCGCGACCTCTCGCGCGAGACCGGGCTTCCGGTCTCCTTCATCCTCGCGCAGTCCGACCGCAGCCCCGGCGACTGGCGGCGCATCCTCGACTGGACCGAGGCGGCCGTCGCCGAGGGCGCGCGCCTCAGGATGCAGGTAAGCGCCCGCCCGGCCGGGATGCTGATGGGCTTTGACAGCAGCATGCACCCCTTCATGGGCCACCCGGCCTATATGGAGGTCGCGCATCTGCCGCTGGCGGAGCGCGTCGCCCGCCTCTCCGGCGCGGAGGGGCGCGCACGGCTGCTTGCGGAGGAGTCCACCCGGCAGGGCAGGTTCGACAGCTATGTGTTCAACCATTTCGCCGGCATGTTCCCGCTGGGCGACCCGCCCGACTACGAGCCGCCGCCCGAGCGCAGCATCGCGGCGCTGGCGGGCGGGGGCGACCCGCGCGCAACCTTGCTCGACGCCATGCTGGCGGACGAGGGCCGGGCGCTGATCTATTTCCCGCTGCTCGGCTATGCGGACGGCGATTTCGAGATGCTGCGCACCGTGCTGGAGCATCCGCTGTCCATGCTGAGCCTCTCGGACGGCGGCGCGCATTGCGGGCTCATCTGCGACGCGAGCTCGCCCACCTACATGCTGTCCTACTGGGCGCGCGACCGGCAACGCGGCCCGCAACTGGCGCTCGAACATGCGGTTCGGCTCCAGACCCGGGGCACGGCGGAGGCCTACGGGCTGAATGACCGCGGCCTTCTGCGTGCCGGCTTCAAGGCCGACCTCAACCTCATCGACTTCGACGCGCTCCACCTGCACGCCCCCGTGATGGTGCGCGACCTGCCGGCCGGCGGGCGCCGGCTGGTGCAGCGCGCCGACGGCTATGTCGCGACCCTCGTGGCCGGCGAGGCGACCTGGGAACGGGGCGAGGCGACGGGCGCCATGCCCGGCCGCCTGCTGCGCGGCCCGCAGAGCGCATGACGATCCGGGGAGCGCCCGTGCGATGCTGAGAGCCGCCGATCTCGATCATTTCGTGCGCGCGCTCGGCCGCGCGGTGAAGGAGGCCGTGCCGCCGGGCGGGCCGGAAGCCGCGCTCGCGGCGCGGATATTCAAGGCGCTGGAGACGCCGGGCCGGCCGCCGCCCGCCGGTGTGCGCCCGCGCCGTCCGACGCCCGCCGATGCGCTCGACGAGGCCTTCGCGCTCGCCGCGCGGGGGCCGGAGCCGGTGCAGCATGTGGCGGGCGCGCTCCGGGCCATGGACCCCCGGCTCGCCTGGGGCCCGCGGCCCGGCAGCGAGAATGGCGACCCGGCTTTCCGCAAGGCCCATGCCAACGCCGTCATAGCGGGCGCGGACGGGCTCGAACGGCGCGAGGACGTGCGCATCGGGGTCAGCCTCGTGGCCCCGCACACCGACTATGTGAAACACCGGCACCCGCCGGAGGAGCTTTACTTTGTGCTCGCGCCCGGCGACTGGTGGCGCGAGGACCTGGGCTGGCGGGCGCGGCCGGCGGGCAGCATCCAGCACAACCCGCCCCATGCCTGGCACAATATGCGCACGGGCGAAACGCCGCTGCTCGCCGTCTGGTGTCTGTGGACGGCGGACGCCTGAGGCCGGAAGCGAGAGGGAACGGGGGAAGCATGGCGGAGGAATTCGACGCCGTCGTCGTCGGCGCGGGCTTCGCCGGCATGTACATGCTGCACCGGCTGCGCGGGCTCGGCATGCGGGCGGTCGTGCTGGAAGCCGGCGGCGATGTCGGTGGCACCTGGTACTGGAACCGCTATCCGGGCGCGCGCTGCGACGTGGAGAGCGTCCAGTATTCCTACCAGTTCGATGCGGCCCTGCAGCAGGAATGGACCTGGACCGAGCGCTATGCCGCGCAGCCGGAAATCCTGGCCTATGCCAACCATGTGGCCGACCGTTTCGACCTGAGGCGCGATATCCGCTTCGACACCCGCGTCAAGGCCGCCGTCTTCGACGAGGCGGAGGCCCGCTGGGAACTGGAGACCGAAGCGGGCGAACGTTTCCGGGCGCGCTGGTGCGTCATGGCGCTCGGCTGCCTCTCGGCCGCGAACCTTCCCGAATTCGAGGGCCGCGAGAGCTTTGCGGGACCGACCTACCACACCGGCCACTGGCCGCATGAGGGCGTCGATCTGGCAGGCCTGCGCGTGGCGGTGATCGGCACGGGCTCCTCGGCGATCCAGTCGATCCCCAGGCTCGCGGAGGAGGCCGGGCGCCTGACGGTCTTCCAGCGCACGGCCAACTATTCGATCCCGGCGCACAACCGCCCGCTCGCGCCCGACTTCGTGGCGGAGGTGAAGGCGCGCTATCCGGAACTCCGCGCCCGCGCCCGCACCATGCCGTCGGGGATCGACCTCGACTACCGGCCGCTGCCCGCGCTGGAGACCCCGGAAGAGGAGCGCGAAGCCGAATTCGAGCGGCGCTGGGCGCATGGCGGGTTGTCCTTTCTCGGCTGTTTCTCGGACCTGCTGTTCGAGGAGGAGGCGAACCGCACCGCCGCCGATTTCGTGCGCGCCAAGATCGCCGGCATCGTGGAGGATCCCGAGACCGCCCGGCTGCTGGCGCCGACCAACATCATCGGCTGCAAGCGGCTCTGCGTGGATACCGGCTATTACGCGACCTTCAACCGGGCGAATGTCGAGCTGGTGGACGTCTCGGAGCGGCCCATCGAGGCGATTACGCCGGGCGGGGTGCGCGCGCACGGGCGGGAGTGGCCGGCGGACGCCATCGTGTTCGCCACCGGCTTCGACGCCATGACGGGCGCGCTGGAGCGCATCGACATCCGCGGCGCGGGAGGGCGCCGGCTGCGCGACGCCTGGGCGGAGGGTCCGCGCACCTATCTCGGCCTCACCGTGGCCGGCTTCCCCAACCTGTTCACCGTCACCGGGCCCGGCAGCCCCTCGGTGCTGACCAACATGCTCCCCTCCATCGAGCAGCATGTGGACTGGATCGCCGATTGCCTCGCCGCAATGGACAAACGCGGCGCCCGGCGGATGGAGGCGGAGCCCGGGGCCCAGGACGCCTGGGTGGCGCACGCCAGCGAGACGGCCTCGCTCTCGCTGCGCTCCACCTGTTCGAGCTGGTATATCGGCGCCAATGTCCCCGGCAAGCCGCGCGTCTTCATGCCCTATATCGGCGGCCTGCCCGCCTATATCGAAAAGTGCGACGCGGTGGCCGCCAAGGGTTACGAGGGCTTCCGCATCGAGTGACGCGGCATCGCTTGACCCGCCGCGCCGGCGGGGCCAGTTTGCCGGCATGGCGCGCGCGCTCGGACCCGCTCTTCGCAACGGCATCCGCCGGCGCTGCCCCGCCTGCGGCCGGGGCGCGCTGTTCGCCGGCTATCTGCGCCCCGTGGCGGCCTGCGGCAGCTGCGGCGAGGCGCTGGGGCATATCCGCGCCGACGACTTCCCGCCCTATATCGCCATCCTGATCGCCGGCCATCTGGTCGTGCCGGCCTTGCTGTTCGCCGAGCAGACATGGTCGCCGCCGCTCTGGCTGCAATTCGCGGTCTGGCCGCCGGTGACACTGGCTCTGCTGGCCGTGTTGCTGCCGGTCGCCAAGGGCGGCGTGCTGGCGGCGATGTGGGCGCTCGGCCTCACCGGCAACGAGCGCCAGGAAGAACCGGGCAACGGACGGGACCGGCGGCGGCCATGACCTTCTGGCGCGAAAAGCGGCTGGACGAAATGACGCCCGAGGAATGGGAGTCGCTCTGCGACGGCTGCGGCAAGTGCTGCCTGCTCAAGATCGAATGGGCGGATACGGGCGAGATCGAGCCGACCTGCGTCGCCTGCCGGCTGCTCGACCCGGAGAGCTGCCGCTGCACCGACTATCCCAACCGCAAGGTCCGCGTGCCGGACTGCATCCAGCTTTCCCCGGGCAACATCGCCGAAATCCCGTGGATGCCGTCGAGCTGCGCCTACCGCCTGCTGCATGAGGGCAAGGATCTCTACTGGTGGCACCCGCTGGTCTCCGGCGACCCGGAGACAGTGCATCTGGCCCAGATGTCGGTGCGCGGCAAGGTGCTCTCCGAAGACGAGGCCGGGACCGAACAGGAAGACCTGGAACGCCATATTGTCGACTGGGCGCTATAGGGAGATCCGGCTCGGCGGGCGCGAACTCCGGGTCGCGGTCCGCCGCAATCCGCGCGCGCGGCGCATCTCGCTGAGTGTCCGGGGCGGCGAGGTCCGGCTGACCCTGCCGCCCGGCGCAAGCGAGGCGACCGGTCTCGCATTCCTCAGGAGCCGGGGCGCATGGATCGAGGACCGGCTGATGAAAGCGCCGGAACCGGTGCCGTTCCGGCCGGGCGAGTCCGTTCCCTTCCGCGGCCGGGCGCGCCGGCTCTGCGTCGAACCGGGCCTCCGGGACCCGCTCCGCGTGGAAGAGGACCGTATCCTGCTTGCCGCCGCTGCCGGCTCTGAGCGGCTGGTCGAGGGCTGGCTGCGGCGCGAGGCGCGGCTGGCCTTCGAGGAAGCCGTCGCCCGCCATGCCGCCGCGCTCGGCGTCGAGCCGCGCGGCATCGCCATCCGGGACCAGAAAACGCGCTGGGGCAGCGCCAGCGCGGCCGGGCGGCTCAACTTTTCATGGCGCCCCATCATGGCCCCGCCCCTGGTGCTGGACTATCTGGCCGCACATGAGGTGGCGCATCTCCGCGAAATGAACCACAGCCCCCGCTTCTGGCGCCTCTGCCGCCGCCTCTGCCCGGAAACCGACGCCGCCGAACGCTGGCTCAGGACCGAAGGCCCGGGCCTGCACCGCTACGGGCGCGAACGACCGCATCCCAATGCGTCGGGATAGGGTTTTCGCCACTCTGGAAACGCAAGTCGATTGACGCTAAATAGTGTGATGAATTATGAGGTCGGGTCATGCAGTTTCATGAATTCATGGAAGATCAGACCTTTTCTCCGGCGCTTATCGCGGATGCGCTGCGGACCACCCGGTCCGAGATCGCCGGCACGCTGGGCCTCGGCAGGGACGCCTTTTCCCGTGCCTCGCGGGTCCGGGCGCGCAAGACGCAGACCCGGCTGCGCCAGATGCTGGAAATCCTGAACCGGGTGGAAGCCGTGACCGGGTCGCCGCTTGCCGCCTATGCCTGGTTTCGCGCGGAGCCGCTGCCGGGCTTCGGCGGGGCCACGCCGGACCAATTGGTGCGCGAGGGCCGGGCCGACCGCGTGCATGCCTATCTCGACCGGGTCATGGCGGGCGGCTACGCCTGAGCCGGCGGCTGGCCGATGCGATTCCGCGGCCTGGTTTACCGGGCGCATAACCCGCAATGGTCGTGGACGCCGCTCTCCGGCGAGGGCGCAAGACGCCATGGCGGTCGGTTCAACCGGCGCGGCATCCCGGCGCTCCATACCTCGCTGGCACCGCTGACCGCCATACGCGAAGCCGAGCCGCTGGGCCGGCCCATGCAGCCGCTCACGCTCTGCGCCTACGAGGTGGATGCCGAGCCTGTCTTCGATGCGACGGACGAGCGGGAGTGCCGGTTGCAGGGGGTCGAGGAGGT
Organism: Alphaproteobacteria bacterium; assembly: GCA_022826185.1. Taxonomy (GTDB): domain Bacteria; phylum Pseudomonadota; class Alphaproteobacteria; order Bin95; family Bin95; genus Bin95. The sequence continues at coordinate 7,571 of JAJDVH010000212.1, forward strand.
CGACATCGCCTGCCCTTTCTGGGAGGCGGAGATGCTTGAGGGCGCGCTTCCCGCGTCGCAGTCCCTGGCCGACCGGCTGATCGCGGCGGGCTATGCCGGCATGCAGGTGCGGAGCTTCGCTGCCGGTGCGGGAGCCGGCGACCTCAATCTCGTGATGTGGAAATGGGGGAACGACCGGCCGGCGCGCGTCGTCCTCATCGACGACGAAGGCCGCCTCGGCGGACGTCGGGCCCGCTGATCCCGCGGCCGCTACAAGGAGGCGCCCTCGTCCCCCGCAGGCTCGGTCGCGCCGGTTTGCGCGGTGATGATGCCGTAATGCTCCGGGCGGCGGTGGGCGGCGAAGTTGAAGATCGTCCGCTTGTTGAAGCGGCCTTCCTCAAGGTCGCATTCATAGGCGATCACCTCGTCCTCCAGCGTATGCGCCTGGGCGACGATCTCGCCGGAGGGCGCGACGATGCAGCTACCGCCCATCAGGTCGCAGCCTTCCTCGTGGCCGGCCTTGGCGGTGCCGACCACCCAGCAGCCGTTCTGGTAGGCCCCGGCCTGCATGGAGAGATGGTTGTGCAGCATGCGCACATGGTGCGGCTCCGGCCCGAGCGAGTTGGCGGCGGGCGTGTTGTAGCCGAGCATCACCAGCTCCACGCCCTTCATGCCCATCACGCGGAAGGTCTCCGGCCAGCGTCGGTCGTTGCAGAGCGCCATGCCCATCACGCCGCCCATCGTCCGCCAGACCGGGAAGCCGAGATCGCCGACCTCGAAATAGCGCTTCTCCAGATGCTGCCAGGGGCGCTCAGGCTCGTATTCGCTGTGGCCCGGCAGATGCACCTTGCGGTATTTGCCGACGATGCGCGCCTGCCGGTCCACGAGGATCGACGTGTTGAAGCGCCGCTCCCGCCCGTTCTCGCGGATGAGCTCCGCATAGCCGAGATAGAAGCCGACGCCGAGGTCCGCCGCGGCGTCGAACAGCAGCCGCGTCTCCGGCCCCGGCATCTCCGCCTCGTAGAAGGCGTCCAGCTCCGCCGGGTCCTCCATGAACCAGCGCGGGAAGAAGGTCGTCAGCGCAAGCTCGGGAAAGACGACCAGCCCCGCGCCGCGGCCGTGCGCGTCCCTCATCATCTCCACGAGGCGCGCGACCACCCGGCTGCGCGGCTCGGCGCGGGCGATGGGGCCCATCTGCGCGGCGGCGACGGTGATTCTGCGCGGGGTGTTGCTCGGCATGGGGCGGCGCTCCTATCGGTGCTATAACCCCGCGCCGTCGCGAGGCCTCGGGAGGGGCAGGTTTCTCCATGTCGATCATTGCGCCCAGGATGCGCCGCTTCAAGGCCTCCGCCAGCCAGAATGCCGCCATGCGCGCCCGCGCCATGGCCGCGGACGGCATCGACGTCATCAACCTCACCATCGGGCAGCCCGACTTCCCGCCGCCGGACCATGTGCGCAAGGCGGCGGAGAAGGCGATGGCGGCGGGCGTCGTCGGCTACACCAACCGCGACGGCACGCCCGAGTTCAAGGAGGCGGTCCGGCGCAAGTTCAGCCGCGAGAACGGCCTCGACTACGCGGCCGACGAAGTGCTGGCGACGACGGGCGCCAAGGCGGCGATCTCCTGCGCCTTCCTCGCGACCCTGGCGCCGGGCGACGAGGTGATCCTGCCCGCGCCGTTCTGGGGCGCTTACGAGGACCTTGTGCGGCTGGCAGGCGGCGTGCCGGTGCCGGTTTCCTGCCCGCAGCAGAACGGCTTCCGGCTGCTCCCCGAGGACCTGGAAGCCGCCATCGGCCCGAAGACCAAGTGGCTCTCCCTCAACTCGCCCTCCAACCCCTCGGGGGCGGCCTATTCGGCGGAGGACCTGGGGGCGCTCGCCGCCGTGCTGGCGCGCCATCCTCATGTGCATGTGATGGCGGACGACATCTACGAGCATCTGCTCTACACGGACGCGCCGCTCGCCACGATGGCGAACGCCGTCCCGGAGCTGTTTTCGCGCACGCTCACCATCAACGGCGTCTCCAAGGCCTATTCGATGACCGGCTTCCGCGTCGGCTTCGCCGGCGGCCCGCGCGACATCGTCCGGGAAATGGGCAAGCTCCAGGGCCAGCTCGTCTCCTGCCCGAATGCGGTCGGGCAAAGCGCGGCTCTGGCGGCGCTGGACGGGCCGAAGGACATCGTCGAGGAGCGCCGGCAGGTCATGCGCGAGCGCCGCGACCTCATGGTCGGCGCGCTGAACGAGGCGGGCCTGCCCTGCCATGCGCCGGAAGGGGCGATGTATGTCTATCCCTCGGTCGCCTCGGCCATCGGCGCCCGCACGCCCTCGGGCCGGCGGCTGGAGGACGACACGGCGGTCACGGACTACCTCGTCGAGGAGGCGCATGTCGCCGTCGTCCAGGGCGCGTCCTACGGCCTCTCGCCGCATGTCCGGGTGAGCTATGCGGCCCCGCTCGAACGCCTGGAAGAGGCCGGCCGGCGCATCGAGCGGGCCATGGCGAAGCTCGCCTGAAGCCGGCCCCCTTGTCCGCCGATCCGCCGGGCCGCCCCCATGGGGTTTGACGACGGCGCGCTCGTCTTCCTGCTGCTGGGGGCGCTCGCCGGCGGCTTCGTGACGGGCCTCGCCGGCTTCGGCACGGGGCTGGCGGCCGCCGGCGTCTGGTTCCACGCGCTGGAGCCGGGAACGGTGCCGCCGCTGGTGGCGCTGGTGTCCATCGGCGGGCAGGCGGTGGCGTCGCTCTTCGTGCGCCACGCCTTCGACCGGCGCCGCGCCGGGCCCTATCTGCTGGGCGGCATTGCAGGCGTGCCGCTCGGCGTCGCGGCGCTTGCCGTCGCCTCGCCCGACATGCTGCGGCTCGCCGTCGGGCTGCTGCTGGTGGGCTACACCTTGCTCTCGATGGCGAGGCGGCTGCCCGCGCCGCCGGCCTCGCGCGCGGCCGATGCGGCGGTCGGGCTCGGCGGCGGGGCGCTCGGCGGCTTTGCCGGGCTCTCCGGGCCGCTTCCGGTGATCTGGCTCCGCCTGAGAGGCGGCAGCGCCGACTCCCAGCGCGCCGTCTACCAGCCCTTCAATCTCGTCGTGCTGACCTTTGCCGCAGCGGCGATGGCCGTGTCGGGCGCGATGGACCTGGCCGCGCTGCAGGCCGCCGCCATTTGCCTGCCGGCCGCGCTCGCCGCCGCCTGGACGGGCGCGCGCCTCTACCGCCGCATCGACGCCGCCCTCTTCCACCGCATCGTCACCGCCCTGCTATGCCTCTCCGGCATCGTGCTGATTGTGGAGGCGGTGTAGCGGGCAGGCAGGACGAACCCGGCCCGGCCGGCGGTCGCATCGGGAGTTACCGCAATGTCGCATAGATGTTGCGTCGATGGCCGATGCTCAGGACAAGCTCCGTCATCCTGTCGAGGTCGCGTTCTGCCGCGCTGTCGAGCTCAATCCTCCAGCCCATACCGCCTTATCACGTCCTCCAGGGGGACGGATTGCGATCGGCCGGCCCTGTTGTCGGCCAAACGCTGCTCGGCGATGCGAAGATCTTCCATATCGTCGAGATATTCGAGGATGGCGTCGCGGGCGCAAGCGGCCTTGGTGCGGCCAACGGCCTTCGCCAAGGCGTCAAGGCGGGCTTCCGCATCCGGAGGCAGCTCAATTGCCAGCACGGGTCCGTCCTCCAGTCTCTCGATAGGCGGAACTATAGCGCAAACGGCCCCTTCTTTTCACCGCTTGCGCGCCACCACATGGAAGATGTGCCAGTGTTTCATCTCGCCGCGCGGGGTTTCGGCGTCGTCTTCCTCCTCGTCGAAGCATTCGATGTCGAAGGAGGCGAGGAGGCTGCGCACCTCCGCTTCCGGAAGGAAGGTGATGCCGGGGTCGCCGAACCAGCCGTCTCGGGGGCCGAAGAGCTGGCCGGCGAAGCGCCCGCCCGGGTTGAGTGCCGCCGCGATCCGCCCCCAGAAGGCGGGGAAGGCGTCGGGGCGGCAGAAGGGCAGGCTGAAGCTCGCATTCACGAGATCCGCCCGCGGCAGTTCGGCCGTCTCGAAAGGCTCCCGCCTGACCGTCAGCCGGGGATGGCGCGGCAGCGCCAGCACGGCGGGCTCGCTGTCGAAACCGACCACCCGCCAGCCGCGCTCGAGCATTTCCAGCGCATCGCGCCCGCCGCCGATGCCGAGATCGACCGCAAGGCCCGTGCGCCCGCCGAACCGCGCCAGCGCCTCCAGCAAGGTCGGGCGCGGCGGCCGGCCCTGCGTCTTCGCGTAGTAATCGGTCCAGCTCATCCCGATCCCGGCCATGGCCCCGCTTCCGCTGTCTGCCGAGCGCTTCTATACTCGCATTCATGCTTTACATGGTGGAGTGCGGCTTCAGGGACCAGTCGCGGGAGGCGGCGTGGTCCGAGTGGTACAGCGGGCCGAAGATCGCCTCGCTGCTGGCCCTTCCCGGTTTCGACGCCTCGCAGCGCTTCCGCGCGACGGACGACGGGCCCGCGCCCTGGCTTGCGGTGCATACCGTGCCGGGGACGGAGTTCTTCGACCGGGCGAGCTATCGCGGCGCGGGCGGCGGCGGCTTCGGCGAGTGGCAGGCGGACATCATCGACTGGTCGCGCAACCTGTTCGACGGCCTCTATACGCTGCCGGAAGTGCCGGAGGACGCCTTTCTGGTGACGGTCGATTCCGGCGAGGGCCCGGCGGACTGCCCCGGCTTCGCGCTCTCCTGGCTCCGGGGCGCCGGCCTCGACCGCACCGTCGCCTGGCGCGGCTGGGCCGTGGCCGACAAGCCCGACCGGCCCCCCGGCGGGCGCGTCTGGCGCCCCGTCACGCCGCGCCTTACCGGCGACTGAGCCGCCACTAGCAAGGAAAGACCGATGGGCAAGATGCTGACCGAGGCCCAGATCGAGGCCTATGCGCGGGACGGCTATGTGTTTCCGTTGCGGGCCTTTTCCGCCGTCGAGGCCCGCCGCTACCGCGACGGGCTGGAGGCGTATGAAGGCGATACCGGCGATGTCATCCATTCCAACATGCGCCACAAGGTCCACCTGCTGTTCCGCTGGGCGGACGAGATCGTCCACCATCCGCGCATCCTGGATGCCGTCGAGGATCTGCTGGGGCCGGACCTGCTCTGCTGGACGACCAATTTCTTCATCAAGGAGGCGAACGACCCGGCCTTCGTCTCCTGGCACCAGGACTCGACCTACTGGGGCCTCGATCCCCACGATGTCGTCACCGCCTGGGTGGCGCTGTCCGACGCGCCGCTGGAGAGCGGGCCGATGCGCTTCCTGCCGGGCTCGCACAAGCTCGACCAGATGGCGCATACCGACAGCTTCGCCGAGGACAATCTGCTGACGCGCGGGCAGGAGATCGAGATGGAGGTGGACGAGGCGCTCGCCGTCGATGCGCCGCTCCGGGCCGGCGAGTTCTCGCTGCACCATATCCGCCTCGTCCACGGCTCGAAGCCGAACCGGCTGCCCGACCGGCGCATCGGCCTCGCGGTCCGCTATATCCCGACCTATGTGCGCCAGATCAAGCTCGACGATTCCGCCACCCTGGTGCGCGGCGAGGACCGCTACGGGCATTTCGAGCAGGAGCCCCGGCCGGCGGCCGATCTCGACGCGGCGGCCTGCGCGGCCCACACGGCGGCGATGCAGCGCATGCTGGGCGCGGTGTATTCCGGCACGGACGTGACCGAGGCGAGGCGGTGAGTTCGGCCGAGATCACCGTCCCGCACCGCCGTCCGACCGAAGGAGATGTCGCCGTCCGCACCCATATCTGGCGCCCGGCCGCCTGGCGCCCGGCCGATCCCGTGCTCATCGTGCTGCACGGCTACCGGCGCAATGCCGCCGACTACCGCGATGTCTGGGCGGAGCATGCCGAGCGCTACCGCGTGCTGGTGGCCGCGCCGGAATTCGACCGCGGGCAATTTCCGGGCCCGCGCGAATATGAGGTCGGCAACATGCGCACGCCCGACCGGCGCGCCTTCCTGCCGGAGGCGGACTGGAGCTTCGGCGTGGTCGAGAGCGCCTTCGACGCCGCCTGCGCCTGGAGCGGCGCGGAGGCCCGGCGCTATTTTCTCTACGGCCATTCCGCCGGCGGGCAGTTCGTCCACCGCATGGCGCTGTTCCAGCCCGAGGCGCGCATCGAGGCCGCAGTCGCCGCTAATGCCGGCGCCTACACCGTGCCGCGCGAGGAAGAGCGCTACCCGTACGGACTCACCGGCTACCGGATGGGCGACGAGGCGCTGGCCGCGGCGTTTTCCGTCCGGCTGACCGTGCTGCTCGGCGAAGAGGACACCGTGACCGACGCGCCCATGCTGCTGAAGTCGCCCGAGGCGATGGCGCAGGGGCCGCACCGCTTCGCGCGGGGCCGCTATTTCTACGCGGCGGGGCAGGACATGGCGCGGCTCTTGCCCGCGCCCTTCGCCTGGGAGCTGCACACCGCGCCGGGCGTCGGCCACGACAATGCGGGCATGGCCCGGCGCGCGGCCGACCTCATGTTCGGCACGCCATGACGACGCGCGAGGACTGCATCGCGCTCGACGAGGGCGATCCGCTGGCCTATCTGCGCGAGGAGTTCCTGGTGCCGGCCGGCGCGCTGCGCCTCGACGGCGACCGCCTCGGGCCGCTCTCGCGCGGAGTCAGGGCGCGGCTCGACGGCTTCCTGCGCGTCGATTGGGGCACGGATTTCACGGCCGGCCGGCATCTGGCGGAAATGACGGCCGGGAAGCTGGCGCCCCTGCTGGCCGCCCGGCCCGGCGCTCTGGGCTTCGCCGCAACCGTCGACGACGCGGTCGAGGCGCTGGCCGCGGCGGCTTGCGCTGCCGGCCGCAACCGCCTTCTCGCCATGCCGGGCGAGTTCCCCCGCGCAGCGGCCCGGCTCGGCGCGAAGGGCCTCGCCGTCGTGGAGACCGGGACCCCGGAAGCGGAGCTGGCCGGGGATGCGCTGCTGCTGCTGCGCCATCTCGATCCCGCGACGGGCGCGCTCCGGGACGTCGGCGCGTTCGCCGCAAGGGCGCGCGAGGCCGGCGCGCTCGCCCTGTTCGATTTCTCCGAGACGGCCGGGGCCTTGCCGGCCGCACTGGAGCATTCGGGCGCCGAGGCCGCGGTCGGGCGCGGCGGCGGCTTCCTTGGCGGCGGCCCCGGCGCGCCGGCCTGGGTCCACGCAACGGGGGAGTTCGCGCCGGCGCTTTCCGCCCTGCCGGCGCCCTCCGCGCTGGCGCTCGCCGCGCTCGACGGCGCGCTCGACATGTTCGCCGGCGCCGATATCGCGGCGCTCGGCTGGAAGGCGCGCACCCTGAGCGCCCTCTTCCTGGAAGCGCTCGGCGAGGCCGATCCGCTGCCGCCCGCCCGGCGCGGCGCGCATGTGGTGCTGGCGCGGCCGGATGCGCAGGAACTGGCGAAAGGGCTGGCGGCCGACGGCCTGTTCGCGCGCCCGACCGCGCCCGACCGCATTGCCTTCGCGCTTTCGCCGCTCGCGCTCCGCCATGTCGATGCCTGGGACGCGGCGGAGGCGGTCAGGGCCCGGCTGTAGGACCGGGGCCGCTTTTCTTCCGGGGCGCCCGTGCCCCAATGTCATGAAATGTCATGTTCGCCATGCGCGCGGCGCATATTCGGGTGTCCGTTCAGGCATGACGCCATCGTTTCGGGCGACGGCTCCGGATATTCCATCCGGTTCCGATATCTGTCTGTCATCGGCACAGCTCCTTTCTCCCGGTCCGGTTTCACCCCTGCCGCGAGCCTGCGGCGGGGTCCCTGTTTTGCGCGCGTTTCGCGTGCGGGCGCGGGCGGGCGTCGGCGCCGGCGCGGTTCGCGCACCTGATTGCGCGCGCGAGACGGCGCACGCACCTCTCGCGCCTGCTCACGCCGGGGGTTTTTTCGGCCCCCAGCCGGTCGCTTTCTGCAGAAACGCCGAAAGGCGGCCCCGGAAGCCGCCTCTCTCTACTTTCATCATACACCATACCGCCAGATGTCAAGCCCATACGGGAACAAAAAATGAAAGTGCCGGTGGCAACGGGGCCAGGATTGACGCCCGCCGACCCTCTTCCCGTCATGCCCCGAGCCTGCCGAAGGGGGCGGCAAGCGGGACGCAGCCCGGCCGGCAGGCGCAGCGGGCGCAAGGCGAGACGAGATGTGCACGGGAGGCCGGAGCCAACCGTCGCCCCGCCCCCGAGCGGGGAAGCCGGGGCCCAGCCTCGGTCCTGGCGGCAGTTGCAGCGGTTGAACCTGCCCGCCACCGGCTGCGGCGGCATCGGGAGCCATGGATGGACCCCGGATCGGGGTCCGGGGTGACGATATGGGCGGCAACCTCTTCATGAGTCTGAAGTCGATGCCGCTGGCGTTACACCGCCCGCGCACCTTCGGTGCTAACTATTTGATATAGCGTCGTTTTTCTCTCGAAAGCTATGGAAGTCGGGACGATTCAGCAATTGCTGGGTGCCCCGGTTGCCACAGGAAACGGGAGAATGCGCATGTCCAGAATCGCTCTTACCGAGGCCCGCGTCAAGGCGCTCAAACCCCGCAGGAACGCACGGGACATCCGCGATGCCAAACTCAGGGGGTTCGGCGTCCGGGTCCTGCCCTCGGGCCGCAAATGCTACTTCATCCAGCGCCAGCATCTCGGGGAACGCGTCTGGAAGATCATCGGCGACGCCGAGGCCGTGAGCGTCGGCGAGGCGCGGGCGCTGGCCGCCGAAATGCTTGCCGCCATCCGGCGCGGGGACGACGACCTCCATCGGCCTGACGAGACGCTCTTCGAAGCCGTCGCCGAGACCGTCTTCGAGCGCTATGCCCGCGTCTGGAAGGCCGGGACGCTTCGTGTGAACCGCAGCTACCTGAGAAAGCGGATCATGCCGCATTTCGCAGGCCGCCAGATTGCAAATATCGACCGGCAGGAGGTGAGGAGCTGGTTCGCCTCTCTCCGCCCGACGCCGGTGGCGGCCGACCGTTCTCTGCCGGTGCTCTCCATCATCATGAAGGAGGCGGAGAAAATGGGCCTCCGGCCGGAGGACTCCAATCCTTGCCGGGGCATCCGGCGCAACCGCCGCAAAGGACGGGAACGGTTCCTCTCCGACGAGGAAATCCGCAGGCTCTCCGCGAGACTTGCGGCGCATGCCGACCGGAAGCCAATGCAGGTCGTCGCCATCCGCCTTCTTCTCCTGACCGGCTGCCGCAAGAGCGAAATACTGACCCTGCAATGGTCCGACTACCGCGAGGGCCATTTGTTCTTGCGCGACAGCAAGACGGGACCCCGAACCGTCTGGCTGTCCACGCCGGCCCGCGACATCCTGGATGGTCTGGACCGGAAAGGCAGGTGGGTATTCCCGGCGGCGCGGGCCGACCGACCGCTGACGGCGCGCTGGCTGGACTTCTTCTGGAACGGGGTTCGCGCGGAGGCAGATATCGACGATGTGCATCTTCACGACCTGCGTCACACGCATGCGAGCCTGGCTCTCCGGCACGGCGAGACGGTGCTGGCCATCGGCAGGCTGCTCGGTCACCGCAAGCCTGAAACGACGCTGAAATACACGCACGCTGCCGACGCCATGATCCGCGATGCCGCCGAGAAGGTCGGCACCGTGCTCGGAGGAGGCTGACCGATGGCCGCCAGGGAACGCAAGAAGCTTACCGATGCCACCGTCGCCCAGTTCCGTACCCGCGAGCGAGAATATACCGTCTGGGACAGCCGTGTGCCCGGCCTCGGGGTCCGGGTCCGGCCGTCCGGCGGGAAAAGCTGGATCCTGCTGCTGGACGCGGGCAGGCGTTCGAAGCGCATTTCGCTCGGCCCGGTCTCCACGAAAACCGTCGATGAGGCCCGCCGGGAATGCCATGCCCGCCGGGCGAGGCCTGAGCCGGAGGAAACCGCTGCACCGGCGCTCGTTGTCCCTCTTTTTCACGACTTCGTCGCCGGACCCTGGAAGGAAGCGTATCTCGACCGCTACAAGCCGCTGACAAGGAAACGAACACGGTCTGCTCTTGCGCACCAGCTCCTGCCCGCCTTCGGGTCGAGACCGCTGGACCGGATCACTCATGCGCAGGTCAGGCGCTGGTTCGACCGGTACAGCCGGACCGCGCCAGGCGGGGCAAACCGCGCCCTCGACATTTTCCGCCAGATCATGAATTTTGCCGTCGCCTGCGGTCACGCAAGGAGCAATCCCAGCAAGGGTCTGGAACGGAACCGCCGTCCGGCGCTTACCCGGTTCCTCTCGCGGGAGGAAATCGCCCGCCTCCACGAGGTTCTCGACAAGCAGACCCGCAAGAGCGACAGGCAGCAGGCCGACATCATCCGGCTTCTTCTGCTCACCGGTTGCCGCAGGGGTGAGATCGTCAATCTGCGCTGGACCGAGGTACAGGACGACATGCTGGCCTTGGCCGATAGCAAGACGGGTCCGAGAAAGGTTCCCCTCAACAGCAAGGCCCGGCGCATTCTCGAACGCCAGCCCCGCAGCAGCAGCCCCTTCGTGTATCCTTCGCCGTCCAATCCAACGAAGCCACGCGGCGCCAAACTCGGCCTCTGGTATCGAGTTCGCCGGGAGGCCGGGATCGAGAACGTCCGCCTTCACGACCTTCGACATACCATGGCCAGTCACGCGGTGATGAACGGCGTGCCAGTGCCGGTTGTCTCCCGGATGCTCGGTCATTCCAATGTCCGCATGACGCTGCGCTACGCTCATGTCGGGGACCGGGACATCGAAGCGGCGGCGGAGCGTATAGGGCGAGCTGTCGCACGTGCCATGGCCAACGAGCCAACCGACACCAAAGATCAGTAGTCATCTCGCGGGTCTTCACCGAACCGGCCTCCGACGGGTTCCCTACTGCCTCGTCCCGGCCAGGCAGGCCCGCGCCGCCCGCAAAGCGCGGTGATGACGGTCGGCCTCCCTGCCCGACCCGTCGCCGAAACCCTGAGCGAGACCGAGACGGCGTGCCTGGCCGTGACGCTCGCCGCTGCCGGCCTCGACTCGCCCGCCGGCGAGCCCTAGCCTATCTCTGACGCGGGAAGGCCGGCCGGCGGCGTCCAGGGCGGGGTTTTCTCATAAGGGCCATTATGCGCCCGCTGGCCCGCCTCGCGGATTGCCGCCGCAATCGGCCAGGGAGCACCGCCAGCGCCCGCACGGGCCGTTCGGGGTATCCGATACCCTCCCGGACCCGGAAGTGCGCTCACGGGCGGTTTTCGCCGGTTCGGCAAGGGGCCGGTCTGGACTCCCGCGCCATCATGCTCTAGCCTTCCCTTTGCAACCACATACGCGAACCCGCTCTGTCGGGTCGCCCGCTGAATACAACAGCCTGATACCCGGCAAGGGGTAGCTCCCCGCGCTTGGCGAATAGGCGGGGCTGTCTCACTTCGCGTGTAGTGGTTGCAACGACCCGACGCCAGCCGTCGGTCGGGTCGTTGCTTCACTGTGCGGCAGGGAGGGTGACGACTATGAAGGCGTTGAAGATTCCGCTTAGGGCGCTCGCCGTCGTATTCACGCTTTCCGCCTGCGGCGGCGGCGGCGGGAGCCTCGCCGATAGAATCCGCGATCAGATTGTCGAAGACCTTGATAAAGTAGCGCAGGAACATCAAGATCAAATTGAAGCAGTGCAAACAGCTATTTCCGAAGCGGAAATGGCCGTGCAGGGCTTAACTGACCAATCAACCGACTCTGATATTGCAGAGGCGCAAGCCAAGATTGCTGCCATTCAAACGGCCATCGATGACGGCAATTACTTGACCGATGACGAAATATCGGGATTTAGCGCCGCGCAAGATACCCTTGCTTCGGACATTGACGCAGCCATAACTTCTATTGCAATGGCGCGGCGACCAGATTCTCCGATAGATACCGATACCGTTATCCTTGAGCCCTTACTCATTCCCGAAGGAGGACACGGGGCAATCAGCACTACCGTTGCCTCCAACACCTTCCAACTGCAAGGCAATCTAAAAATTTCATGTGACATAGGGCCTCCATGCACCATAATTTCTAATGCCGAAGGAACCTTCTACGATAGTCGTGGCGGCAAGCCAGATATCACTAGACCTCTCATGAGCGGAATTATATTCCCGCGCATTTTTCATGATGAAGAGTTACCACAGAGTCCCGGAGGAACGTATAGTTTTTTTCATGACAATGCTTCCTCTCGCGGCTTTTGGCCTCCCATAAGCGTTTTTGCCTTATCCGGTCGGGGCCTCGACGACCATGGAGTCGACACGGCGAAACTACTTGGATGAGGATGGCCATATTTCAAGGACACTGGTGGCGTCAGACACCCTCCATTTAACGGCCAAGGACTTCTGCAAAGTTACCCTGTTGCTGAATACAAGTACTTTAGTAATCTTGACACTGGCGACTTGGAATATCACGGCATTAGCAGCACTATTTGGGGATATTGGCTCGAACATTCTGCATTTATCCAGGAGTTAGCACAGGTCGATTCCCTTCCTCCTACTCACATAAATTATTTTGTAAACGGCGAAAACCCTTCTCCACTTGGTGAGACCGGCGACATCGGCCGTGCAACATGGAAGGGGTTAATGGCAGGATATGATCATAATCACTTGGCGCACCTCACGGGGCGAACGACTATAACGCTACACGAACAACAGGGTCATGCCCCCGGAAAAATGGACTTTATGTTTCACGATATTACGGGAGGCAAAGCATACGACGATATAGAGTTTCGTATTACGCTATCTTCCTTGGGCGGTATACGCTTCGGCAATGGCGAATACGGCGAACACGGATTTACGGGTAGAATGCAAGCCGCGTTCTACGGAGCTAAGGAAGAAATTGCTGGAGTTTTCAGTTTACAAAACCCACAAGTGGGACCAAACGTTGCACTTGGGTCTGTCCTAAATATTTCTGGTGCCTTTGCTGCCGAAAGGTGAGTAAGCATCTTCGATGGACAGTAGCTATGAGGTGTCGCAGGTCGTCGCTGGCGGCTTCGGAACGGGTATATCGGGCGACCATACGCTCGGTGCTCCAGCGGCCATGGCACATGACGGTTGCGATGGATGCGCCGGCGCGGGGCAAAGCTCGCGCAAGGCGCATTATGGGAAGCAATTTGCCGCTTTCCGAGCCCTTGTTGCCGGCCCGCGCCGGACCCGTTCGCGCCACGCCCCACGGCCGCCGGCTGAAAAGGTTCCCAACCGCCCCGGAAAGCACCGCCAGGACGCGCGAGCTATACTGCCGGACAGGAGGGGTGCATGGCCAAGTGGATCGTGATTAGCGTCATCCTCGCGTTCCTGGCGCTGGGCTTCATCGGCGGGATGCAGGGCAGGCCATGAACCCCTGATACGCGCTCGCGCGGGCCATCGCAGTTGACTGCATAGATGTATATTCGGCCCGAAACTTGACCGCTCGCTTCGCGACCCGCGCGCATGTCTCGGCGGCCGACGCAAAAGGAGGTAGCATGGTCAGGCGCTCGGACGCGAGAGCGGAATCCGATCATGTTGTTCTGTATCCTGCGGCCTTTCGGAGTTTGGAGCCGTGATCGCAGCGAGGGCGGCGGCGTGAAGCTGTGAGCGCGACCCTCGCGGCGCCAGTCGCATTGCAGTGCAGGATCTGGCATGCGAACGCGACATTGAGCCGAACGCGTTTTCCGGCTCTGCGGGCACCGAGCACTGCTGGCGCATCCGGACCGGCCGCAATCGTGGGACAGTTTCCCGCAAAATCCAGCGACTTCGCTTTACTTCTCATCTCTTCAGGATGGAACCCTAAAAGGTCCTGGAGACCCCGAACATGCCGCCCTGGTTGCGGTAACCGTTGACGGGGATGCTGGACCGGTTGCGCTCGACGAAAAAGCCGACAAAGGGCGCAAAGCCCCGATATTGCAGCGCGCGATGCAGCAGGTTCACCGACAGGCGCATTTGCCGGTCCGAGCGCCTCTTGCCGAAGAGAGGATCGCTACCGGCGTAGCGCCGCCAATGAACGGAAATCCGGGGCGAGACCGAGAGGCCGCCCCGGAAGGCATGGGAGAGCGAGACGGCGAGCCCGCCCATGCGGCTGCCGTGGCGGTCCTCGCGGGCGCGCGCATGCTCCAGGTCGAGTTCGGTGCGCAGCGTCGTTGCGGAGTTGAGTGTATAGTCCAGGCCGGGATGGAAATTGACCGTCCATCCGTCCAGGCCGGGATTTTCGGGATGGTCGCGGCGTTCGGCGCCGAGCGCGCCGTCGAGGCGCAGCGCCAGCGAGAGTCGCAGGCGTCCGCGCATCCAGGGACCGACCCCGTCGCTGTAGCGCTCGCCGCCCAGCCAGCGTCTGCCGATGCGGAGACCACCCGATATGCTGCCCCGGTCGAACAGCCGGGCCACCCCGACATCGCCCTGCACGGAGATATCGTTCCAGTCGGATTGCTCATGGAGCTTCGCTGCCCCTGAGGCTGCCAGCACACCGCGCCAGTCGTCGGCAAGGACGGGCGAATACTGCGCGCCCGTGCTCAGCAGCAGCCCCGTCCCCGAGGCCTCACGCGCATCCTCGTCGAGCCGGAACGGCACGCCGCCGATATGCACCTCTTCATCATCCGGGCGCTTCGCCGGGTTGCTCTCGGGCAGGACCGCAGCGGAGACGGAGACCGACCAGCGCTTGCGCGCGTCGATCCGGTCGAGCCAGGCCTCGACCGCATCTTCCACCGAGGACGGCAGTTCGTCGCCGAGCGAGGCCTCGAAATGGAACCGGGCCTTCCCGTCGCGCCCGAGCAGGCCGTAGACGCGGGCCAGTTCCAGCCGGACCCGCGTCAACTCCGGGCGGACGGCCAGGATCGCCTCGAAGCGCTCCGCGGCGTCACGCAGATGACCGAGCCGCGCCTCGGCGAGGCCCAGCAGGAACAGCCGCTCGATCCTCTCCTCTTCATCGGCGGGCCGGGCCTGCTGCAGGAACGCCCGCGCGTCACGGAAACGGCCGACCTCGAACAGAAGCCGGCCGAACTGCATGTCGGTGATTCCGTCCGGAACATCGGCCGTCTGGCCGAACGCGGTCGCGGCGAACAGCAGCGCCGCCGCGACCGCAGCCAGGAATGCGCCCGCACGCACCTGCGAGTAGTCTTATTGGCGGGCGCCGCCGAACCAGCCGTGGAGGATTTTGCCATCTGCGCCGGTCGCCTGCATGACGCCGGCGGTTTCGTCGGCGACCGGGCCATAGAAGGCTCCAGCAACCGTGCCGCTGTAGCCCAGGCCCGACAGGTCCGCCGACAGGGCGTTCCCCTGGATGGAGCCGTTGGCGATGGTGAACGCCCCTCCGGCAACGGCGCGATACGAGGCAGTCTCGAAAAATCGCGAGCTGTGCTCGACTTCCGATATGCCGCCGGAGATGCTGCCCGCCGCGAAATCGGCCGAAAGGCTCAAACGTCCCCTGTAGCCCTCCGACCAGGTGGACCCGGCCCGCCCCTCGCCCGGAGCGGGATCGAAGACATAGGCGGCTGCATTTCCGGCATAGGTAGCGCTGCCGGTTCCGGGCATGCTCGCAGGCGCCGTCCTCCGCCCGTGGACAATGGTTCCCCAGATACCGGAAGCGATCGAAGGCGACGCTCCGTCAGGATAGGTGGTGGCCGCCCAGTCCTTGACACTGTAATGCCGTCCCAGCGGCCGTCCTCCAGGCGAGTTGGGCCGCCTCAGATACCAGCCCCGGGTTCCATCCCTCCTGCTGTATGCCTCGGGCCTCAGATTGCCGATGTCATGGGCGCTCAGGGTCACGGTCTGCAGCGTTCCCTCGACCAGATAGGAAATCCTGTATCCCTCGGCACCGTCCGACGCGACGGCGGTCACCCGGTTGTCCGAACCCTGGGCCACGATGCGGGGCGATGCGGAGGAGTAGTCCAGCCTGTTGACGCCGGCCGAAAACGGCTCGCTGTCGGCCTGTCCGTCGATGAGGTCCGCGCGCGCGGCCCTGAGGTTCCCCAGCACGGTCCAGTCGTCGTCATCGGCCGCGGAGCGGGTCGCCGTGAAGACGGCGCCGAACTCTTCGGCGGCCGGCCCGTAGAACTGGCCGGACACATCTCCCCGGAACCCGCGCACGCTCTCAGCCAGCGGTGCGTTCGCATTGTCGTCCACGCCGGTCAGTGCGGCGGTGAACTGTCCGTCGGCAATCGCGCCTTCGGTGATTTCCACCCGGTTGGTCGAGGCAAGATTGTTGTAGGCGGTCTCGCCGGGGGGCCGCACCCTGAGGCGGTAGATGCGTCCTTCCATGGTCGCATCGGCGAAATCCGCCGTCAGGACCACGGAACCCTGAAATTGCGAGCGCGCCGCCCGGGTTGAAATCGAGTCCAGCGTATTGTCGTAGGCATCGGCGGTCATACGCCCGGCATACGTTGCCGTTCCTGTAGCAGGCATGTCGGCTGACGGGGTGGGGGTGCCGTAGGTCGAAAAAATCCTCGCGCCTTCCGGATGGTAGGAGCCGAGAGCGCGGAAATACGAGGACTCCCAAGCCTCTGCGTAATGGACGCCATGGAACGAGCCTGTGTAGGACCAGAGCCAGTGCCCTTCTTCCGTAGTGTATGCGGTATCGCTTCCACCGGCCCCGAGGTGCCGGCTCTCGAAATGCACGGTCTCGTCCCGGCCGTCGAGCACATAGGTCACGTGGTATCCGCCGGCACCGTCGCTGGCGACGGACTTGATCGAGAACCGGTCCGTAACAGCTGCTGTGGCCGAATCGAAGTCTTGAGAGATGGACCCGGAAAGCGCCGCGAACGTGTTGGCCGGATCCGGGATGAGTTCGGCCAGGGTCGGGACCGGCTGGCTGGCCGGCGGTGGCGGTTGTCCGGGTCCCGTACTGGGCGGCATCGGTCCGCCCGTATTCATGGAGGTGCTTCCTCCCCCGCCTCCGCAGCCGGCAAGCGCCAGCAGTGCAACAAGCGGAAGGGCCGTTGAGGCCTTCAGGATTGTGGCGATGTTCATGAGGATTCCTCCCTTTCGAAACAGACAAAACCGGGGCCTGCCGATCCGCCCCATCGAGTATCTCGAGCCATTGTCCCGGTTCGGCGTTGCGCCAAAAGCCGTCGCAACGAGCAGAGGCCCGGCAGCTTGCGGCGGACGCGCGAAAACGCCCGCTGCGCCGGAAGTCCGGCGGCGGCGAAGATCGTATCCACAGGAAATCCGCCCCGAGCGGGCGGCGGAAACTCAGGGGAGCCGGTTAGCTCCGGACAATATCCGGCGCACGGCGCACGGCGCACGGCGCACGGCGCACGGCGCACGGCGCACGGCGCACGGCTTAATTGTTAAGCGCGATGAGACCCGGCGATGTCAACGCCATGTTCCGACGACGCCCTCCGGCTTCGCGTGCAGCTTCGCACGCCCCTCTGTGCCTGAAGCCAAACACGGCGGAGCGGACATTGTCAACCGGCAGCGCAGAACCGAAGGCCCGTCCGTCCGCAAGACAGGGTCACGATGCGACGCCGCGTTCCACCGCCCGGCGGTCGGCACCGGCCGAGATTTCCGCCGCGCGCTCGCTGCCGAAATGGGCCGCGAGAAGCGCGTCCCGTTCCTCGCGCAGGCCTTGGCTCGCCATATCCAGCAGTACCGCGTCGAACACGAACGCCGCCATCGCCGCCTGCTCCGCAATCTGCCGACCGCCCGGCAGCCGCGCACTGGAAGCCCGTTCGTGTTTCCCTTTCCGCTCGACCCGGCCCGCCCGCGATCCCCGACAGCGCCGCCTCCAGGACGCGCTCCGCGACGCCTATGCGCCCCATACCCGCCGCGCATACCGCGCCGCCTGGCGCCCATGGACCGAATGGGCCGCCGCGAACGGCGCGCGCGAGCTCCCGGCCGACCCGGAGGCCTTCGCACGGTGGCTCGCGGCGCAGGCCACCGCCGGCGCGTCCGTCTCCACCCTGCGCACCGCCGCCGCCGCGCTCTTGTGGGGAGACATTGCCGCCGAGCCGGACGGCTCCGGACGGCTCACCATCCGGCGCTCGAAAACCGATCAGACCGGCGAGGGCCGGATCGTCGCCGTCACGCCAGCCGCCATGGACGATCTCGACTGCCTAGCCCGCTTCGGCGGACGCCTCCCGGAGCGCCGCGTCTGGCCGGTGTCGGACCGCACGATCAGCCGTCGCATCGACCAGGCCGCCCGCGACGCCGGCCTCGGCGGCGGACACTCCGGACACTCCGGGCGCGTCGGCATGGCCATGCGCATGACCCGCGTCGGCGCGCCCATCGCAACCGTCATGCGGCAGGGACGATGGAACACCGAGCACATGGTCGCCCGTTACACCCGCTCCGAAACCGCCGGCGAGGCGCTACGGTATCTCTAGTTTTTTGGCTTGTCCTCTTTATCGGACTCTTGGTTCGATGCTTGCTGTTCCTCGACAGGATGCCATTTGCAAAGCCTAAAATTGTCCAAGCATAGGCACAGTTGGGAGGTATTGTCATCATGCGTTTTCACTGCACCGGGCGAATACAAATCCCAGCCCCCATAAAAGCACCCTATAGCCAGACCACGCATAGTCTGTCCTTGCTGTAGATGCATCATTTCGTGCGGAACCTGCTGTAGCATCGGATACGGATACGGTGTCGGCCATGGCGGTGCCGGGTGTGGTATCGGCCATGGCGGCGTCGGCCATGGATGTGGTTGCCAAGTTTGCGCTGAGCCTTGTTCGACATCACCGGCAAAGGTCATCACAAGGCCGACGGCCAGTGCCAGAACGATCTTTCTCATAAGGTTTCTCTTCCCTTCTGTTTGCGGTCTCTCCGGTCATCCCCTTTGACTAGGAACGCCATCTTTCCCGGGATTGCGTTCCTCGACGTTGTTCTTCAAGGGCCACAAAATGACTCCCGTACACGACACAGGTTTGAGCGAGGCGGGTCTAAGACTACCCGCCCATCTGGCGCCCGACCAAAGAATCCTCCTCCTAGAGCTTTTTCACAGTTTGTTAGAGCAAAAAGCTCCGCCTCTGCTTTTGAATTGCCGTCTCCAAATTCCTGCGCGCAGGCTTCACCGTTTTCGCCATACGCTATCGCCCCGCAAGTATATCCTCGGGCACTCCCAAAGTCGCCAACGCCTAAGCAAATGGTATCTCTATTGTTGGGGTAAGTGATCTTATCGGAGACCTCCCTGCATCGCGCCCGCGCTGCCGCTTCGGCAGCCTGCGGAGTGAGATGCCCTGTAGATACCCCAGTAAGTAATCGCGCCGGGCATCGTCGAGGGGGTTGAGTCCACACATCGGTAAATCTCACTGTGCTATAATATTTCGGCTTCGTGGTGTCCGTTGTGTCGGGATCGCTACTTTGTGCTGTAGTCCGAGAATACGACTTTGCAGGCCCGGAGGGCGAACATTCTTGGACTATAATGGGACAACCCGCTATGCGTCCAAATTTAGTTCTACATTCGGTCCTAGCGGCGTTTGTAGCTGTGAGTAGGTCTGCCCCGTGCCGTGCCCCTATCTGGCACTGGTCTTTATCTTCCCCGAACCATATGGCCACACAATCAGACGGATAAGCGCTCCCAAATGCTCCGACATCTGGGCCGCAATCTCTTCCGCCCCCTGTCTCGCATTCGTTCATTGCCGCCGCGGCCGCTGCGCTGGCATTGGAGTAACCTGTTGCCACCCCGATTGCCCAACCGTCTGAACAGTTTGGGCCAAGGGTTCCCCAATCGTAAGCCCCATAATAAAGCTTTTGTGTAGGTGTAATAGTCATTTCTTTTTGATCGGACGCCGTTGAAGGGGAGCCGTTAGAACCGCCACCGCCGCATGAAGTTAACACTAACGCAAACAGAACGGGAGCGGCGAGGAGTGGAAGGGCATAAATGCGAGTGCGTGTATTAATCATCGGTTGTTCCTCGATTCTGGAGTGTCAAGCCGAGTCGGCCAAGGAAACCGAAACGGCGAGGCTTCGGCTTTCCTGCATGTCGTCGTTCTGCAAAAGCTGGAAATAAGCCGTGGCGCTAGTTTCCCCTGTTGCGATTGTCACGCTCCGCGGCGTATCGGTAAAATCTTCATCCGGTATTGCCGGATTGTTACCGCTGCCTGGCACGAGCCGGACGACAAGCCGCAGATCGTTGGGCAATGGAGCGGGAATGGAAAGCCGGAGCCCTATTTCGCTGCCGGTCTGCGCTGAATCTTGAATGAAACTGACGGTAATGCCGTTTGCTTGCGCTTGAACGGCAGGCGAGATGATCCGTTCCACGGTTTGCAGTTGCTCGACATTCTCGACGGGTCGCCAAATGCTGGCCCCGGTTTGCGCCATGCCGAAACTGCCGACACCTTCCCAACGGGGAATCGGCTTCGGTGCGCCGCCGAGCGGTATCGTAAGCTGAACATGAATATTGGCGGCGTCTTCGGCGAAGCCGGTTTCATACCCTGCCCGGACATTCAGCCAAGGATGCGGGCGGAAGCCAAGCCCGACGCGGCTATGAATATCCTTGGCGGTTTCGGTTTCGTCGTTCCAGCGGGTTAGGCTGGTATCCAGCGAAAGCGTTTGCGTGATACCGAGGCTCGCGCCTATTTCCGTTCCGCCAAGGGCGCGTTCCTCGTAACCCGTCCGGCCGGGTTTCCAGCCGGAGGTTGGAAGGAAATGCTGAATCCGGCCAGTGCCGAAGCGCCCGTTGTAGTCCAGGGTCGCCACCAGGCGCGAGTGGCCGCGTTCCATGTTTTCCTGATAGATCGCAGAGATGCCGAGAATGTTTTCGTGGTTTCCGGAAAGTGCGAAGCGGTAGGCGACGCCATGCCGAAAGTCGTTGCGGGTGAAACCCGCATTGTCATGCCAGCGCGTAATTCCCTGTTGCAGGAATAGCGCCGTTTTCTCGAAGCCCGGCCCGGCGTCGCCGGATCGGGAGTGCAGGGGGAAGACAGCATCTATGTTTCGGCTCGCGCCAGTGCTGGCCGGCGACCAGGACATGCGATGATAGAAGCCGAAATTGTCTCCGAAGACGGTTTTCCCGTGGGTATCGAGAAGCTGCGCGGCATAGCCCATAAGCGTTTCGTCGAAATGGTGCTGAAAGCAGCGGGAACCCTCCGCCGCGCCGGCGTTGAGGGCATGGCCGCATTCCATGGGAATCCACTGTTGCCAGTCTCCGGATTTTTCCGCATAGGCAATGCTCGGTCCTGCCACAAGCATCATTCCGCTCAGTACTAGCGGAAAAGATGTCGTTTTCATGAGAAATACCTCCCTAAATGCATTACTATCGGTCGGTTAAACGACTATTTCACCGCTGGCTTTGCACCGCTCACCGTACCTTCCAGTCGTTATCTTCCCATACGATTTCACATTCGATCCTGCCTTTGATGGAAGTTTCGGCGAAAACCATGTTGATATGATTCAGGTCACCGGCGTCTTCCATTGATTGCAGCTTATTGATAGCTGTTTGCATCGGGCTGGTCTGCATGGATGGTTTCCTCCCTGCCGCACAGTTAAGCAACGACCCGACCGACGGCTGGCGTCGGGCCGTTGCAAACACACCCTGGAATCAGGAAGGTTCCCGCTTATTCGCCGAGCACGGGGAGCTACCCCTTGCCGGGTCAAAGGCTCTTGTATTCAGCGGGCGACCCGACAGAGCGGGAAGCCCAAGGTGTGTTTGCGAGTCGAACTCTGGCACATGCGCGCAATCAGGCGCAAGCCTCAAAATGCCGGAAGGATCGCCGTGTGGTCCGCCGGCGGCGCCGGGATCGACCTGCCCCTGTCCCGCCCACCGGTCTAGACTGCGACCATGGTAGCGACGGTCACGGATATCGGGTCGGCGAGTTCGACGGTCCACTATTTCGAGCAGGACGGGTATTATGCGAAGGGCGACCCGGAGCACCGCAAGGCGAGCTTCTGGCACGGGGAGCTGGCGCGGGCTTTGCGCCTGGGCCGGCATGTCTCGCCGAAGCGGTTCAACGCGATTCTTCAAGGTTACGTGCCCGGCACGGATATCCGCCTGGGGCGCCTGCGCGACGGCGGGCACCAGCACCGTCCGGGGGTGGACATCACGCTGTCGGCGCCGAAGTCGGTATCGCTGGCGGCGCTGCTGCACGGCGACCGGCGGGTGATCCGCGCGCATGACGAGGCGGTGCGGGCGGCGCTGGACATGGTGGAGGCGGAACTGTTGCAGACACGGGGTTACGATCCCGCGACCCGCAGGCGGCCGCGCGTGAAGGCGCACGGCATGGCGGCGGCGACCTTCCGGCACCTTGCGAGCCGCAATCTCGACCCGCAGCTGCACACGCACTGTGTGGTGGCGAACATGACCCGGAACGGGGCAGGCGAGTGGCGGAGCATCGAGGCGACGGCGATCCGGAGGAACAAGAAGCTGATCGGGGCGCATTACCGCAACGAACTGGCGCGCCGTTTGCTGGAACTGGGCTACGAGACCGTGCCCGTCATGATCGGTCCGGTTCCGGGTTTCGAGCTGGCGGGCTACGGCAAGGAGGTGCTGGAGGCGTTCTCGACCCGGCGCCGGGACATACTGGAGGACATGAGGCGCCGGGGCATTGCCTACAGCGCGGCGCGGGCGCAGCAGGCGGCGCTTTTCACGCGGCGGCGCAAGGCCGAGCCGGCCATGCCCCTGCTGCGGCGGATATGGCGGCAGCGGGCCCGCGAGGCCGGCCTGCCGGCCCGCGAGGCGGCGGCACGGGCCAGGCGCGAGCGGCGGAACCGGAGGCAGGCAGAGACACGTCCAGCCCTGCCGGTGCATGAAGCGGTCTGGCGTGCCGTCGCTCATCTTGAGGAGCGGTCGTCGGTATTCGCGGCGGGCGACATCGCGGCGCATGCGCTCGGACAGGCGCCTGGACGGTTTTCGGTGGGCGAGGTCGAGGCGGCGGTCGAGGGGCTGCGCCGCGACGGCCACCTC
>JAJDVH010000122.1 GCA_022826185.1 Alphaproteobacteria bacterium
CGGTCAGCGGGCGGACATTCACCGGCAGGCTGATGACGCCCGAGTTCAGGGCATGGCGCGAACGCCAGCACCGCCGCGCCGAAGCCTCCACCGCCCGCTGCCTGACCGCCAACGAACCCCGCACCATGACAAAACATGACAGTCCGCAGCCCGAACATGACAAAACATGACATTCCATGACATATCGCGGGGGTATTCGCGATGGACGGGACAGATGGGTAACGACGCCGGCGCTTCCCCGCCGCTCCGCCTCTCCAACCGGGCGGCGCGGCGGCTGTTCCTCGACCGGCACGGGCTCGGGCGCGCGCCGCCCGGCGAGGACCTGGCCGGGCTGATCGGGCGCCTCGGCTTCGTCCAGGTGGACAGCATCGCCACGGTCGAGCGCGCCCACCACATGATCCTGGCCTCGCGGCGCCGGAGCTACCGGCCGCGCCAGCTCGACACCCTGCTGGAGCGCCGGCGCGCGCTGTTCGAGCACTGGACGCACGACGCCGCCGTCATCCCGATGGCCTTCTATCCCCATTGGCGCCTGCGGTTCCGCCGGGACGCCGAAATGCTGAGGGCGCGCTGGAAGAAATGGCGCCGGGCGGGCTTCGAGGACCGGTTCGACGAGGTGCTGGCGCGCATCCGCGAGGGCGGCCCGGTGATGGCGCGCGAGTTCGGCGGCGACCGGAAGCGCACGGAGGCCGGCTGGTGGGACTGGCATCCCTCCAAGACGGCGCTGGAATATCTCTGGCGCACGGGCGCGCTCGCCATCGCCCGGCGCGAGGGCTTCCAGAAGGTCTTCGACCTCGCCGAGCGGGTGGTTCCGGAGCCGGTCCTGAACGACATGCCGGGCGAGGAGGAAACGCTCGACTGGGCCTGCAGGGGCGCGCTCGACCGGCTGGGCTTCGCGACGCCCCGGGAGATCGCGTCCTTCTGGGATACGGCTTCGCTGGCGGAGGCGCGCGCCTGGTGCGCCGCGCAGGAGGCCGGCGCGCTTGTCGAGGTGGAGGTGGAAGGCGCGCGGCCCGGCCGGACCCGCCGGCTGTTCGCGCGCCCGGACATCTGCGGGCAGGCCGAGCGCGCCCCCGAACCGCCGGGCGGCGTGCGGGTGCTGAGCCCCTTCGACCCGCTGCTGCGCGACCGGAAGCGGGCCGAGTGGCTGTTCGGCTTCCGCTACCGCATCGAGATCTTCGTGCCGGAGGACAAGCGGGAATATGGCTACTACGTCTTCCCGCTGCTGGAGGGCGACCGGCTCATCGGGCGCATCGACATGAAGCGGACCGAAGGCCGGCTGTGCGTGCGCGCGTTCTGGCCGGAGCGCGGCGTGCGCCCCGGCAAGGGACGGATGGCGCGCATCGGGCGCGAACTCGACCGCATCGCGCGCTTCGCCGGCTGCGACGGCGCGGTGTTCGAAAACGGCTGGATCAGGGAGGCGCGGACATAGGCTGCAAGGCGATGGCGTCCTCGATCCAGGCGCGCGCATAGGCGGCGAAGGAGCGGCCGACATAGAGGCGCCAGACGCCGTCCCCGCGCGGCTCCAGCAGCACATGCGCGCGCGCGAGCGCCGTCTGCGCGCAGGAGCCGGGCCGGAGCGGTTCGAGGTCCAGCCGGCAGCCGGAGGCGAGCACCTCCGTTGCGCCGGGGCCGGACAGCTCCAGCACCGCGCGCGCCTCGCTCACATCCACGATGGCGCAATGCTGTCCGGCGAGCGCCGTTTCCAGCGGGCCGGTCCTGTCCTCGCCGGAGACCAGCAGCCACTCGTCCGGGCCGAGCCAGAGCGCCTCTCCCGTCCCGGTGTTCGGCGCCTGCGGCAGGTCGAAGCCCAGCGCGGCGGCGACGGCGGCGAGGAAGTCCGGCCCGCTGCCCCGCAACACCGTCAGGATGAGGCCGTCGATCTCGCGGAGTTCAGCCATCGAGCCGGGCCCCCTCCGGGTCGTAGAAGACGGGATCGACGATCCGCACCCGGCTCTCCCCGGTCGTGGCGGAGGCCCAGACCCGGTCGCCGTGGCGCGCCCGCCCGCCCCTGACGAGCGCCAGCGCGAAGCCGCGCCCCATGACCGGGCTCCAGTAGCTGGAGGTCACATGGCCCAGCATCGGCACGGGCGGCGTTGCGCCCGGCGTCTCGACGATCTGCGCGCCTTCCTGCAGCACCTCCGAGGCGTCCTCCGGCAGCAGCCCGACCAGCTGCTTGCGGTCCGCCCGCTGGCTGTCCGGGCGCGCAAGCGAACGCCGGCCGATGAAGTCCTTGCGCGAGGACAGCATCCGCTCCATGCCGAGATCGACCGGCGTCACCGTGCCGTCGGTCTCGTGGCCGACGACGATGAAGCCCTTTTCGGCTCTCAGCACGTGCATCGCCTCGGTGCCGTAGGGCACGGCGCCCGCTTCCACCAGCTTCGCCCAGACCGGGGCGGCCCGCCGCCAGGGCAGGTTCACCTCGTAGGAGAGCTCCCCGGTGAAGGCGATGCGGAAGATGCGGCCCGGCACCCCGTCGATCCGCCCCTCGCGCATGGACAGGAAGGGGAAGGCCGCCGGGTCCAGGTCGATATCCTCGACCAGCGGCTCCAGCAGCGCCCGCGCCTGCGGCCCCGAGACGGTGATCGTGCCCCACTGCTCGGTGACCGAGGTGCAATAGACCCGCAGCTCCGGCCACTCGGTCTGCAGCCACTCCTCCAGCCAGTCCAGCACCGCGGCGGCGTTGCCGCTGGTCGTGGTCATCAGGTAGCGGTGCTCGCCGGTCCGGGTCGTGACCCCGTCGTCGAACACCATGCCGTCCTCGCCGAGCATCAGCCCGTAGCGGCAGCGTCCGACGGCCAGCGTCTTCCAGCCGTTCGTGTAGATGCGGTTCAGGAACTCCGCGGCGTCCGGGCCGCGAATGTCGATCTTGCCGAGCGTGGAGGCGTCGAGGATGCCGGCGGCTTCCCTGACGGCCCTGCATTCGCGGGCGACGGCCTCGCGCATGGTCTCGCCGTCCCTCGGATAGTAGCGCGCCCGGAGCCACTGGCCGACCGGCTCGAAGACCGCCCCGTTGGCCTCCTGCCAGTCCTGCATCGGGGTCCGGCGGACCGGGTCGGCGAGCGCGGCGATATTGCGCCCCGCCAGCGCGCCGAAGGGCACCGGCGTGTAGGGCGGGCGGAACGTGGTATGGCCGACTTCCGCCGGCGGCACGCCAAGCCCGGCCGCCATCAGCGCGAGCCCGTTGATGTTGGAGGTCTTGCCCTGGTCGGTCGCCATGCCGAGCGTCGTCCAGCGCTTGAGATGCTCGACCGAATGCATGCCCTCGCGCCTGGCGAGCGCGACATCGGCGGCGGTCACGTCGTTCTGGAAATCGACGAACGCCTTGCCGCGGCCGGCGGGCGGGGCAGTCTGCGCGGGTGCCGGACGATGCGGGCGTTCGGGCAAGGCCGATGGGGCCGGCGCGTCGAAGCCGAGTTCGCGGGCGAAGGCGGCGCCCGTCTCCGCTCCCTCCGCGATGCAGCCTTCCAGATCGAACCGGCCGGCCGCCGCGCCGACGGACCGTTCCGCCTGCGCCGACCGGCCGGGAACGAATGTCTGCAATTGGTCGTCCCAGCGCAGCATCCCGCGGGACTGGCTGAAGAGATGCACGGCCGGGTTCCAGCCGCCGCCCATGGCAACCAGGTCACAGGCGATACGCCGCGCGGCCCCCTCCGACTCGATCTCGATCCCGGTTACGGCGCGGCGCCCGAGGGTTCGCAGGGGAACCGCGCCGCGCAGCACGGGCAGGCCGTCCGCGTCCGCCGTGCCGTCCACGCGCAGATCGACAACCGCCGCGACCTCGCCGCCATGCCGGGCGAATTCGCGGGCGGCGGCATAGACGGAGTCGTCATTGGCGAGAAAGACGGCGCGGTTGCCCGGCAACACGCCGTAGCGGTGGATATAGGCGGTGACGGAGCGCGCCAGCATGACGCCCGGAAGGTCATTGCCGGGAAAGACCAGAGGGCGCTCATGCGCGCCGGTCGCCAGCACCACCCGGCGGGCGCGAACATGCCATATGCGCTGGCGCGGCCGGCCGGCGCGTTCCGAAGGCGAGAGGCCTTCCGTCAGCCGTTCGGCGAGCGCCACGAAATTATGGTCGTAGTAGCCGAAGGCCGTGGTGCGGGGCAGCAGCAGCGCCGATGTGCCAGCCAGCATCCGCCCGGCCCACGCCGCGCCGTCCTCGCCCCCGACGCGCTCGGGCCCGTCCGGCAGGGAGCCGCCGGGGCGCGGGCGCTCGTCGGCCAGCATCACGCGCGCGCCGGCTGCTGCGGCCGCATGGGCCGCCGCGATGCCCGCCGGTCCGCCGCCCACCACGAGGATATCGCAATGGGCGTGCCGGTGCTCATAGACCTCAGGATCCGGTTCGCGCGGTGCGCGCGCCAGGCCCGCCATGCGCCGGATTGCGGGCGCGTAGATGCGATTCCACCAGGAGGGCGGCCACATGAAGGTCTTGTAGTAGAAGCCGGCGACGAACAGGCCGGACATGAGCCCCGTGGCCGCGCCCAGGTCGAACCGCAGCGACGGCCAGCGGTTGACGCTCTCGGCGGTAAGGCCGTCGTAAAGCTCGATTTCGGTGGCGCGCAGATTGGGCTCCGCGAAAGGACCCGGCTCCAGCAGGACGAGCGCGTTCGGCTCCTCTGCCCCGGCGGCCATCACGCCGCGCGGCCGGTGGTATTTGAAGCTGCGGGCGAAGAGCCGCACGCCGTTGGCCAGCAGGGCTGACGCGAGCGTGTCGCCGGGATGGCCGGTGTAGCGCCTGCCGTCGAAACGGAATGCGAGGGTGCGCGACCGGTCGATCCGGCCGCCGGCCGGCAGGCGGTGCGGCCCCGTCACGCCGCCGTCTCCGGGTGGTCGGGCCGGGGCGCCCCCATGGGATAGACGGCGACCACCTCATGGCTCGCCGTATGGCGCAGCACGTTGAACCACTGCCGGCAGCCCTGGGCGTGCATCCAGCGCTCGGCATGGACGCCCCTGGGATTGGCGCGCATGAACAGATAGTCGGCCCAGGCCTCGTCGGAGAGCGCGTCCGGGTCCTCGGGCCGTGCGATATGCGCCTCGCCTCCGTAGTGGAACTCGGTTTCGTCGCGCCCGCCGCACCAGGGACATTCAATGCGCATCATGGCCGGCCCCTCCCGTCAATGCGCAACCGCGGCGGCGCCGTGCTCGTCGATCAGCGCGCCGGAGGTGAAGCGGTCGAGGGCGAAGGGCGCGTTCAGCTTGTGCGGCTCGTCGCGGGCAATGGTGTGCGCGAAGGTCCACCCGGAACTCGGCGTCGCCTTGAAGCCGCCGGTGCCCCAGCCGCAATTGATGTAGAGGCCCTCGACCGGCGTTTTCGAGACGATGGGCGAGGCGTCCGGGCAGACATCGACGATGCCGCCCCAGCTTCTCAGCAGCCGCGCGCGGCTGAAGGCGGGGAAGAGCTGCATGAGCGCCGCCAGCTGGTCCTCCAGCACATGCAGCCCGCCGCGCTGGCCGTAGCTGTTGAAGGAGTCGATGCCGGCGCCGAGCACAAGCTCGCCCTTGTCGGACTGGCTGATATAGACATGCACGGCGTTCGACATGACGACGCAATCGAGCACCGGCTTCAGCGGCTCGGAGACCATGGCCTGCAAGGGGTGGCTCTCGACCGGCAGGCGCAAGCCCGCCATCTCCGCCAGCACCGAGGAATGGCCGGCCGCCACCAGCGCCACCTTCCTCGCGCCGATGAAGCCCCGGCTCGTCTCGACGCCGGTGACGCGCCCGCGCACCTGCCTGATGCCGGTAACCTCGCAATGCTGGACGATATCGACGCCGCGCGCATCGGCCCCGCGCGCATAGCCCCACGCCACGGCGTCGTGCCGGGCGACGCCGCCGCGCCGCTGCAAGGTCGCGCCGAGCACCGGGTAGCGCACGTCGGGCGAGATCGAAATCGTAGGGCAGAAGGCCTTGACGCCCTCCGCGTCCAGCCACTCGGCATCCACGCCGTTCAGCCGGTTGGCGTTCACCCGGCGGATCGACTCCCGGACGTCGTGCTCGGTATGCGCCAGGTTCATCACGCCGCGCTGGCGCAGCATCACATTGAAGTTGAGCTCGCGGGAAAGGCCTTCCCAGAGCTTCAGCCCGTGCTCGTAGATCGCCGCGCTTTCGTCCCAGAGATAGTTGGAGCGGATGATGGTCGTGTTGCGCGCGATGTTGCCGCCCGCAAGCCAGCCCTTCTCCACCACCGCGACATCGGTAACGCCGTGCTCCTTCGCCAGATAGTAGGCCGTCGCCAGCCCGTGGCCGCCACCGCCGACGATCACGACGTCGTAGGCCGGCTTCGGCTCCGGCGAGCGCCAGAGCTCCGGCCAGTCCCGGTGTCCGGTCAGCGCATTGCGCGCCAGCGAAAGGATCGAGTAACGCGCCATCGACAGACGCTCCTCGCACGCGAACGGGCGGCAGATACCCCGGCGGCTCCCGGCCTTCAACCTATTGCGCGTCCAGAACCTGTGCAATTGCGACAGGCCACTCGGCGGCTTCTCTCTATTGGCGTCCGGACTTTTCGGGGGCTAAACTTGCGTCGGTCCACCTTCCGACCTCTCCACAGCATTGCGAGGCTAAGTCATGGCGTTTGTCGAAACGGAAATCCACGGCCAGACCATGGTCGTCCGGCTCAACCGGCCGGAGCGCCTGAATGCGCTCAGCACGGTGATCCGCCAGGGCATGGCGGAGGCGTTCTC
>JAJDVH010000167.1 GCA_022826185.1 Alphaproteobacteria bacterium
CGATGATCTCGTCGAAGGCGCGCTTGTAATGCACCTTGACCGCCTTCTTGATCTCGCGGTCCTTGATGACCAGGAACCGCCAGCGCTGGAAATTGCCGCCATTGGCGGCCGACGCGCCGGCCTCCAGGATCTTGCGGATCAGTTCGTCCGGCACCGGGTCCGGCTTCAGCCGGCGCATGGCGCGGGTGCCGTGGAGGATTTCGAAGAGTTCGGGCATGGCGTTGCGGGGTCTCCGTCCGTGTTTCGGGATGCGGCGGGTGCAGAGGGGTTATGGATAGAGGCTTTCGACTGCGGACGGAAGCGGATGGCCGCCTGCTAGCAAGCGCCGGCGGCGGCCGCGTGCGGCGGCACGCAGTCGTCCCCGACCAGGTGGCAGGAGACCAGATGCCCCGCGCGCACCTCGCGCAGGGCCGGCTTTTCGCGGTGGCAACGATCCACGGCGAAGGGGCAGCGCGGCGCAAAGCGGCAGCCGGGCGGCGGGTCGATGGGGTTGGGCGGGTCTCCCTGGAGGCGGACCCTGCCGTCCTGCCCGCCGGTGCGGCGCCTCGCGGAGGGCACGGCCGAGACCAGCGCCCACGTATAGGGATGCAGCGGCAGGGTGAACAGCGAGACGCGGTCCGACTGCTCGACGATTTCGCCGAGATACATGACGGCGATGTCGTCGCAGATATATTGCACCACGCCGAGATCGTGCGAGATGAACAGGTAGGTGAGGCCGAACCCCTCCTGCAATTCGCGGAGCAGGTTCAGGATCTGCGCCTGGATCGCCACGTCGAGGGCGGAGACGGGCTCGTCGCAGACGATCAGCTCCGGTTGCGTCGCGAGCGCCCTCGCGACCCCGATCCGCTGGCGTTGGCCGCCCGAGAACTGGTGCGGGAAGAGCGCTGCCTGTTCGGGCCTGAGGCCGACGCGGTCGAAGAGCTCGGCGACCCGGAGGTCCCGTTCGGCGGGGTCGCCCACATCCATGAGGTCCATCGGCTCGCGCACGATGGCGCCGGCGCGCATGCGCGGATTGAGCGACGAATAGGGGTCCTGGAACACGATCTGGATCTTGCGGCGCATCTCGCGCAGCGCGTCGCCTCCCAGCACCGTCATCTCGACGCCGTCCAGCCGGATCGACCCGCCGGTGACGGGCACGAGGCGCATGGCGGCAAGCGCGGCGGTCGTCTTGCCCGAGCCGCTTTCGCCGACGATTCCGAAGGTCGAACCCCGGCGCACCCTGTAGCTGATGCCGTCCACGGCATGAACCGTGCCGCCGGGGGTCAGGACATTGCGGCGGGGCAGGCGGAAATGAACCTTGAGGTCCTGCACTTCCAGCAGGTAGTCGCCGCCGCCGCCCGTCATGCCGCGCCCGCCTCGTCATAGAGCCAGCAGGCGGCCCGGTGGTCCGCGCCGACCGCGAAGGGCCGCGGCGCCCGGCTCCGGCAAAGGTCCGTCGCATGGTCGCAGCGCGGCGCGAAGGAACAGCCGGACCCGAGATCGGTCAGCGCCGGCACGACGCCCGGGATTTCGGTGAGCGCGCCGCGCTCGGGAGGCGGCTCTTCCTCCATATGCGGCACGCAGGCGATCAGGCCCCTTGTGTAGGGATGCCGGGGGTTTTCGAGAATCTCGTCGGTCGCGGCCTCCTCGACGATCCGCCCGGCATACATGACCATCACGCGGTCGGCCATTTCGGCAATCGCGCCCATGTCGTGGCTGATGAGGATGATCGCCGTGCCGGTCTTTTCCTGCATCTCCTTCAGCAGGTCGAAGACCTGGGCCTGCACGGTGACATCGAGCGCCGTCGTCGGCTCGTCCGCGATCAGCACGCTCGGCCGGCAGGCGAGCGCCATGGCGATCATCACCCGCTGGCGCATCCCGCCCGACATCTGGTGGGGAAACTCGCGCACGCGCCGTTCGGCGGCGGGAATATGGACCGCCTTCAGCATTTCGATGGCGCGGTCGAGCGAGTCCCGGCGGCTGAGCCCCTCATGCAGGCGCACGGTCTCGGCGATCTGGTCGCCGATGGAATAGACCGGGTTTAGGGAGGTCATCGGCTCCTGGAAGATCATAGAGATGTCCTTGCCGCGCACCTCCCGCATCCGTTTTTCGCTGGCCTGCAGCAGATCTTCCCCCTTGAGCCGGACCGCGCCCGCGCCGATCCGTCCGGGCGGCACCGGCACGAGGCGCATGATCGAAAGCGCCGTCATGCTCTTGCCGCATCCGGACTCGCCGACAATGCCGAGCGTCCGGCCCGGCTGAAGCGACAGCGCGACGCCGTCCAGCACCCTGGCCGTGCCGTGGCGCGTGCGGAATTCGACCTCGAGGTCCTCGACTTCGAGCAGCGGCGCGGCGGCGTCCACGGCTCAGCGCTCCCTGAGGCGGGGGTTGAAGGCGTCGTTCAGCCCGTCCCCGATCAGGCTCACCGCCAGCACGGTCAGGAAGATCGCCACGCCCGGAATGGTGACGGTCCAGGGGGCGTCCAGCAGGTAGTCGCGGTTGTCGCCGATGATCTTGCCCCAGCTCATCACATTGGGGTCGCTGAGCCCGAGGAAGCTCAGCGCCGCCTCGAACAGGATCGCGATGCCCACGGTGAGCGCGGCATTGACGATCAGCGGCGGCAGCGCATTGGGCAGGATCACGCGCCAGATGATGCGCCGGTCGCGCGACCCGATGGACCGCGCGGCCTTCACGAACTCCAGCTCGCGAATGCGCATGAACTCGGCCCGCGCCAGACGGGCGACGCCCGTCCAGGTCACGACGCCGATGGCGATGGCGACCGTCGGCAGGGTCGGCTCGAAGAGCGCCACCAGCACCATGGCCAGCAGCAGCGGCGGCAGCACCTGGAAAAACTCGGTGATCCGCATCAGCACCTCGTCCACCCAGCCCCGGTAGTAGCCGGCGAGCGAGCCTATGGTGAGGCCGATGACGATGGTGAGCCCTGCCGCCGAGCCGCCCACCACGAGGGTGGCGCGCGCGCCGTAAACGATGGCCGTGAACATGTCGCGGCCGAGATTGTCGGTGCCGAGGATGTAGCCGTCCTGTCCCGGCGGGGTGAAGGGCATCCACACCATGTCGAACGGGTCCACGGCCAGGATCACGGGCGCGAAGAGCGCTGCGAAGACGATCGCCGAAAACACGATGAACCCGGCAACGGCCGCCCAGTTGCGCACATACATGCGCAGGAATTCGACGACCGGGCGCTCGACGCGGACGGCTTCGGGGCCGTTTTCCGGCGCCGTTGTCGGACGGTTCGTCATGCGTTGCGCGCCGAGCGGATTCTCGGGTCCACCAGCCGGTATGCAAGGTCGGTCAGCAGATTGACGACGATGACGATCATGGCGGAGAAGAACAGGATGCCCATGATGGTCGGCGTGTCGCCGCGCAGGATCGATTCGAAGGCGAGCGTGCCCAGCCCCGGCCAGGTGAACACCGTCTCCACCACCACCGCGCCCGAGAAGATGTGCGAGAACTGGAGCCCGGCGATGGTGATGACCGGGATGACCGCATTGCGGAGCGCGTGCTTGTAGGTGACGGAGGTCTCGCCGAGGCCCTTGGCCCGCGCGGTGCGGATGTAGTCCGAGCCGAGCACGTCCATCATGCTGGCGCGCGCGAGGCGGCTGTACGAGGCCAGGTAGATCGACGACAGCGACAGCACCGGCAGGAACAGGTGGTGCAGCACGTCGAGATACCAGGTGAGCGTGCCCCTCGGCGTGGTCGGGTCCACCAGGCCCGACAGCGGCATGATCTCCAGCATGGCGACGAACAGCACGATCAGCAGGAAGGCGGTCCAGAACACCGGCGCCGCGAAGCCGACCAGGGCGAGCACGGTGACGAAATGGCTGAACAGCCCGTTCGGCCTGCGCGAGGCGATGACGCCGAACAGCGTGCCGATCAGGATGGCGAGCACCAGCGCGGTGACGACCAGCAGCAGGGTCGGCGCGATGCGCCCGAGAATGAGCTCGGTGACCGGCAGGTTGAAATAGTAGGACGTGCCGAGGTCGCCCTGGACCACCTTGCCGACATAGGTCGCCAGCTGGATGTGGAACGGCCGGTCGAGCCCGTAGGTGCGCCGGATATCGTCCATCACCTCCTGGCTGGCGCCGCCGCTTTCCCCGGCGAGCGTGTCGGCGATGTCGCCCGGCACCAGCGAAAGGAGGATGAAGTTGAAGACGACGACGGCCAGCAGCAGCACAGCAGCGTAGAAGAGTCGCTGGGCTATGACGGTCAGGAATGCGATGACACGGCCATCCTCGTCCTAGGGTCCCGGCGCCGGGGCGGCTTCGGGCTGCGCCGCCCCGGCGTCCGGCCGGCTACCTGATATAGACCTCGTCCCACGGCGAGCACACGCCCCAGATGGAATCCACGGGCGGGTTGCCGATGCGCTCGTGGTTGAACACCGTGTGGTAGGGCGAGGTGTGCAGATAGGCGATGGGCGCCTCATCGACGACCAGCTTCTGCATCTCCCCGTAGAGCGCGGCGCGCTTGTCGCGGTCCAGCTCCTTGCCCGCCCTGTCCATGACCGCATCGACCTCGGCGTTCTGGAACTGCTGGGTGTTGTGCCACGGCACGCCGGGGCGGATGTTCGTGGACTGGTAGGTGCGGTGGACGCCGATCACCGGGTCGCCCCAGTTGAAGACCGAGTCCATCGTCATGTCGAACTCGTGGTTGGAGACGGTCTTGATCCAGGCCCGGAAGTCCGCCGAGGCCTTGATCGTCACGTCGATGCCGACCTTCTTGAGCTGCGCCTTGACGAACTCGGTCTTGCGCTTCCAGGTGCCGCCGGCGGGGATGTAGTCGAGCGTGGTGCGGATGCGAATGCCGTCCGCGTCCGGCGTGTAGCCGGCCTCGTCCAGCAGCGCCTTCGCCTTCTCGACATCGTAGTCGTAAGGGTTCACGTCCTTCGGCGCGAACACGCTGCCCGGATGGATCGGGCCGAGCGAGCGCTGCGCATAGCCGCCATAGAGCACCTTGAGGATGAACTCCTTGTCGATGGCGTAGGCGACGGCCTGGCGCACGCGCTTGTCGTCGAAGGGCTTGCGCTTGGTGTTGAAGGCCAGCCACTCCAGCGGGCCGATGGCCGAATAGCCGTCCGGCGTCAGGGTCAGGTGCTCGTTCTTCTTCAGGCGGTCCAGGACCGGCGCGTCGGACTCGAAGGCGGTCAGGTCCACATCGCCCTTCTCAAGCGCGATCACGCGGCTCGTGTTCTCGGAGATCTTCTTGTAGACGATCCGGTCGATATAGGGCTTGCCCTCGAGGAAGTAGTCCTCGTTGCGCTCCAGGATGATGTATTCGCCGGGCTTGAACTCCTTCAGCTTGAAGGGGCCGGAGCCGACGATGTCCTGGCTGTTCTGCGGATGCTGGCGGATATTGTCGGTGTTGCCGTACACATGCTTCGGAATGACCACGCCGAGCTGCGAGGAGAACGCCAGCAGGATCGCCGGGTGCGGGTCGCTCAGATTGAACACCGCGGTCAGCGGGTCCGGCGTGTCGATGGACTTCACCGGCGCATACATCGGCTTGAACGGGTGGTGCTCCTGGTAGGTCTCGATGGAGAACTTCACATCCTCCGAGGTGATCGGCTTGCCGTCATGGAAGCGCGCGTTGTCCCGCAGCTTGACGGTCACCGTCAGGCCATCGTCGGAAATATCCCAGCTTTCCGCCAGATAGGGCTTCGGGTTCCACTCGTCGTCGAACCGGAGCAGCGCCGCGAAGAGCTGTGTTCCGGGGATGCCGGTGGGCGTGCCGGAGGCGATCGTCGGGTTGAAATGCCCGGCGATGATCCGATACGAGAATGTCAGCGTTCCGCCCCGCTTGGGTTCCTCCGCCGACGCCGCCGCTGCGGTCAAAGCGACCGCCGCGGATGTCAGCGCAACCAAGAATTTCTTCATTTTCTCCTCCCGATGGGTTTTCGGTTCCGCCCAGATGACCGGATCTGCCGCAAGGCCCGGATTCAGCCTTTGGACGTTGGCCCCGGAACCGCCGGCATCCTCAAAGGTCGCGGATTTGTTGTCAACGGCGTGCATGGCGGTGTCGAGGCAGGCTTCCGGCGACGCAGAGGGACTGCGCGGATTGTCATGAAGTGTCATGCGATGTCATGCGATGTCATGGTCCAGCCGCCCCTGCATCCCTGATCCGGGGGCACACTCCATCCTGGTGTCATGAAGTGTCATGTTTTGTCATGCGGGGCCGCCTCCGCCGGGCTGCGCGGCCAGGGTTCCCGCGGCGGGCGCCAGCCTTGCGGCCGGTTTCGCCGCCAGTTCGGGGCGAGGGTCGGTTGCGGTCATGCGTGCCTCCTTCCAGGCAAAGGGCGGGACAGGGGTGTCCCTGTTTTGCGCGCGTTTCGCGTGTGCGGGCGTGCGGGCGCGGGCGGGCGTCGGCGCCGGCGCGGTTCGCGCACCTGATTGCGCGCGCGAGACGCAGGACGCACCTCTCGCGCCTGCTCTCGCCGGGGGTTTTTTCGGCCCCCAGCCGGTCGCTTTCTGCAGAAACGCCGAAAGGCGGCCCCGGAAGCCGCCTCTCTCTACTTTCATCATACACCATACCGCCAAATGTCAAGCCCGCCCGGGAACAAAAAATGAAATTATGCCAACGGCATCGACTTCAGACTCATGTCTTCTTCCCGTCATGCCCGGACTTGTTCCGGGCATCTCCCTCAACCATTTCCGTCCGGCCAAGCGGCCGCATGGATGCCCGGAACAAGTCCGGGCAAGACGGAAGGGGGCGATCGGGCGACGGGCGTCGAAGCCGTTATGGGTTCCGGTCAACGACCGCTGGTATAACGCAAGCCGGGAGAGGTTCCGGATCGTCGCCGGCGCGCCGTCCGGGACTGTGGGCAAGGCCTGTCGGTTCATACCCTTTGCCACCGGCATCGGGTCATGCGCCAGGGACCGTCAGCTGCCGGCCTTTACGGCCCTTGCCCGCTCGAAATGGCTCAGCGCGGTCTGGAACTTGTCGCGGCAGCCGGTGTTGCAGAACCCGACGACCTGCCCGTCGTATTCGATCAGCGAATCCGGCTGCACCGGCTTTCCCGACCAGGGGCAGGTTTCGTTGATGCAATCGGCGATATCGAGAGCGGGCATCGCGTTTCCCTTCCGTTTGCAGGCGTCAGTCGTCCGTCATTTCCGCGAGGAGGGCCATGACGACGCGGGCGGCATTGCCGGCGGCGAGGCGGAAGAAAAGCTCGATCCGGTTCGCCTGTCCACTGCCGCCGGCAAGGTCCGACAGGCTCCGGACGGCAATGAAGGGAATCTCGTTCGCCCAGGCGACATGGGCCACCGCCGCGCTCTCCATGTCGAGCACGCGCGCCCCGAAGGCGCCGAACGCATACTCGCGGAACCCGGCATTGTCGATGAACGCGCCGCCGGAAACCCCGGAGCCGCCGACGACCACCCTCGGCGCATGCGAAAGGCAGCGGTTTTCGTCGCTGCAGCGGTCGAGCGTCACGCGGGCTGCAGCGCGCCTGGCCCGGTCGAGAAGGGCTTCGTCCACGGGGAACCAGAAGCGCGCTTCCGGCTGCGCTCCGCCCGCGCGCGCCACGGTCACGGAGCGCGGGAACATCATGCCGAAATTCGCGTAGGGGTATTCGAAGAAGGGCGGTTTCTCCCAGCCGTCGCCCGCCTTCCGCGCGAAGACCGATTCCAGATACTGGCCCCAGCGGTCGGCGACCACGACATCGCCGATATTCAGGCCGGGGTCCACGCCGCCCGCTATGCCGGAAAAGACGATCCGGTCGATATGGAAGCGGTCCAGGGCGAGCTGCGCGGTCATTGCCGCGTTCACCATGCTGATGCCGCTCAGGAACAGCACGACATCCCGGCCGGCGAGCCTGCCCGTAACGAACTCGACGCCGTTGACGGATTGTGAGACGGCGTCCTCGGTCTCCGCCCGCAACACCGCCATCTCCGGCGGGAAGGCGGAAATGACGGCGGTTCGAGGCGTTTCGTCCGCGGCCGGATGCGCGGACGCCGGAAACGCGGCAAACGCCAGCCAGAGTGCAGCGACCGGAAGAAGGAAGGACTTCCAGGTCACGG
The DNA here is from genome assembly GCA_022826185.1 of Alphaproteobacteria bacterium. Classification (GTDB taxonomy): domain Bacteria; phylum Pseudomonadota; class Alphaproteobacteria; order Bin95; family Bin95; genus Bin95. The sequence goes on from JAJDVH010000167.1 coordinate 8,013, forward strand.
CCAGGCCTTATCCCGCCGCGGCCACCATCAGCCGGCCTTCGACGCCATGCCGGGCGATCAGGCTTGCGACAAGGCCGCCCGTCTTGGCCTCCTCCACGAACTCCGCGACGAAGGCCGCGGCGGATCCGGGCCGCGAGCGCGGCACGCCGATGGCCTGCTGCACGGCGGAGAACTGCCCGTCCAGTATGCGCGCGCCGGGCAGCTTCTCGACATCGCCGATCAGCCCCGGACGCAGGCCGGCAAGCGCCTCGTATCCTTCGTCCACGAACAGCTGGAAGGCCGCGCCGAGGCCCTGCGCGAGCACAAGCTCGGCATGGCGGATGTTGCGCGAGAGCCAGAGTTCGTAGGCGCTGCGGGCCGAGACGGCGATGCGGATGCCGGGCCGGTCCACCTCCTCGATCGACCGGATCGGCGAGCCGGGGGGCACGAGGTAGGTCGCCTCGATCTCCGAGTAGGCAAGCGAGAAGGCGATCTTCTCCGCGCGCTGCGGCTCGGCGCCGATCAGCCCGATGTCCCAGGCGTCGTCGGCGGCTGCGTCCGCCAGCTCGCCGGGGGTGGCGAAGGGCACCATCTTCACCGGCAGGCCCAGCCGCTCGCCCAGCGCGCGGGCCATGTCGGGGCTTACCCCGTCAGGATCGCCCGCCTCCGTGCGGCCGGTGACGAGCAGGAAGTTGGACATGTTGATGCCCGCGCGCAGCACGCCGGTCGGCGCCAGCTGCTCGGCGATATTGTCTGACATGGGACGGAAGGTTCCTTCGTTCTATCGGTTCCGGATGGGGGTGCGGCCGGTCAGACGGCGCCCTTGTCGCGCAGCGCTTCCACCTCGCCGCCGGAGAGGCCGAGCCAGTCGGACAGCACCTCGTCGGTGTGTTCGCCAAGCGTGGGGGAGCACTGGACCGGCACGTCGTTGCCGGACATCTTCACGGGCCAGCCCGGCATCAGGAAATCGCCGCGCTCGGGATGCTGCACGGTCTGGAAGATGCCGCGCGCGCGCATGTCCTCGCTGTCGGAAAGCTCCTTGGAATCGAACACCGCGCCGACCGGCACGCCGGCCGCGCCGATGGCTTCCATCGCCTCTTCCTTGCTGCGCTTAGAGGTCCAGGCGGTGATGGCCTCGTCGAGGTCCTTCTGGTTGGCCGAGCGCGCGGGCGCGTCGGCGAAGCGCGGATCGTCCTTGAGCTCCGGACGGCCGATCACCTCGCAGAGCCGCTCCCAGTGGAGGTTCGAGGCGCGGGTGGTGTAGATGTAGACATAGTCGTTGGGCCCGCCGGGCGCGCAGAGGAACACGTCCGAGGGCGCGCTGCCCGCCATGATGACCTCGTTGCCGCGCCGGGGCGCAGCCGCGCCGGTCGTGGCCTGCACGGCGTAGGCGAGCCGGCAGTAGTTGATCATCGCATCCTGCATCGCGACCTCGATATGCTGGCCCACGCCGGTGCGTCCGCGCTGGTAGAGCGCGCCCAGGATCGAGATCGCCATGTGCAGGCCGGTGCCGGTGTCGCCGATGGTGGGGCCGGGATTGATCGGCCGCCCGTCCGGGTCGCCGGTGATCGCCATGACGCCGCCCACCGCCTTGCCGATCATGTCGAAGGACAGGAACTTTTCGTAAGGCCCGCCGCGCGCGAAGCCCTTCACCTGGGCGTAGATGATGCGCGGGTTGATCTCCTTGGCGACATCGTAGCCGAGGCCGAGGCGCTCGATGGCGCCCGGCGCGAAATTCTCGATCATCACGTCGGCCTGGCCGATCATGGCCTTCACCGTCTCCAGCCCCTCCGGGCTCTTCAGGTTGACGGTGACGCTCTTCTTGTTGGCGTTCAGCAGCATGAAATAGTAGCTGTCCACGCCCGGCCGGTCGGTGGAGGCGAAGCGGCCCTGCTCGCCGGAGCCCGGCCGCTCGACCTTGACCACGTCGGCGCCGAGCCAGGCCAGCGCCTCGGTGCAGGAGGGGCCCGCCTCGAATTGCGTCAGGTCGAGCACGCGGACGCCCGCCAGGGCGCGGTTGCTGTCGTCGGTCATGTCGGTCTCTCGCTGGTCGGTCAGTCGTCCTGGGGCCGGAGGCTTTCCTTGAAGCGCGCCCGGTTGGTCACATACCACTGGTTCTGCTCGGCGAAGAAGGCGGACATCTCCGGCGTCACCTGCCGGATGACCCTGCCGGGAATGCCGACCACCATGGAATTGTCGGGGATCTCGGCGTTCTCGCGCACCAGCGCCTTGGAGGCGATGACGCAATTGCTGCCGATCTTGGCGCCGTTCAGCACCACCGCGCCGATGCCGATCACGGTGCCGTCGCCGACGAGGCAGCCATGCAGCATCGCCATGTGGCCGACGGTGACATTGCGGCCGAGCACGAGCGGCGAGCCGGGATCGGTGTGCAGCACGGAGCCGTCCTGGATGTTGGTCTCCTCGCCCACCTCGATGGGCTCGTAGTCGCCGCGCAGCACCGCGTTCCACCAGATCGAGGCGTTGCGGAGCACGCGCACACTGCCGATGCACACCGCGTTCGGCGCAATGAAGGCGCTCTCATGCGCCTCCACCCGCCGGTCTTCAAGGATGTATTTCATGGACCCGCATTAGAACGGCGCGGGGCGGGGGACGCAAGCGGCGGCGGCGCGCTGGCGATTGCGGGAGCGGGGATGCGCGGACGGAATGGCGTAGATGAGCAAATGGCATTTGATGGCTCTGACCGCCTGCCCCTATGATCTACAAGATGGGGGTTGGAGGGAGAGACGGCGTGAGCGCCGAAACCGAGCAGTTCGCGACCAAAGCCGACCTGGCGTCCCTCGAGACGCGGATGGTCGACAGGATGGGGCAGCTTGAGGCGCGACTGACGCGGGATATCAACAACCATGACTGGCGGATGATCGGCGCAATGATCGCCGTTGTCAGCGTGGCTGTTGCGGTGCTGAAATTGATTCCCTGAAAGACCGATAAAGGCCGGAACCGATACCGGACATGCCAGGGAACATCGTGCGGGCGGCTGATTAGCCGCTCCCCAGGTCACTTTCGTGTTTAGTTCCGCACAATGTTGTGCTCCGGCCCGTAGGGGAACCCCGTGATGTTCTCCGCCCCGTCCTCGGTCACCACCAGGATGTCGTGTTCGCGGTAGCCGCCGGCGCCGGGCTGGCCTTCGGGGATGGTTATCATCGGCTCCATCGAGAGCACCATGCCGGGCTCCAGCACCGTGTCCACGTCCTCGCGCAGTTCCAGGCCGGCCTCGCGGCCGTAATAGTGGGAGAGCACGCCGAAGCTGTGGCCGTAGCCGAAGGTGCGGTTTTCCAGCAGGCCGTAGCGCTCGTAGATGGCGTTGAGTTCGGCGGCGATATCCGAGCAGCGCGTACCCGGCCGGATGAGCGCCAGTCCCGCCTCGTGGACCTCGACATTGATCCGCCAGAGCCTCAGATGCTCGTCGGAGCACTCCTCCGCGAACAGCGTGCGTTCGAGCGCGGTGTAGTAGCCGGCCATCATCGGGAAGCAGTTCAGCACCATGATGTCGCCGCGCTCGATCCGGCGCGAGGTGACGGGGTTGTGCGCGCCGTCGCTGTTGAGGCCGGACTGGAGCCAGGACCAGGTATCCATCAGCTCCACATGCGGCTGGCTGCGGGCGATCTCGCGCACCATGGCCTGCGTGGCGTGGAGCGCCACTTCATGCTCCGGCACGCCGACGGCGATCGCCTCGACGGCCGCCGCCCCGCCCATGTCGGCGATGCGCGCGCCTTCCTTTATCCAGGCGATCTCCTCCGCGGACTTGACCATGCGCAGGGCCATGGCGGGCTTGCCGGCATCGACCAGCTCCGAGGTCGGCAGCGCGCCCTGCAATTTGCGGAGATTCTCGACGCTGATGTGGTCGAACTCGACGCCGACCCGCCAGCCGTCGGGGATCAGGGCCTTCACGGCGGCGAAGTAGTTGTCCCGGTGCCAGTCCGTATAGACGAGATTGTCCCCGAAAGTCCGCCGCCAGGGCTGCGCCCCGTCCACATTCGGCGTGATCGTCGTCTGGCCCTCATGCGTGACGACGAGGCCGAACGGGCGTCCGAAGGCGGTGTAGAGGAAATCGCTGAAATAGGCGATGTTGTGCCAGGAGGTGAACAGGCAGGCATCGACCTGCCGCTTCGCCATATAAGCGCGTAGCGCGGCCAGCCGACGCTCCATCTCGGCGGCGGAGAATGTGGGGACGGCCTTCGCGCCATTGCGGATCGTCTTCAGCTGTTCCATCGCCTTGCATCCCGTGCCTCGATCAGCCGGCGGATAGCAGCATGTTCCGCGCCGGCGGCAAAGGGCCTCGACAAGCGCCGCCGCTGCTGTCATGCGAGCGCTTTGCCGCAGGGGGACGAGCCGGATGCTCGATGAGTTCGACGGCGCCCGGATGGGCCATGTCGCGGGGCTCCGCCGGAACGGGGACGCCGCAGACCGCGTGCTGACCGCCGCCGGTTTCGCCGCTGCGGCGGCGGAGATCGCCGGGTGGGAGGGCTACGCGCCGACGCCGCTGCTGGAACTGGACGCGCTGGCCGGCGCGCTGGGCGTCGCGAAAGTGCTCTATAAGGACGAGGGGCCGCGCTTCGGCCTCGGCAGCTTCAAGGCGCTGGGCGGGGCCTATGCGGCGCTCAGGGTGCTGCAGCGGGAGGTCTCGCGGGCGCTCGGGCGGCCCGTTGCGCCGGCGGATGTCCGCGAGGGCAGGCATGCGGAGCTTGTGTCCCGGATTACGCTCGTGGCGGCTACCGACGGCAATCACGGCCGCGCGCTCGCCTGGGGCTGCCGGCGGTTCGGCGCGCCCTGCCGCATCTATATCCATGCCGAGGTCAGCGAGGCCCGCGCGGAGGCCATGCGGGCGCTCGGCGCGGAGGTCGTCCGGATCGACGGCAATTACGACGACTCGGTGGCGCTGGCGCGCGAGGAGGCGGAAGCGAACGGCTGGTTTGCGGTCTCGGATACCTCCTGGCCGGGCTATACGGAGGCGCCCCGCGACGTGATGGCGGGCTACGGCGTCATGGTGAAGGAAGTTGCCGGCGTGCTCGACCGGCCGCCGACCCATGCCTTCCTGCAGGCGGGCGTGGGCGGGCTGGCGGCCGCCGTCGCCGCGGGCCTGCGCCAGCGCTGGGGCGGGGAGGCGCCGCGCATCGTGGTGGTGGAGCCCGAGCTTGCCGCCTGCCTGTTCGAGAGCGCGCGCGCCGGAGGCAGGACGGACATCCGCATCGAGGAGGAAACGCTGATGGCGGGCCTCTCCTGCGGCGAGCCGTCCGGGCTGGCGTGGGAGGTGCTGGCGGAAGAGGCAAGCGACTTCCTGACGGTGCCGGAGAGCGTCGTCGGTCCCGCCATGCGTTTGCTCGCGCGGCCGCTCGGCGGCGACCCGGAGATCGAAGCCGGCGAGAGCGCCGTCGCCGGGCTGGCGGCCCTGATCGCCGCCGCGCGAAGCGACCGGCTGCGGCGCGCGCTCGGCCTCGATGCGGACTCCCGCGTGCTGCTGATCGGCTCCGAGGGCGCGACCGACCCGGACAGCTACGCCGCGCTCGTGGCTGAGGGCGGCGACGGCTGATACCAGCAGTATCGACTTCAGCCTCATGTGAAGATCACGGCCCCTTTCGTCACCCCGGCCCCCGAGCCGGGGTCCAACCATGGCTCCCGATGCCGCCGCAGCCGGTGGAGAGCAAGCTCAACCGCTGAAGCGACCGCCAGGACCGAGGCTGGGCCCCGGCTCGGGGGCCGGGGCGACGGTGAGGGTGGCCCCGCCATCGGTTCCGATCAACGACCGCTGGTATGACCCGTCTTCCCGTTCCGCCGGTCCCGCATGTAGAGTCGCCGCTGGCGGAAAGGGGGCCGTCCGGGCGGTGAAGCTGAACGGTGAAGAACGGGCCATGCTCGCGGGCGAGACGGGCGAGCCCCGGCGCTGGGCCGTCGAGCACATGGTCGAGGTCGGCCGCATGTTCGATGCGGTGGACTTCGTGCCCGTGGCCCAAGCGCACATGATGGCCGACACGGAATCGCTCGGCGAGGCGGGCGTGGCGTTCCTGGAGGGGCTGGCGGCCCATCCGCCGGCGGAGCGGCGGGTGCGCGTGCCGATGCTGACGGACCCGCGCGGCGTCGATCTCTCCTACTACCGGCCGCTGGGCCAGACCGAGGAGATGGCGGACCTCGAACGGCGCACCATCGCCGCCTGCACGAACCTCGGCATCCTGATGACGGACAGCTGCGTCACCTACCAGACCATCATGCCGCCCGTGCGGGGCGAGCATGTGGCCTACGGCGACACGGGCGTCGTGATCTATTGCAACAGCGTGCTGGGCGCGCGCTCCAATTTCGAGGGCGGCCCCTCGGCGCTGGCCGCGGGCCTCACCGGGCGGACGCCGCGCTACGGCCTGCATCTCGACCGCAACCGGCGCGCGACGAGGCGCTTCATCGTGGCCGAACGGCCGGAAGGGTTGACGGATTGGGGCGTGCTCGGCGGTCTGATCGGGCGGCTCTGCGGCTCCTACTGGGAAGTGCCGGTGCTGGAGGGCATAGAGGGCGCGCCGACCTCGGACGAGATGAAGCATTTCGGCGCCGCCATGGCGAGTTTCGGTTCGACGCCGCTCTTCCATATCGCCGGCGTGACGCCGGAGGCGCCGGACCTCGAAGCGGTATGCGACGGCCCGCCGCCGGAGCCGGTCGAGATCGGGCGGAAGGAGCTGGAGGGCTTGCGCGGCAATTTCGGGGCGAGCGGCGACGAGGTGGATGTCGTCGTGTTCGCCGCGCCGCAGCTCAGCCATGTGGAGATGGCGCGCGTCGCCGACCTTCTGGAGGGCCGCCGGGTGCATGAGCGCATGGCGCTGGTGGTCTGCACCTCGCCCACCGTGGCGGCGGACTGCGAGCGGCTCGGCATCGTCGGGCGGATCGAGGCGGCGGGCGCGGTCGTGCTGCGCGGCACCTGCTTCTACAACCAGTATGCGCGCGAGATCGGCGAGGCGAACGGCTGGACGCGCCTGCTCAGCAACTCGGTCAAGATCGTCAACATCCTGGGCGGCTACGGCTACCGGCCGGCGCTGGCGGGCATGGAGGACTGCGTAACGGCCGCCGCGACGGGGAGGGTCCCGTGACGCTGCGCCTGCGCTGCCATCCCGGCATCGGGCCGAGGGTCGAGGGCGAGGCGCTGGTCGCGGAAGACGACTTCTCCGCCCGCTACGACCTCGACCGGCTCGCCGGCACCTTCTCGCGGCCGGGGCACAAGCTGGCCGGGCTCTCCTATGTGGACAGGGTGCTGGTGCTGAACACGGCCAAGGGCGGGGTTGCGTCGGCCTGGATGCTGCGCGAGATGACGGCGCGCGGCCTCGCGCCGAAGGCGATCCTGTTCAACGCCGCCAACACCATACTGGCGCAGGGCGCGGCCTTCGCCGGCATGGCGCTCTGCGACCGCTTCGAAGACGGCGACATCACCCGTTTGATCGCCACCGGCGACCATGTGATCGTCGATCCTCCCGTCGGTCTTGTGACGGTGCTGGAACGGGCGGCGGAGTGTTGATTCGACGTTCGTTTTACTTCGGTTGGGATACGCAGCGTCGCCGGTCCGACAACCCTGTCGTCATGGCCGGACTTGTTCCGGCCATCTCCCTCGGCGTCCTCGCGGCGGCGGAAGTGGATGCCCGGAACAAGTCCGGGCATGACGGAGGAGGGCGTTCGGGCATGACGGTAAAGGGGTGCGGCGTAGAAACACGCAAACTTCCTGATCGGGACACCAGACGGAGTGTTGTTCGATGACGCGGCTTCCGAACATCCATCCCGGGGAAGTCCTGCTGAAGGAATTTCTCGAGCCGTTGCATCTCAGCCAGAACCGGGCGGCGCGAGAGATGAGTGTGCCGCCGCGCCGCCTCAACGAAATCGTGCATGGCAAGCGCCGCGTAACGGCCGATACGGCGCTGCGGCTGGCCCGATATTTCGGGACTTCGGAGCGCTTCTGGCTCGGTTTGCTGGCCGATTACGATCTGGAAGAAGCCCGCCGTCTGGAGCGTGAGGTAGGGACCGTCGATTTCGCCGCTTGACGGGGCCGGCATCGCGCACAAGGCTTTCGCACCCGGCCGGGGGAGTCTGCCATGTACCGTTTCGACCTCACCGAATCCTACATTCCCGCCCAGACCGACGATGTCGTGCTGGAGACGACGGTCGGCGGCCAGCTGCGCGACATGGCGGCCAGGCGCGGCGGTTGCACGGCGCTGGTCGAGGTGGAGCTCGACGGCGGGAACGGGCGGCGCTGGACCTATGCGGAGCTGCTGGCGGACAGCGAGCGTCTGGCCAAGGCGCTGGCGTCGCGCTTCGCGCCGGGCGAGCGGCTGGTGGTCTGGGCGCCGAACGTGCCGGAATGGGTGCTGATGGAATATGCCTGCGGGCTCGCGGGCCTCATCCTGGTGACGGCCAACCCCTCCTACCAGGCGGCCGAACTGCGCTACGTGCTGGAGCAGTCGGGCGCCTCCGCGCTGTTTTCGGTGGAGAGCTACCGGGGCAATCCGATGGCGGAGATCGCCGTTGCCGCCGCCGACAGCCTCGAAGCCGTGCGGGAACTCGTCGATCTTGACGATGCCGACGCGCTCTACCGTATCGGAGACCGGCCGGCCGAACTGCCCGAAGTCACGCCGGACCATGCCGCGCAGATCCAGTACACCTCCGGCACGACCGGCTTTCCCAAGGGCGCCGTGCTGTCCCACCGCTCGCTCACCAACAATGCGCGCTACTGCGCCGTCCGGGCGGGCACAAGGCCGGACTCGGTCTGGGCGAACTTCATGCCGATGTTCCACACCAGCGGCTGCGGGCTGATTACGCTCGGCGCGCTCCAGGCGGGCTGCGCGATGTATCTCGTCAAGCTGTTCGACCCGGCGGCGATCCTGCGGCTGATGGAACGCGAGAAGGTGACCGCGCTTCTCGGCGTGCCGACCATGCTGGTCGCGATGATGGAGTGCCTCGACCAGGAGCCGTTCGATCTCTCCTCGGTGGAGATCGCGGTGTCCGGCGGCTCGATGGTGGCGCCCGAGCTGGTGCGCAACGTGACCGAGCGGTTCGGTTGCGCCTTCCAGACGGTCTATGGCCAGACGGAAGCCTCGCCCCTCGTCACCCAGCACCATCTGGGCGAAAGCCTCGACATCGTCTGCAACACGACCGGCCTGCCGATGCCTCAGACGGAGGTCTCGATCCGCAGCGTGGACGGGGAGAACCGGGTGGTGCCGGTCGGCGAGGTCGGCGAGATCTGCACGCGCGGCTATTGCGTGATGATCGGCTACCACGACAACCCTTCGGCGACCGCGGACGCCATCGACGCGGACGGCTGGCTGCACACCGGCGATCTCGGCACGCTCGACCGGCAGGGCTATCTGCGCATCACCGGGCGGGTGAAGGAGATGATCATCCGGGGCGGCGAGAACCTGTTCCCGGCGGAGATCGAAAACGCGCTGCTGGAGCATCCCGACGTGGCGGAGGTCGCCGTGGTCGGGCTGCCGGACGACAGGTGGGGCGAGATCGTCGCCTGCTTCGTGCGCATGGAGCCGGGCCGGGAGATGGACCCGCAGGAACTCCGCCGCCACTGCCGCGCCCACCTCTCGCCGCAGAAGACGCCGGTCGTCTGGCGCGAGGTCCCCGCCTTCCCGCTGACCGGCTCCGGCAAGATCCGGAAATTCCAGCTGGCGGAGGACTATGCGGCGGGGAACGTCTGACCGCGTTGAGCTCCTACAGGTTCCGGTAAACCGCCGTTTCGAAGTCCAGGTAGAGCGGCAGGGACTTTTCGTCGGCGAAGGGCAGGACCTGGGTGAGGTAGGCGCCGCCGATGCCCTTGTGCGGGTCGATCCAGAAATAGGAGTTGGCGAGGCCGGCCCAGGCGAGGCTGCCGGCCGTCCGGCCCGTCGGCGCTTCCTCATTGTTTATCATGAAGGTCAGGCCCCAGGTCTTCTCCATGCCGGGGAAGAACTCCGCATCGTTGGAGTAGGGCGGCATGGCCGTCGGAAGATTGACGACCCGGTTGTCGCCGATGCTGTTGACCGACATGGCCTCCACGGTTTCCGGCCTGAGCACCCGGTGGCCGTTCGCCGCGCCCTTGTTCAGGATCATGCGGATGAATTTGAGATAGTCGCCGACGGTGGAATAGAGGCCGCCGCCGCCCATCTCGAACTCGGGATCCTGCTCGACGGTGAACTCCATCGCCATCCAGGCGCCGTCCTCGCCGCGCACATGCACGGTAGCCATCCGCTCCTGCATGGCCGGCGTGATCCGGAAGGCGGTGTCGCCCATGCCGAGCGGATCGAAGATGTTTTCCTTCATATACTCGCCGAGCTTCCGGCCGCTGACGGCCTCGACCATCTTGCCGGCCCAGTCGATGCCGATGCCGTAATCCCAGCGCTCGCCCGGATCGAACAGCAGCGGCGTCGTCAGCGCGGCATTCTCGCAGCTGGTGATCTGGGGCACGCCCTTCGCTTCCTGGTAGGCGAGGATGTCCGTGTTCCAGATCTCGTACACATAGCCGGAGGTGTGGGTCAGCAGGTGGCGCAGCGTGATCGGCCGCTTCGGCGGGCGCATCTTCGGCTGGCCGTCACCGTCGAAGCCCTCCAGCACCCCGACTTCGCCCAGATACGGTATGACCGCGCTTGCCGGTCCATCCAGTTCCAGCTTGCCTTGCTCGACCAGCTGCATGGCCGCCGCGCCGGTGACGGCCTTGGTCATGGAGGCGATCCAGCCCACCGTGTCGGGCGTCATGGCGGCGCCGCTGCCGACCGCGCGTTCGCCGAACCCGCCCTCATAGACGGTTCCCTCCGCCGTCGTCGCCGCAGCCACGACGCCGGGGACATCGCCCCGCGAAACCGCAGCCTCCAGGATTCCGTCCACACTGTCCTTGAGCGCCATGGGAGCCTCCCGCCGAACCGGCCCGTTTTCGATGGGTGGTGGGCGCACTAGGACTCGAACCTAGGACCCGCTGATTAAGAGTCAGCTGCTCTGCCAACTGAGCTATGCGCCCCACCGGGAAAGCGAGATGTATCCCTTTCCGCGCCGCCTGTCGAGAACGCGGCGGCTATTCCTCCGCGGCGGCGAGCGGGGCGCGTTTGCGGGCGGCGAGTTCGGCCAGGACTTCTTCGGTGTGCTCGCCGAGCAGCGGCGCCGGCCGGTCGATGGCGCCGGGCGTCGCGGCGAGCTTCACCGGCGTGCCGATGGTGTTCATCCTGCCAACGGCCGGGTGGTCGAGCTCCACTACCATGTCGCGGGCCAGCGTGTGCGGGTCGGTGAACACCTCGCCATGGTCCATTACCGGGCCTGCCGGCACGCCTACTTCCTCGAGTTCTGTCAGCCATTCGTCCCGCGTGCGGGTCTGCATCACGGCCTCGAAGATCTCGATCAGCTCGTCATTGTTCGCCACCCGGTCGGCGCGGGTCCTGAAGCGCGGGTCCTCCGGCAGGTCGGGCCGGCCGAGCACGTTGCAGATGCGGAACCAGAGGTTCTGCTGCGCGCCGCCGACCGCGAGATAGCCGTCCTTCGCCTTGAGGATCTGGTAGGGCGAGCTGCCGCGATGGCGCTGGCCGATCCGCTCCGGCGTCTTCCCGGTCGCGAAATAGGCCGCCGCCTCATAGACGCAGAACGACATGGCGCTTTCGTAAAGCGACACGTCCACATGCTGGCCCTTGCCGGTCCCGGTGCGGCCGTGGATGGCGACCATGGTGGCGTAGGCCCCGAACATGCCGGCGCCGACATCGGAAATGGCGATGGGCAGGCGGAAGGGCGGGCCGTCCTCCGGGCCGTTGATGGCGGCGAGGCCGGACATGGCCTGGGTAATCAGGTCGAAGCCGCCGCGGGCGCCGTAGGGCCCGTCCTGCCCGAAGCCGGAGATCGAGGTCATCACCAGACCGGGATTCTCCGCCGCCAGCGCCTCGTAGCCGAGGCCGAGCCGCGCCATGACGCCGGGCCGGAAGTTCTCGACCACGATATCGGCCGAGATGCAGAGGTCCCAGGCGGCCTGGAAACCCTCCTCGCTCTTCAGGTCGAGCGTCACGGAACGCTTGTTGCGGTTCCAGAGCATGAAGGGCGCGCTTTCGCCCTCCACGAAGGGCGGCGTCTGGCGCATCGCTTCGCCCTCGGGGCGCTCCACCTTGATGACATCGGCGCCCTGGTCGGCGAGCAGCATCGCGCAATAGGGCCCCGAAAGATTGGTCGTGAAGTCGATGACTCTAAGCCCTTCCAGTGCCCCGGCCATGGCGTTCCTGCCTCCCATGAGAAACCTGCGGCCATTCTCGCCAACCGGTTTCTCTTGGCAAGGGCGGCGCCGGCGCGGCATAACGGGGGCGGCCGACAGGGAGAAACGGGTTCCATGGACGAAATCAGGCTTCGCCGGCAGGGCCAGGTCGCGGTGGTCACCATCAATCGACCGCAGAAGAAGAACTGCTGCACCAAGGCGATGTGGTTCGAGCTTGGCCGGTTGTTCGGCGAACTGGACAAGGACGGCGACGTGCGGGCCATCGTGCTCACGGGCGCGGGCGAGAATTTCTGCACCGGGGCCGATATCTCGGAATTCGCCGAGGTGCGCGGCGACGCCGACCAGGCGGCGGACTACGCCCGCGCCGTGCTCGCGGCCGAGCACGGCATTGCAGAAGTATCCAAGCCCGTCATCGCTGCGATCCGCGGCTATGCGGTCGGCGGGGGCTGCGGGTTGATCGTCTGCGCGGATTTCCGCGTTTCGGACCGCAGCGGGCGTTTCGGCGTCCCGGCGGCGCGCCTCTCCATCGTCTATGGCATGGACGGGCTGCAGAAGCTCGCCAGCATCGTCGGCGTCACCAACGCCAAGAAGATCATGTACACGGCCAGGCGCTTCACGGCGGAGGAGGCTGCGGACATGGGCCTGGTGGACATGCTGGTGGACGGCGACCCGGTCGAGGCCGCGATCGAGTTCGCGGACTCCATGGCGGGCAACGCGCCGCTCTCCATCATGGGCCACAAGATCGGGCTCAACGCTGTTGCGGCCGGCCGCATGGCCGAAACCGAAGACAGCTACCGCGACCTCCAGATGCAGGCGTCGGAGAGCGAGGATTACCGCGAGGGCCGCACGGCCTTCATGGAGAAACGGGCGCCGGTCTTCCAAGGGCGCTAGGCCGCGCCTATTCTGCCGCCGGCCCGATCCAATCCAGGAGATTCCCAGCCATGCGCTATCTGCACACCATGGTCCGCGTTTCGGACCTCGACAAGTCGCTCGCCTTCTATTGCGGCCTGCTGGGCATGGTCGAAACCCGGCGCACCGAAAGCGAGAAGGGCCGCTACACCAATATCTTCCTCGCCGCATCGGCGGACGAGGCCGTGGCCCGCGATGCGAAGGCGCCGGTTCTGGAACTCACCTACAACTGGGACCCCGAGGACTACAAGGGCGGACGGAATTTCGGCCATCTCGCCTTCGAGGTCGATGACATTTACGGCCTCTGCCAGTCCCTCTCCAACGCCGGGGTGACCGTCAACCGTCCGCCGCGCGACGGCTACATGGCCTTCATCCGCTCGCCGGACGGCATTTCCATCGAACTGCTGCAGGCGGGCGGTCCGCGCGAGCCGGCCGAACCCTGGGCGTCGATGGAGAACACCGGCGTCTGGTGATGCAGGCAGGCGATTCGGGGCGCTGGTTCGACGATTTCAGGGTCGGCCAGCGCTTCGAGACGGATGGATACACCTTCACCGAAAGCGGCATTATCGACTTTGCGCTCCAATACGACCCGCAATATTTCCACCTCGACCGGGAGCGCGCCGTCGAGAGCATCTATGGCGGGCTGATAGCCAGCGGCTTCCATACGCTTGCAGTGGTTTTCCGCCTTATCGTCCAGGCGCGGGTGTTCGGGCCGGGCAATATGGGCGGCAAGGGCATGGACGATCTGCGCTGGCAGCGCGCGGTGCGGCCGGGCGACACGATTCGGGTTACCTGCGAAGTCCTGGAGCTGTTGCCGTCGTCCCGGCCCGACCGGGGCAACATGCGCATGTCGTTCCGCGCCCGGAACCAGTACAATGAAACGGCGCTGACCGGCGTGCTCATGCCGGTCATTCAGCGCAGGCCGGCAAGCGAATAAAGGCGCGGGACCCGCCGCAGGGAAGCGCCACCGGCAATGACGATCTCGGAACAAATGCTGTCGCGACCAGGCCGCGCGGTTGTCCTGCTGTGCGCCGCGCAGGCGCTGTTCTGGACGCTGGCGCCGGCGTTGACCCACAGCGCGCCGCCGCTCGATGTCGTCGAGATGCTCGTCTGGGGCCGGGAAGGGGTCGTCGCGACCTTCAAGCACCCCAACCTGCCCGGCCTGTTGCTGGAGGCCGTCCGGCTCGTTTCGGGAGGCGCGCTCTGGCCGGCCTATGCGCTGGCGCAGGCCTGCGTCGCCGCAAGCTTCCTCGCCGTCTATCTGCTCGGGCGCGACCTGCTGGGGCCGGGGCGGGCGCTCGCCGGCACGCTGCTGCTGACGGGCGTCTTCTACTATTCCTGGCCGACGCCCGAGATGAACCACAATCTCGTGCAGATGCCGCTCTGGGCATGGACATGCCTGGCCTTGTGGCGTTCGGCGCAAGGCGGGCGGCTCGCCTGGTGGCTTCTGCTGGGCGCATTCGCCGGGCTGTCGCTCTGGGCGAAATACTCCTCCGGCCTGCTCCTGGCGGCGGCGGGCGCATGGATGTTGGCGGATGCGCAGGCGCGCGCGCAGCTTGCCCGCATCGGACCGTGGGCGGCGTTGGCGGTCTTCGCCCTCGTTGCCGCGCCGCAGGCGGCGTTCCTGGTCGAGACGGATTTCCTGCCGTTCGACTATGCACTGGCACGGGCTGGTTCCGGCAGGGCAGGGGGGCCGCTCTCCTTCCTGCTCACGCAGATCGCGGACCATGCCGTCTTCCTGCTGATGGCGCTGGCGGCGGGGCTGTTCGGCAGGGGGGCGTTCCGGTCGAGTCCGGAAGAGGCGCGCGCGCGCCGGTTCCTCATCGTCATGGGCCTGCTGCCCGCGCTGCTGGCGGCGCTCATGGCCGCCCTGATCGGCATGGGCCTGAAGGACATGTGGGGCATGCCGATGTTCAACCTCTCCGGTCTGCTGCTGCTGGCGCTGCTGCCGGGCCGTTTTGAAGGGCGGAGGCTCTCCAGGATTACGGCCATGGCTGCGTGCCTGCTCATCCTGGTGCCGACGGCCTATGCCGCTTCGGTGGTCCTCCGCGCCGAGCGGTCGGACAAGCCCTCACGAGTCGTCTGGCCGCAGGAGGAGATCGCTGCCCGGCTGCTGCGCGCCTATAAGAATGAGACCGGCGCGATGCCGCAGATCGTTGCCGGGCCGGTCTGGGAGGCGGGGCTGGTGGCGCTGGCGGCGCCGGGCATGCCTTCGGTGTCCATCGACGGCGATGAACGGAAAGCCCCCTGGGTCTCTGAGCAAGACATCGTGCGCAAGGGCGCGCTGGTCGTGTGGCGGACGGGCTCGAAGCCCGCGCCGGGCCTGGTTTCATTGACAGCCGGACGGGTAACGAGAGAGGAAATCTTCCGGTGGAGCGCCTCCGCTGCGGCCCGGCCGATCCGGATCACCTGGACGGCAGTTCCGCCTCGGGCTCGCTGAAGACGAAGAAGCGGTTCAGCAGATAGGTGAGAATGGCTGCAAGGCCCGTGAACAGCAGGAAGCCGATCCGGTAGTCGAGTCCTCCGAGGTCCGCCCAGAGCGCCATCGCGCCGCCATGCAGGGAGACGATTGCCGTGTAGCAGGCGAGGAAGCGCGCGCCGGCCCGGCGGTGGGGCGCGCGGCTCCTCAGCACGAATGTGCGGTTGCCGGCATAGGAAACCGCGATGCCGCAGACGGCCGCGAGCGCGTTGGCGATGGCTGCCGATCCCATCCCCGCGCCCTCGATCAGGCCCGCGAGCACGCCGTAGTGGACGGCGGTCGCGAACAGCCCGTTCACGATGAAACGAACGACTCGGCCCGCTTCCTCACCCATCGCGCGAACTGTCGAGCCCGGTCGCTTCCGTCTCCAGAATGAGCGACGCCGCAGCCGCATCAAGGTCCGCCGGCGAGCGGTAGCCGAGCGCGTTCATGATGAGCGCGACGAGGCTCAGGATCGCGGTCTGCAGGAAGACCAGCACCAGGAAGCCGGTCACGAAGGTGAGCCACCCCGGCGGAGTCTGGCCGGAGAGCTTCAGGATGACGCCGGCCAGGAAGACAAGAACGCCGGATATCGCCGCCCCGGCGCAAACGGCGCCCATTCTTGTCAGCACGGCATCGTCGAACACCGCGACCGCGCGAATGCCGTGAAGCGCCAGGTCGTAGAAATTCATCCGCGAGCGCCCGTCATAGCGGGCGCCCCGGTCGCAGGAGATTTCGACGCGCCTCAGCCTGGACTTGATGACCGCCGCCGCGAGATGGATCCGGGTCTCCTGCATGGCCGTCAGCCGCAGCAGCGCCCGCCGGTCGAGCGCGCAGAAATTGCCGAACCGGATCTCCCGGCCCGTCAACAGGCGGAAGAAGCGCCGGTAGAGCCGGTAGAAGAGCCGGAAGGGCAGGGACTCCGTCCGTCGTCCCCGCCGCGCGACGACCGCGTTGCAATCCGCCCCGATGGCGGCGACCAGTTGCGGCACGTTCTCGGGCCGGTCTTCGCCGTCGCTGTCCATGACGATCGCGCCGGCATAGCGCGGCTCCGACGCGGCCACGGCGAGGCCGACCCAGATCGCCGTCTGGTGCCCGCTGTTGCGCTTCAGGCGGACGATCCGGCCGGCCAGCCCGGCATCCCGGATGGCATCGACCGCCGGCGGCGCCCCGATCGTTCCATCGTCCACCGCAAGGACCTCCAGCGACACGCCGGCGTCGAGGCGCGCGAGGTCCCGGCACAGCGAGGCAAAGGAATCGCCGTCTTCGTAGACCGGGGTAACGACGGCCCAGACCGTTTTACGGCCTTGCGACATCGATCCGGTGTTCCGGGATGGTGCGCAGCAGTTCGCGGAACCAGTCAATCGTGGCGCCGAGGCCGTCTGCGAGCCCGGTGGCAGGCGTCCAGCCGAGCAGGTCGGCCGCGCGCGATATGTCGGGACGGCGTCTCGACGGGTCGTCCGTTTCCAGAGGCACGAGTACGGTCTCCGACCCGCTCCCGCAAAGACTCACGACCGTCTCGGCGAGCGCCGCGATCGTCGTCTCGTCAGGGTTGCCGAGATTGACGGGGCCGGGAGGCGCATCGTCGAGCGCCATGTAGGCCAGCAGCCCGTCCACGAGGTCGTCCACATAGCAGAAGGACCGGGTCTGGCTGCCGTCGCCGGCCAGCGTCAACGGGCGCCCGAGCAGCGCCTGCACGATGAAGTTCGACACCACGCGCCCGTCCGAGGGGTGCATGCGCGGGCCGTAGGTGTTGAAGATGCGCACGACCCTGATATCGACGCCGTGCTGGCGGTGATAGTCGAAAAACAGCGTCTCGGCGCAGCGCTTGCCCTCATCGTAGCAGGCGCGGGGGCCGACCGGGTTCACATTGCCCCAGTCGTCTTCCTTCTGCGGGTGGGACAGGGGATCGCCATACACCTCGCTCGTCGAGGCCTGCAGGATGCGCGCGCCGCAGCGCCGCGCAAGGTCCAGCATGTTGATGGCCCCGTGCACGGACGTCTTCACGGTCTGCACGGGGTCGTGCTTGTAATGCACCGGGCTTGCCGGGCAGGCGAGGTTGAAAATCCGGTCCACCTCCAGGCGCAGCGGCTCCGTCACATCGTGGCGGATGAACTCGAAATTCGGTTCGCCCAGAAGATGGCCGATGTTCGCCTTGGCGCCCGTGAACAGATTGTCGAGGCAGATGACATCCGAGCCGTCTGCCATCAGGCGCTCGCAAAGGTGCGAGCCGATGAAACCCGCTCCCCCGGTCACGAGCACACGTTCGGTGTAGTGCTTCATCTGGGTGTCGCCGTCTTCCCGCGCACGGGCCTCTCCCGGGCCGGCGTTTTTGCCGGCTCGTCGCTGAGTCCCATTGTAGCGTGCAGGCGCGTTGCAGCTATGCGGCTATGCGTCGGGCAGGACGTTGCCGTCGGCGCGCCAGCGAGGCGCCAGGCTGCGGCGCAGCTTGCCGAGCGCGCGGGCTTCCAGCTGGCGGACCCGCTCCTTGCTGACGCCGAGTTCCTGTCCGAGCGATTCCAGCGTGCGCGCATCGTCTTCCAGCAGCCGTTCGCGAATGATCTTCGCCTCGCGCTCCGGCAGTTCGGCCAGCGCCTCGCGGATCCAGCGTGCCCGCTCGTCGCCGTCGAGATGCTCCATGGCGTTGTCTTCGGGGGACGGGCGCTGGTCCGCCAGAAACTGCACCCAGGTCTCGTCGCCGTCTTCGCCCACCGGCGCGTCCAGCGAGCGGTCGGCGCCGGTTAGCCGGCCCTCCATGCTTTCCACATCGCTCGTCGCGACCTTGAGCTCCGCGGCAATGCGCGCCCGCCCCCGGTCGTCGAGCGGCTTGCCGGTGCGGCCCTCGATGCGCGCGCGCAGCCGGCGCAGATTGAAGAACAGCGACTTCTGGGATGAGGTCGAGCCCGTGCGGACGATGGACCAGTTGCGCAGGACATAATCCTGCATCGCCGAGCGTATCCACCAGGAGGCGTAGGTCGAGAAACGGACCTCCCGCTCAGGCTCGAAACGGGCGGCCGCCTGCATCAGGCCGACCGCGCCTTCCTGCATCAGGTCGGCCATGGGCAGGCCGTAGTTCCGGTATTTCGCAGCCGTGGCGGCGACGAGGCGCGTATAGGCGTTGACCAGCTCGTGAAGAGCGGCCTCGTCCTGCTCGTCGCGCCAGCGCAATGCCAGCTCCTGTTCGCGTTCGCGAGTGAGCAGCGGCGTGCTCATCGCATGGCGGACGAAGTTCAACGCCCCCCTGCTATTGGCCGACCGGTCCAGATAGCTCATCTCGTTCCTTCCCGCGCCGCGTCCCGATTGCCGGGCGGGCGCACACATTGAGAGGTGGGCAGTCGCGCGCGGTTATTCAACCGGTTTCGCGATACCGTCCTCCCAAAAAGCCGAGAGGCGGTCTGCCCGTCCGGGAGCAGACCGCCTCACGATGCGATATCTTGTCGCTGTTCGCTCAGGCAGCCTGCAACACCGTTTCCACTCGTTTGACGGCTTTGTCCTCGTCGATTTTCTCCACCACCGCGAGTTCCCGGCTCAACCGTTCGAGAGCGGCCTGGTAAATCTGGCGCTCGCTGTAGGACTGGTCCGGCTGGTCGGCGTTGCGGTGCAGGTCCCGCACGACCTCGGCGATGAGATTGGGATCGCCGGAGTTGATCTTCGCCTCATATTCCTGGGCGCGCCGGCTCCACATCGTTCGCTTGATCCGGACCTTCCCCTTGAGAGTGCGCAGTGCGTTCTGCATCTCCTTTTTCGTGGAAAGCGTTCGCAAGCCTGCCGTCTGCACCTTGGCGGTCGGGATGCGGAGCAGCATCTTTTCCTTTTCGAATTCGATGACCAGCATCTCCAGGTCGTAACCGGAAATCGTCTGTTCCTCGACCGCCAGAACCTTCCCGACGCCGTGCGCCGGATAGACCACGTGGTTGCCAGCCCTGAAATTTCCTCGCTTCGTCATCCTGTTGTTTCGGTCCCCAAGTTCCGTAACGATGCACCAACCGGTAAGGCAAAACGCCCAGCCGATTCAGCGAGCGGGGCGCGCCAGCGACTTTGCTGCGGTTGGCGGGGCTTCCTCCAAGCCCGACAGGAACTCTACCACAAAATCAACCGGATGGCGACTCTCTGGACCCACTGGAGCCGGAATCTCCATGTGCGGGAGGCATGGGGCCGACAGTGCGGGCCTGCGCCTGGCGGATACGCCTTATGCCCTCGCGTTTCCGGTGTCGGGGCGCCTCCTGCTGCGCGTCAACCGCCCGGATTGGGGCTGAAATGGGCTTCCAGCTTGCCCTCTACGCCTTCCCAGCTTTCCGCGTCGGGCGGCGCGTCCTTGCGGTAGGTGATATTCGGCCAGCTCTCGGAGTAGCGCCGGTTGAACTCGACCCACTCTTCCATGCCGGGGTCGGTGTCCGGCTTGATTGCCTCGACCGGGCATTCCGGCTCGCATACGCCGCAGTCGATGCACTCGTCCGGATGTATGACGAGCATGTTCTCGCCTTCATAGAAACAATCGACCGGGCATACCTCGACGCAGTCCGTGTATTTGCACCGGATGCAGGCGTCGTTGACGATATAGGTCATAGGCAATGTCTCCGGGCCGCATGTAGAGCGGCACCATGGATGGCGCCATTTAGCAGTCGGGCCGGACCTGTCAACTGTCGAGGTTGGCGTAGAGGCGGGCCGCCTCCGGCGCCGGACCGCGCCGTTCCGCCAGCGCCTCGACCCGCACGACCCGGATGCTGCCGGCCTGGGGGAAGGTCAGGATGTCACCCACCCGAAGAAGGTGATGGGCCTTCTGCACCGGCCGGCGGTTCACCCGCACTCTCCCGGCCTGGCACAGCTTTGTCGCCAGCCCGCGCGTCTTGAAGAAACGGGCCCGCCAGAGCCACTGGTCGAGTCGCTGGCCCGCTGCCGGCCCGCTCACAACCCGACCTTGAGTTCGGCGAGTTTTGCAAACGGCGAACCGGACCGGGCCCGTATCCGGCGCGGCGGCCTGCGGCGGCTGCGGGTCATCTGCATGCCCGTGGCGCTGTCGCGGGCTTCGTATCCGATATCCGTCAGAACGGCGGGCAGGTCGTCGAGGCGGCACCCCGTCAACCGGGCGAGTTGCAGAGTGGGGACGAAGGGGCCCTGCTCGGCGAGGCCGGCGGCGGCCTCGGCCAGCCGTTCGACCACGGACGCACGGAGCGCCAGCGGACCGGCGGTGAGATAACCGGCAGCGGCGTAGCGGGCCGCCGGCACGGCCGGGTCCAGCGGCAGCACCGGCCGGGCGGTCGCCAACGGCTCGCCGCCGCTCTTGCGGTGGATGCGCCAAAGCAGGTCCAGCAGCCCTGCGGCCCGGTTCTTCTGCATCGCCGGCACGAACAGGGCGACCCGGCCGATGCGCACGCCCAGCCGCCCCAGCGCCTGCCGCTCGGCGCGCGGCAATGAGCGCGCGAGGTCCGAAACAGCCTCGCGCCTCAGCGTTCCCAGCGCTTCGGCGAGCCGGTAGGCGATTCCGCGAGCGCGGCCGGATAGTTCCTCGGCTCCGGCGAGCGCTGCGAGCGGCGCGAGCTCGCGGGCGACCAGGCCGTCGATCCACTCCCGAAGGCGGGTTTCCACCCGGCGCCGGGGCGCCGTTTCCAGGAGGTCCGAAGGCAGGAGCCGGAAGTCGGGCGCCAACGCGGTCGCCCCGGCCGCCAGGCGGGCCACCGGTTCGTCGTTCCACAGCATCCGGCCCTCTGCGTCGAGAGCGAAACACCCGTCATCGTCTGCGGCCAGCGCATCGACCCTGCGGGCCACCTCCTGCCGCAGCACGCGCTGCGTGGCCAGCACGAGGGGCCGGCCGCCGCGTTCGTCCCGCTCAGCGGTGTAGCGGAAGCCGTCCAGACGCCCGACCGTCTCGCCTTCGACGAAGACCGAACCGTTCCCCGCCACGGCCCCCATGAGGTCGCCGCCTTCCCTGAGGCGCCGGGCCAGCACCGCCGTGCGCCGGTCCACGAAGCGCTGGGTCAGGCGTTCGTGCAGGGCGTCCGAGAGCAGGTCTTCCAGCCGGCGGGTGCGCTCCTGCCAGCCGGCGGCGTCGTCGAGCCAGGCGGCGCGATAGGCGATATAGGTCCAGGTGCGCACGCCCGCGATGCGCGCCATAAGCGTGTCGATGTCGCCGTCGGTGCGCTCCAGCCGGCCGACCTGCCGCGCCACCCAGTCCGCGGGCAGCCGGCCGTCGCACTCGACCAGGTAGCGGTAAACGCGCCCCAGCAGATGGGCATGGGCGTCGGTCAGCGTCTTGCGGAAGTCCGGTATCTGGCAAACCTCCCACAACAGGGCGACCCTCTCGGGGCCGACGGCCGCCGACCCGATGGCCGGGTCCCGCGCCAGCACGGTCAATGCCTGCCGGTCCTCGCCGTCGCGCCCCGGCACGCAGAAAGGGAAGGGCGGCGGCCGGCCCAGGCTCGCCAGCAGCCGGTCGACGCTGGAGAAATCGAGATCGGCATTTCGCCAGCAGACCGTTTGCAGAGGCTCGAAGCGGTGGTCCTCGACCCGCGCGACGATGCGCTCGTCCATCGGCCGCTGTTCGGCGGTAACGCCGAATGTGCCGTCGGCGACATGGCGTCCGGCGCGCCCGGCAATCTGGCCGATCTCGGCCGCGGCGAGCTTTCGCATGCGCCTGCCGTCGAATTTGTCGAGCGAGGAGAACGCCACATGGCGCACATCCATGTTGAGTCCCATGCCAATGGCATCGGTGGCCACCAGGTAATCGACCTCGCCCGCCTGGTACATGCCGACCTGGGCGTTACGCGCGCGGGGGCTGAGTGCGCCCAGCACGACAGCGGTGCCGCCGCGCTGCCGGCGGACGAGTTCGGCCAGGCGGTAAACTTCGCTTGCGGAGAACGCCACCACGGCCGAACGCGGCGGCAACCGCGTGACCTTGCGGTAGCCGGAATAATCGAGCCGGGAGAAGCGGGGCCGGTCTTCGACGACCGCCTCGGGTGCCAGTTGGCGCAGGAGCGGGCGGATCGTCTCGGCGCCCAGAAACATCGTCTCCTGCCGGCCGCGCGCATGGAGAAGCCGGTTGGTGACGATGTGGCCGCGCTCCGGGTCCGCTGCCATCTGCACCTCGTCCACCGCAAGGAAGGCGACACTCCTGTCCAGCGGCATGGATTCGGTAGTGCAGACGAAATAGCGCGCCCGCGGCGGGAGTATCTTCTCCTCGCCCGTGACCAGGGCCACGGCGCCGGCGCCCTTGATCGCGGCAATGCGGTCGTAGTTCTCCCGCGCCAGCAGACGGAGCGGGAAGCCGATCATGCCGGACTCGTGCCCGAGCATGCGTTGCACGGCGGCGTAGGTCTTGCCGGTGTTGGTGGGTCCGAGTAGCGCGGTGACCCGCGCAGGCTCGTCAATTGGCCGCATGAGGGAAGAGTCGGTCCGATTCCGCGGCAGTTCAAGGGCAAATCCGTGCCGGTGTTGCGGCAATGCGGGCCGAAGGATCGAGGGCGGCCCGGCCGTGCGGGCGGCGGCGGCTTCTCTGCTGCCGGAAATCGGATAGGCTGCGGCCTTACGGCAGGCACCCATAACGAAGGACGAAGACCCCATGGACTACGGCATCGCCTATTTCCCGACCGACTATTCCATTGCGCCGGCGGCGCTGGCCGTTGCGGCCGAGGCGCGCGGCTTCGAGTCCTTCTGGCTTCCCGAGCACTCGCACATTCCCTGGTCGCGCCAGTCCCCCTGGCCCGGCGGCGCCGACCTGCCGAAGCAGTATTACGACGTCATGGACCCGTTCCTGGCGCTGGCGAGCGCCGCCACCGCCACCTCCCGCATCAAGCTGGGAACGGGCATATGCCTCGTCGTGCAGCGCGACCCGATCTACACGGCCAAGGAAGTCTCGACGCTCGACCGGCTGTCCGGCGGGCGGTTCCTGTTCGGCGTCGGCGGCGGCTGGAATGCCGAGGAGATGGCCGACCACGGCACCGACTTCTCGACGCGCTTCGCCCTCATGGAGGAGCGCATCGCCGCCATGAAGACGATCTGGACGGAGGCGAAGGCCGAGTATCACGGCGCGTTCGTCACTTTCGATTCGATGGCGCAATGGCCGAAGCCGGTGCAGAGTCCGCACCCGCCGGTCATCGTCGGCGGGGCCTTCCCCTGGGGCGCGCGCCGGGCGATAGCCTATGGCGACGGCTGGATGCCGATCGGAGGGCGGGACCAGGACGTGCTGGAACTGTTGCCGCGCTTCCGGCAGATGGCCGCCGAAGCGGAACGCGACCCGGACTCGATTGCGGTGACTCTCTTCGGAGTCGAGGCGGATGCCGCACTGCTCGACCGGGCGGAAGCCGCGAGCGTGGCGCGCGCGGTCTTCATGCTGCCGTCCGTGGACGAGGCCGAAAGCCTGAAACTCCTCGACGCCCTCGCGGAAAAACTCGGGCCGCGCCTGTAGGCGGCGGGGGGTCAGTCGCCGAAGAACGGCGTTTCGTTCTCGCCCCGGAGGCGGATGTCGAAGCGGTAGCCGCCCTCCTGAGCCTCCGCGACCAGCAGCGCGCGGCGCCCGGAAGGCACGGCCGCCAGCACGGGGTCTTCGGCGTTCAGCTCCTCGTCGGGGAAGTAGGCGCGGGTCCGTATGCGCCGCAGCAGGCCGGCCGCGAACACGGCGACCGAGATATGCGGCGCCTGCCAGCGATTGCCTTCGAAGGGGACGGGGCCCGGCATCACCGTCGTGAAGGAGAACGAGCCCTCGGGATCCGTCAGCACCCGGCCGAAGCCGCTGAAATGAGGGTCGCGCGGGCGCGCGTCGTCCCTGTCGAGCGGGTGGGCGTAGCCGCCTGCCGCATTGGCCTGCCAGATCTCGACGAGCGCATCGCGGACGGGCGCGGCGTTCACATCGGTGACGCAGCCCCGCAGGAGAATGCTGCGCCCCTCGGCCTTGCCGCCGCCGGTGAGGTCGGCGATCGACGGCAGGGCATAGTTGAAGAACGGCCCGAGCGTTTGCGACGCAGTCGGCGCCGCGCTCATGCCTGAAGCCCTTCGTCTTCCATCGGCGTCTGGTCCCGCCCCCGCAGCACGATGTCGAAGCCGTAGCCGAGCGCATGTTCGTGCAGGCCGAGAGATGTGTCGGCGACCGCGACGAGCCGGCTGCGCGCGTCGGCGTCGGGCACCGACATGAAGATCGAGTCGATTTCGTTGAGCGGGTCCCCGGGGAAGTACATCTGGGTAATCATCCGGCTCATGAAGGCGTAACCGTAGATCGAGAGATGAATATGCGGCGGCCGCCACCAGTTGCCGGAATTCGGGACCGGATAGGCGCCGGGCTTGATGGTGACGAAACGGTAGCGGCCTTCGGAGTCCGTCACCGCGCGCCCTGCGCCGACAAAATTGGGGTCCAGGGGCGCGTCGCGGCCGTCCACCGGGTGGCGGTATTTGCCTGAGGCATTGGCCTGCCAGGCTTCCACGAGGACGCCGGGAAGCGGACGCGCATCTTCGTCGCGGACCTGGCCGGCGAGGATCATCAACTGGCCGAGCGCCTTGCCGCCCGCGGTCAGGTCCGCTTCGTCCGCCGGGACGCCCTCGCGTGAGAACAGCGGCCCGGTGATCTCGGAAAGCGTCACCGGGGCCTCGATGAAGGACTGCGACGGGGCAAGCTGGCTCGTGCGGAAATAGCGCTCGGAGTTGACTGCCGGCTGGGTGGCGTCCGGGTAGGGGGCGTATTCGACCATGAGCTTTCTCCCGTTGGCGGCAGGCGCCGGTCCTATGCCGCGGCCTTTATCATGTCCGCGGCCTTCTCGGCGATCATCAGCACGGCCGCATTGGTGTTGGCGGAGACCATGCGCGGCATGACCGAAGCATCCACCACCCGGAGCCCTTCCAGCCCGCGCAGGCGCAGCGAGGAATCGACCACGGCCATCGGGTCGTCGCCCATCTTGCAGGTGCCGATCGGGTGATAGACCGTGGCGCCGTTGGAGCGGCAGTAATGGAGCAGCTCGTCATCGCTCGTGCGCTCGGGGCCCGGAATGGTCTCGCACTCGATGTAAGGCGCGATGGCCGGCTGCTCGAATATCTTTCGCGCCAGCTTCAGCGCGCCCGTCATGGTGTCGCAATCGGTCTGCGTGGCGAGGTAATTCGGGCGGATGACGGGGTGGCGGTCCGGATCGTTCGCGCCGATATGGATCGAGCCGATGCTCTCCGGCCGGTGCTGCCAGAAGCCGAGCGTCATGCCGGGATAATCGTCGAGCACGCTGATGACGCCGTCCTTGTAGCTCGCCGGGGCAAAGCTGTACTGCACGTCCGGCGTCGCCACGCCCGGCATGATCTTCACCGAGGCGCTGACATTGCCCGGCGCGGCGGTCAGCAGGCCTGTGCGGGTCGTCGCGTAGCGCACGGTCTCCCAGAGCAGCGGCAGGCCCTTGGAACGCTCGTTGAAGGTGCGGATGCCCCGCGCCTTCATGCAGATGCGGGCGACATAGTGGTCCTGGAGGTTCTCGCCGACGCCGGGCAGGTGGTGGACCGGTTCGATCCCGAGCGGCTTGAGGCGCTCTCCGTCGCCGATGCCCGACAGTTCCAGCAATTGCGGCGAGGCGATGGACCCCGATGAAAGGACGATCTCACGGTTCGCGCGGACCTCGCGGACGGTATTGCCCTGGCGGAACACCACCCCGGCCACGCGCCCCTCCTCGACGACGAGGCGCTGGGCGAGCGCATGGGTCTCCACCCGAAGGTTGGTTCGGCCGTCCGTCTGGCGCAGATAGGTCCGTGCGGTGCTCTCCCGGCGGCCATTGCGGATGGCGTGCTGGAAGTAGCCCACGCCTTCCTGCTCGCCGTCATTGTAGTCGTCGTTGCGCGGGATGCCCGCCTCGACGCAGGCCTCGATGAAGAGCCGCGTCAGCGGATGCTGCTCGATGGGGTCGATGACGTTGATCGGGCCGCCCTGGCCGCGAAGCTCCGGGTCGCCGCCCGCCCGGTTCTCGAACTTCCTGAAATAGGGCAGCACTTCCTCGTAGGACCAGCCGCGATTGCCGAGCTGCGCCCAGCCGTCATAGTCCTCCGGCTGGCCGCGCACGATGAGATGGCCGTTGATGGCGGACGAGCCGCCGAGCACCTTGCCGCGCGGCCAGTGGATCGCCCGGTTGCCGCTGTTTTCTTCCTTCTCCGTGGCGTAGCACCAGTTGACCGACTCATCGTAGAGCGTCTTGAAGAAGCCGGCGGGTATGTGGATGAACGGATTGAGGTCGCGCCCGCCCGCTTCGAGCAGCAGCACGCTGGTCTCCGGGTTCTCGCTGAGGCGATTGGCCATGACGCAGCCGGCGGACCCGGCGCCGATAACGATATAGTCGAAGCGGTCCATCCCGCCTTTCCTCCCCCCGTTATTCCAATCTGCGGCAGCTTACGACGGAGCGCAGCGAATTCAACATTCGCACGCCGCTTGACCTGCGAGCGCCGGGACGTCCATATTCCGGAAACGTAACCGGAATGGGTGAATCGTCGTGAAGCCTGCAGCGCCGAAGACCGAAGAAGCGTCACGAGTTTCCCGTCACCGCAAGCGCATGGCGGTCGGCGGCGCGCAGCGTGTCGAAGTCACGGTTCCTTCCCGGGATGCGCCCCTCGTCAAGGCGGTCGCAGGCGTCCTTCGTTCCGGTGGAGAGGAAGCCCGGCTTGTCCGCCGGGCACTGCAACCCATGCTGCGCATCCCGAGAGCGCGGACAGGCGCTGAGTTGGTCGCCTTTCTTCGTGCTTCGCCCCTGGCCGAGACTGAACTGCCGATCGAACGCGACAGGTCTTCCGGCCGCTCCGCCGAACTCGACTAATGGCCTTTCTTCTCGACACCAATGTGGTCAGCGAGACGATCAGGCCAAAACCGCAGCAACTTGTGCTCGGCTGGTTGGCAGCCCAGAACCCGTCGGACCTCTTCCTTGCCGCCCAGACCATCGGAGAGCTCGTTCGAGGCGCCCGGAAGGTAAGGGAACGGGAGCGCCGCGAGCGCTTCGAGAGATGGATCGAGCAGGATCTTGCCCGGCAGTTCGACGGGCGCGTCCTGCCTTTCGACGGCCGCTCGGCCGCCATCTGGGGCCGCCTTATGGGCGACGGCGATCGCGAAGGCCGCCGCCCCGCAGCGGCTGACGCCCAGATCGCGGCGGTAGCCATTCGCCATGAACTGACCCTCGTAACGCGCAATGTCAGGGACTTCGCCCGGCTGGATGTCCGGTTGCTCAATCCGTGGCGCGTAAGCGAGGAACGATAGGGAAGGCGGACGTGTCCGCCGCCCCGGCGCCTTATACCCGCGGTCGTTGACCGGAACCCATGACAGACTCGACGCCTGCCGCCCGATCGCCCCCTTCCGTCATGCCCGGACTTGTTCCGGGCATCCATGTGGCCGCTTGGCCGGACGGACACGGTTGAGGGAGATGCCCGGAACAAGTCCACGGCTGTCCGGTTTATTTTTGTGGACGGGTTGCATGGCATTGATTCTACTGGCGTCCAAGCGTTTGCGAACGTTTTGGACACGAAGGAGGCTCAATGCCATGCGCCACCACAATAGCGTTTTG
>JAJDVH010000117.1 GCA_022826185.1 Alphaproteobacteria bacterium
CAACTGCGCCGCATCGAAATCCTCCCTCAAGGGGATCCCTGCCCTCATACCGACCCTCCAATCGCTCGAGCGGCATTGAGTCAGAAGTCGCCCTCCCTGGGAATCCCCTCAATGAGTCTCAACCCTCAACCGCTGGTATTACGCTTCACCAACAGACTCTACGCCGTCGCCGGCATTCTCGCCGCGCTTATCGTCGCCGCCAGGCTCATCTCCTGACGGGGAACCGCCCGCCGCATCCGGCCTGCGGGGCTTGCGTCCGCCAGCGGCGCGGCGGGATGTCCTGTTCGGACGGGGTTCCCGCCGCTACCCGGCTACAGAAGGCGATCCATGGCCGAAGCCGCATTCGAGGCGATTGCCGATGTCGTCAAGACCGGCGCTTGTTCCGGCAGGAACGAACTGGCGACCAAGGCCGACCTGGCAGCGCTGGAATTGCGCATGACGAACAAATTGTATGCCGTTGCCGGCGCCCTGGCCGCGCTGATCGTCGCCGCCAAGCTCATTCCCTGACCTTCGGGCCGCGTCAGAGCCCCACATCCTCCGGGAAATATTTCATCGCGCAGCGGAGCGGGTTGGGGGCGGCCTGGCCGAGGCCGCAGATGGAGGCGTCGGCCATGACGGCGGCCAGGTCCTCCAGCACGTCCCGGTCCCAGGCGGGCTCGGCCATCAGCCGGGCGGCCTTGTCCGTGCCGACCCGGCAGGGGGTGCACTGCCCGCAGCTTTCATAGGCGAAGAAGCGCATCAGGTTGAGCGCGGCCGCGCCCACATCGTCGCCCTCCGCCAGCACGACCACCGCGCCCGAGCCGGTGAGGCAGCCATGCGGCTCCAGCTTGCCGAAATCGAGCGGGATGTCGGCGAGGCTCGCCGGCAATATGCCGCCCGACGCGCCGCCCGGCAGGTAGGCCTTGAACTTGCGGCCATCCGCCATGCCGCCCGAAAACTCTTCGATCAGCTCGCGCGCGGTGACGCCGGCGGGCACGATCTTCACGCCCGGCTCCTTCACCCGCCCGGAGACGGAATAGGCCCGCCAGCCCTTGCCGCCGTGGCGCCCGGTTTCCGCGAACCAGGCCGCGCCCCGCTCCAGGATCGCCGGCATCCAGTAGAGCGTCTCGACATTGTGGACGAGCGTCGGCCGGCCGTGGAGGCCGACCTGCGCCACATAGGGCGGGCGATGGCGCGGCAGGCCGCGCTTGCCCTCGATGCTCTCGATCATCGCCGACTCTTCGCCGCAGATATAGGCGCCCGCCCCCCGGCGCAGATGCACCCCGCCGGGCGGCGCAAGCTTACCCAGCCGCGCGATCTCGGCCGCCATGATCTCCCGCGCCGCGGGATATTCGTCGCGGAGATAGATGGTGATGGTGTCCGCCTCGACCGCCCAGGCGGCGATCAGCGCGCCCTCCAGCACGGCGCCGGGCGCGGTCTCCAGGAAATGGCGGTCCTTGAAGGTGCCGGGCTCGCCCTCGTCGGCATTGACGGTCAGGTGGCGCGGCTTCGGCCCGGCGCGCACGAAGCCCCATTTGCGCGCGCTCGGAAAGCCCGCGCCGCCCATGCCGCGCAGCCCCGCCGCCTCGATCTCGGCCGCCGCCCCCTCGCGGGTCCGCCGGCCTTCGAGACAGGCGCGGAACTGCGCGTAATCCCCGTGCGGCGCTGCCGGGACCGCGTGCCCCGCCTCGTCCGAGACGGCCGCGCGCACCGTCTCCGGCGTCGCCCGGTCCACATGCCCGTGCCCCGCCTCGACGACCGGCGCGCAGTCGCACCGGCCCATGCAGGGGGCGGTGACGACGCGCGCCTCCGGGAAGGCGTTGCGCAGCGACTCCAGCAGCGCCGGCGCGCCCGCCAGCTCGCAGGAGAGGCTGTCGCAGACGCGAAGCGTGAGCGCCGGCGGCGGGTCCTCGCCCTCCTTCACCGTGTCCAGATGCGCGTAGAAGGTCGCGACCTCCCAGACCTCCGCCATGGCGAGGCGCATTTCCTCGGCCAGAGCCGCGAGGTGCCGGGCGGAGAGATGCCCGAAGCGGCCCTGGACCAGGTGCAGATATTCGATCAGGAACTCGCGCCCGCGCGGCGCATCGCCCAGCAGCGCCTGCACCTCCGCCAGCGCCTCCGGCTCGACCTGGCGCCCCTTGGGCTGCGTGCGCCCGCGACGGCGCTGCTTGACCGCTTCTTCCGGCACGTCCCCCGCGTCCTTCCCGCCGACCCGTCCGCCCCGATATACAGGCCGGCGCGCGCCATGCCCATAGCGCGCATGGCGTTCCGCAGCCGGCTTGCGCGAGGGCGGAGACGCGGGGCCGTTACTTGAAGCCGCAAACCTTCCCGGTCGTGTTCAGGGCGAACCAGCGGCCGTCCCGCTTGAAGCAGCCCGCCCGCCACTGGCCCCGGAACAGGTTGCCATCGGCGTCAGCATAAGCGCCGAAGCCGTGCGGCTTGCCATCGCGGTACTCGCCTTCGTAGCGGCTGCCGTTAGCAAAGGTGAGAGCGCCGTGGCCGTTCGGCTTGCCGTCGCGGTACTGCCCCACATGGCGGCTGCCGCTGGCGAGGGTGGAGGTTCCGCGGCCATGCTGCCTGCTCTCGCGCCATTCGCCTTCGTAGCGGTTGCCATCGGCCCATGTCTTGGTCCCGTGGCCGTGCAATTCGTCGTTACGGAATTCGCCCTCGTAGCGGTCGCCATTTGCCCAGATATAGGTCCCGTGGCCGCGCCGTTCGCCGCTGTGGAATTCTCCCTCATAGCGGTCGCCATTAGCCCAGGTCTTGATCCCGTGGCCGTGCTGCTCGCCCTTGAGCCATTCGCCTTCGTAGCGGTTGCCGTTGGCGAAGGCGGCGGTCCCGCGGCCGTGCTGCCGGCCGTTGCGGAAACCGCCCTCGTAACGGCTGCCGTCGGCAAAGGCGATCGTGCCGCGGCCGTGCGCAACGCCGTTGCGGTATTCGCCTTCGTGACGGCCGCCGGCGGCGAGTATAGTGGTTCCGCGGCCGTGCTGGTGGCCCTCGCGCCATTCGCCCTCGTAGTGGCTGCCATTGGCCCAGGTCAGGGTCCCGCGGCCGTGCTGCTTGCCATT
Organism: Alphaproteobacteria bacterium; assembly: GCA_022826185.1. Lineage (GTDB taxonomy): Bacteria > Pseudomonadota > Alphaproteobacteria > Bin95 > Bin95 > Bin95. Next base: position 3,048 of record JAJDVH010000117.1, read on the forward strand.
GCGGTATTCTCCCTCGTAGCGGTCTCCGCTCGCAGCGGCGGAAACCCCGTGGCCGTGCGGCCGGCCGTTGCGCCACTCGCCCTCGTAGCGATTGCCGTTGGCCCAGATCAGGGTGCCGTGGCCGTGCTGCTTGCCGGCCTTCATGGTGCCGTCGAAGAGGTGCCTGCCGCCGCCGAAGGTCAACTGCCCCGGCCCCGAGACCTTGCCGTCCACGCAGGCGCCGGACCAGGTGTAGGGTTCGAACTTGCCGCCCACGCCGCGGTTGTAAACCTGGCAAGGCTGGTTGGTGACGGTGGACCAGAAGGTTCCGAAAGATATCTCGGCCGCCTCCGCGCCCGTGTGCCAGACCGTCACCGCAGCCGCCAGCGCCGCGGCCGCGAGCGCCCGAAAGGCCCCCCTTCCGCCGTCGGCGGACCGCCTCCGCCGCCCGACCGCTCCTTCCGGCACGACCCCCGCATCCTTCCCGCCGACCCGTCCGCCCCGATATACAGGCCGCACGACGCCATGCCCATAGCGCGCATGGCGGGAACGGGCGCGGGGACCGGGCTGATACCGGGGCGAGCAAGGCGGGGCTCGTGTCCGGAGACGGCCTGTTTCGCTCCCCTCCCGCTTGCGGGCTGCCGCAGGCACGCATCCCGTCCCCGTTTGCGCGCGGTATGCCCGCCGGCCCGCCTGTGGCGCATGCCGCCGGGGCGGACAAGGCCCTGATCCCGCGTCTCGGGAGCCTGTCCCGAGCTTGTCGAAGGGGACCCCGGCAAAATGTCATGAAGTGTCATGTTCTGTCATGCGCGCCGGTCTCCGCCCCGGCCGTTCGCAAGGCGCCGCATCCTCCTTTCGGTCCCTGGTCCCGGACGCCCCTCCTCGCGCGTGCGCGTGCATAATGCGCGCCCGCCCGCGCCCGTGCGCATAGCGGCGGGACCGTCCTCCCCCGCAAGCGAGAGGGGATTTCCGGCGCAGGACGGCGCAGGCTCCAATCGACGACCGCCGCCGCCGATGTGCGCATGCTGAATGGCCGATATCCCCGGACCGTTGCGAAATGTCATGGAATGTCATGATCGGCATGTGCCTGGGGCATGGTCTGTGCTCCTTTCGGGCATGAGGCCGCGGTTCGGAACGGGGCTGCGGGTAGTCCCTCGGGCCTTGCGTCCCTGGCATGGGTCTTTCCTTTCGATCCGTCTTCGCTCCCGCCGGCGCCGGCTGCCTGCGGCGGGACCCTGTTTCGCGCGTATCGTCCGCCCGCCTGCGCGCGGGCGCGGGCGGGTGTCGGCGCCGGCGCGGGTCGCGCGGCTGATTGCGCGCGCGAGACGCAGGGCGCACCTCGCCCGTCCGTTCCCGCCGGGGTCTTTTTCGCGGCCCCAGCCAGTCGCTTTCCGCAGAAAAGCCGAAAGGCGGCCCCGGGAGCCGCCTCTCTCTACTTTCATTCTACACCATACCGCCAAATGTCAAGTCCATGTGGGAATATAAAATGAAAATACAGGATATTTTTCATGGGATGCAGTGGAAACGAGGTCCGGACAGGCGCCTCGGCCCTCTTCCCGTCATGCCCGAACGCCCCCCAACCGTCACCCCAGACGGCGCGTCAGCGCCGATCCGGGGTCCAGCCCTGGTTCTCGCGGCGGCTTCTGCGGTCGATCCTGTTCTTCACCGGCTGCGGCGGCATCGGGAGCCATGGTTGGACCCCGGCTCGGAGGCCGGGGTGACGAAAAGGGGGAACGGGGGCGACGAAAGAGCCTGCCCCGAGCTTGCCGAAGGAGACGTATCCGGGCCAGCGGGTGCGCCGGATACGAGCCGGGACGAGATGTGCGCATGCGGCAGCCCCGCAGGCGGGGGAGGAGTTTCCCGGCGGCCATCGGCACAGGCGCCGATCGACGACCGCCGGTATCAGCCGATCTCGGCGCCGTCGTCGCGGGTGACGGCGATGACGGTGGAGCGCGGCGCGGTGTCACCGCCGCCGGGGAAGTGGCTGCCGCCCTTCTCGCCCGGATGCTGGAGGCCGACGAACATGGTCCTGCGGTCTTGGGACCAGCAGAGCCCGGTCACCTCGCACTCCTTCGGGCCGACGAGGAAGCGGTTTATCGCGCCCGTATCGGGGTCGGCGTAGAGCATCTGGTTGTTGCCCTGGCCGGCGAAATCGCCCTCATTCGTATATTTGCCGTCGGTCTGGATCCAGAGCCCGCCTTTGCTGTCGAACACCAGCCCGTCCGGCGCGTTGAACATGTTGTCCGGGGTGACATTGGCGGAGCCGGCGCGGTCGTCGTCATGCACCGCCGGGTTGCCGGCCACCACGAACAGGTCCCACTCGAAACCGGCGGCCGTGTGGTCGCCGCCTGCCGGCCGCCAGCGCACGATCTGGCCGTATTTGTTGCCGGCGCGCGGATTGGGGCCGCCGACCGGCGTCGGATCGCCGCCCTTGTTCGGTTTCCTGCCGCGGTTCTTGTTGTTGGTGAGGCAGCAATAGACCTCGGCGCGCTTCGGATGCGCGGCGACCCATTCCGGGCGGTCCATGGTCGTCGCGCCGACCGCGGAGGCCGCCATGCGCGCATGCACGGCGACCTCGGCCGCCGAGGCCATGCCGGTCGTCTCCGGCGTCAGCGCCAGCCATTCGCCGCCGCCGTCCTCGTCGAAGCGCGCGACGGACAGCGAACCCGATTCCAGCAGCCCGGAATTGTCGCCGCCTTCCGCATAGCGGCCTTCCGAGACGAAGCGGTAGATGAACTCGCCGCGCTCGTCGTCGCCCATATAGACCACCACATGCCCGTTCGCGGCGGTGACGACCTCGGCGTTCTCATGCTTGAAGCGGCCGAGCGCCGTGCGCTTCTTCGGCGCGGAGTCCGGGTCGAGCGGGTCGATCTCGACGACATAGCCGGCGCGGTTCGGCTCGTTGGGGTGCTTCGAGATGTCGAAGCGCTCGTCGGCCATGGCCCAGGCATAACCCCAGTCCTTCAGGCCGACACCGTAGCGCTTCATCGCATCCGACACGGCGTAATCCGGGTCCGAGGAGGAGAAATAGCCGTTGAAATTCTCCTCGCAGGCGAGATAGGTGCCCCAGGGCGTCCTGCCGTTGCCGCAATTGTTCCAGGTGCCGAGCGACGCGGTTCCCTCCGGGTCGGCGGCCGTCTTCAGCAGGTCGTGGCCGCGCGCCGGGCCGGTGATCTCCATCGGCGTGTCCGCGGTGATGCGCCGGTTGAAGGGCGAGTCGAGCACCGGCCGCCAGCCGCCGTCCTTCGTCCCGATCTCGAAGACGCTGACGCCGTGCCCGGCCTTGCCCTTGCGCACGTCGTCGGCGTTCTCCGGCAGGCCGGAGGCGCGGTTGCCGTAGATGATCGACCGGTTCACATATTCGTTGTTGACGGCGAGCACCGTCCTGCCGTCGGTGAAGAAGGCGGACATGCCGTCATTATTGTCGCCGAAGGCGCGCTCCTGGCTGGCGCCGTCGCCGCGCGTGGCGTGGTCGAACGGCTTGCCGTCGGACCAGAGCGGGTCGCCCCAGGCGATGACGTTATGCCACGAGAAGCCGGGCGGCACGGTCACCGTGTCCAGCCCGTTGGCCGCCACCGGCTCGAAACCGAGGCCGCCCATGCCGCCCGCATGCGCCGGGCGGAACGCGCCGAGGCCGAAGAAGGCGCCGGCTCCGCCGAGGGCCGCCGCGCCGCCCAGGAAGCGGCGGCGGGAGACGGTGCGCTCGAACCCGGTCGGTTCGTCGCGCGGGTCGTTCAGTTCGTCGAATTCGTCGAATGAGAGTTCGCTGGCATGGCCGGGCATGATGCTCCTCCGTTTCGGTCCCGATGGATGACCGCATACCCCGGCCGGCATGACGGTCCGCTATCGGTTCGATGACAGATTCGTTTCACGGACGATCCGCCGCACCGTTTCCGCCGCGCGGAGGCTCGGCCGGCCTTCGCCGCCGAGCCTGCCCGCCAGTTCGCGGAAGGCGGCCTGCTGCGCGGCGCGCGCCGCTTCGTCGAACACCAGCGGCCGGAGCGCCCGCGCGAGCGGCCCCGGACGGCAATCCCCCTGGATCAGTTCCGGCACGACCGGGCGTTCCAGAAGGATGTTCACCGGACAGAACCGGCGCCTGCGGATCACGGCCCGGCCGATGAGCGCCGTTGCGGGGTTCATCCGGTAGGCGGTGACCTGCGGCACGCCGGCGAGCGCGAGTTCGAGCGCGACCGTGCCCGACGCCCCGAGCGCCGCCCGGCTGGCCGCGAAGGCGCCCTGCTTGTCCTCCTCGCCGAGCGTGACCGTGGCCGGCCACGGCCAGTCCTTCACGGCGTCCTGCACCCGCTCCGCCACCGTGCCGACCGTCGGCGCCGCCACATGCAGGCCGGGAATGCCGCCGGCAAGGCGGTCCAGCACCTCGCGGAAGACCGGCAGCAGCCGGCGCACCTCGCCCGCGCGGCTTCCCGGCAGCACGGCCAGCAGCGTGCTTTCCGGCGCAATGCCGTGCCGGGACCGGAAGGCGGCGCCGTCGCCCGCTTCCGCCTCGACCAGCGAATGGCCGACGAAGGTGGACGCAAGCCCCTCGCTTTCGAACAGCGCCGGCTCGAACGGCCAGAGGGTCATCAGATGGTCGAAGAGCCCCGCCATGCGCCGCGCGCGGCCCGGCGCCCACACCCAGACCATCGGCGCGACATAATGGATGCGCGCCGCCGGAGAGCCGGCCGCGATCAGCCGCCTCGCCAGGCCCTTGTTGAACCCTCCGGAATCGATGGTGACGACCGCGTCCGGCCGGAAGCGCCCGATGTCGGCAACCGTCTCGTCCATCCGCCGCAGCAGCCTGCGGGCGCGGGGCAGCACTTCGAAAACGCCCATGACGGCCGTTTCGGCCTGCGGGAACAGGCTGGCGACGCCCTCGGCGCCCATGAGCTCGCCGCCGACGCCCGCCGCCTCCACCGGCCCGCCCTCCCGCAAGGCCCGCAAAAGCCGGGCCCCCAGCGCATCGCCGGACGGCTCGCCCGCCACGATATAGACGCGCAGGGTCACGCTAGCCGGCCCGAATGTCTGGACGGGAAGGCGCGGCCATGCCCTAATGAACCGTCGGCAGCGGGGAGGGACATGTCGGGTCTGGCGCGCATGATCGGGCAGCGGCTGGCGCTGGGGGCCTTCACGCTCCTGATTGTCAGCATGGTGATTTTCGCCGCAATCGAGGCGCTGCCGGGAGACTTCGCACAGGCGATTCTCGGCCAGGGCGCCACGCCGGAGGCGGTCGCCGCAATCCGCGAGAGCCTCGGCATGGACCGCTCAGCGGTCGAACGCTATTTCGCATGGCTGGGCGGCGTGTTCAGCGGCGATTTCGGCGTCAGCTTCAACCAGCTGAGCTTCCAGTCCCAATACGGACAGACGGGCGAACGGGACGTCGTCACCGTCGCCGACCAGCTTGCGCCGCGCTTTGCGAACACGATCTTCCTCGCGGCCACGGCGGCGGCCGTGGCGGTGCCGCTCTCGCTGGCGCTCGGCATCCTGGCGGCGCTCTACCGGGGATCGATCTTCGACCGGGCGGCCAATGTCGGCACGCTTACCTCCATCTCCAGCCCGGAATTCTTCGTCGCCTATATCCTGATCCTCTTCCTGGCGGCGGCGAACCCGATCTTCCCCTCGATCTCGAAGATCCACGCCGATCTGGACTTCTGGGAACGGCTCTACCGCACCGTGCTGCCGGCGCTCACGCTCACGCTCGTCGTCACCGCCCACATGATGCGCATGACGCGCGTCGCGATCATCAACCTCATGGCCTCGCAATATATCGAGATGGCGCGCCTCAAGGGAGTCCCGCGCTGGCGGGTGATCGTGCGCCATGCGCTGCCCAACGCGCTCGCCCCGATCATCAATGTCATCGCGCTCAACCTCGCCTACCTGGTTACCGGCGTGGTGGTGGTGGAGGTGGTGTTCGTCTATCCGGGCATCGGGCAGATGTTCGTGGACGCGGTGAAGCTGCGCGACATGCCGACGGTGCAGGCCTGCTGCCTGGTCTTCGCCGCCGCCTATATCCTGCTGAACCTGCTGGCGGACGTGCTGTCGGTGCTGACCAATCCGCGCCTCCGGCACCCGAAATAGGCGGGCGCGATGGGGTTCCTCACCTATGTCGTCCTGCCGCTGGCGGTCCTGACCGGGATCGCCTGGACGGCCCGCGCCGGCTTCCGCGGCATTGCCGGGCCCTTCGGCGCCGTCTTCCGCGCCATGCCGCTGACCGCCGCCTTCGGCCTCACGGTCGTCACGCTCTACATCGCGGCGGCGCTGCTGGCGCCGGCGATCGCGCCCTACGGCGAGTCGGAGGTCTTCGACGAGTTCAACCTTTTCCCCGGCGAGAACCCGGATTTCGTGCTCGGCACCGACCAGCTGGGCCGCGACCTGCTCACGCGCCTGCTCTATGGCGGGCGCAACACCATCGGCATCGCGTTCGTCACCACGGCGCTGGCCTTCCTCATCGGCGCGACCTTCGGTTTCATCGCGGCCGTGCTCGGCGGCTGGCTGGACCAGGTCGTGTCGCGCACGGTGGACGTGCTGATGGCGATTCCGCAGCTCATCTTCGCGCTGCTGCTGCTCACCATTTTCGGGCAATCGACGATCAACATGATCCTGGTGATCGCCGTGCTGGACTCGACGCGGGTCTTCCGCCTCGCCCGCGCGGTCGGAGGCAATATCGTCGTGATGGACTATATCGAGGCGGCGAAGCTGCGCGGCGAAGGGATCGGCTACCTGATCTTCAAGGAGATCCTGCCGAATGCCGCAGCGCCCCTGCTGGCGGAGTTCGGGCTGCGGTTCTGCTTCGTGTTCCTGCTGATCGCGGCGCTGAGTTTCCTCGGCATCGGCATCCAGCCGCCGCTTGCGGACTGGGGCACGATGGTGCGCGAGCTTTCCATCTATATCGGCTACGCGGAATACGGCGACTGGCAGGCGGCGTCCCTGCCGCTGCTGCCGGCGGCGGCGATCGCGCTGCTCACGGTCGCGATCAACTTCACCGTGGACTGGATGCTCGACCGCTATTCGGGCCTCAAGGACTGACACCGAGGAGATCGGGACGATGCGCACCGGCCGCCCCCTGGTAACGATCCGGGACCTCAAGATCGAAGGCCTGGCGGGCGAGGACTGGCTGCCGATCGTGAACGGCATCGACCTGGACCTCGCGCGCGGCGAGGTGCTCGGCCTCATCGGCGAGTCCGGCGCCGGCAAGTCCACCGTCGGCCTCGCGGCCATGGGCTTCACCCGCGACGGCTGCCGCATCGCCGGCGGGTCGATCGAGTTCGACGATATCGACCTGGTGGCGGCATCCGAGGAGACCAGGCGCAGCCTGCTCGGACGGCGCATCGCCTATGTCGCGCAGTCGGCGGCGGCGAGCTTCAATCCGGCCCACAGGCTGATCGACCAGCACACCGAGGGCCCGGTGCTGCACGGCGTTTCCACGCTGCAGGAGAGCCAGGAAGACGCGATGGCGCTCTATGCCCGGCTCCGGCTGCCGGAACCGGAGAGCATCGGCTTCCGCTATCCCCACCAGGTCTCCGGCGGGCAGTTGCAGCGCGCCATGACCGCGATGGCGATGTCCTGCCGCCCGGACCTCATCATCTTCGACGAACCGACCACGGCGCTCGACGTCACCACCCAGATCGAGGTGCTGGCCGCCATACGGGACATCGTGGACCAGTTCGGCACCGCGGCGATCTACATCACCCACGACCTCGCCGTGGTGGCGCAGATGGCGGACCGGATCAAGGTGCTGCTCAGGGGCGACGAGGTGGAGGAGAACGACACCCGCGCCATGCTGGCCGACCCGCAGGAGGACTACACGAAATCGCTCTGGGCGGTCCGGAGTTTCCGGCGGCCGGAGCAGCCGCCGGCCGGGCAGGGCGCCGTGCCGGTGATCGCGGTTGCGGGGGTGACCGCCGGTTACGGCGCGGCGGCGGACGTGCTGCACGATGTGTCCTTCGACATCCATGCCGGGCGGACGGTCGCGGTGGTCGGCGAGTCCGGCTCCGGCAAGTCCACCGTCGCGCGCTGCATCACCGGCCTCCTGCCGCCGCGCGGCGGAGAGGTGCGCTTCAACGGCGAGGCCCTGCCCGCCGGCTACCGGGACCGCAGCAAGGACCAGCTCCGGCAGGTCCAGATGATCTACCAGATGGCGGATACCGCGCTGAACCCGAAGCTCCGCATCCGGGACATTGTCGGGCGCCCGGTGCAGTTCTACCGGGGGCTCCGGGGCGCCGAATTGCGCCGGCGGGTGGAGGAGCTGCTGGAGCAGATCGAGCTTGAGCCCGACCTCTATATCGACCGCCTGCCGTCGGAGCTCTCGGGCGGGCAGAAGCAGCGCGTCGGGATCGCGCGGGCGCTCGCCGCGGACGCGCAGTTCATCATCTGCGACGAGGTGACCTCCGCGCTCGACCAGCTGGTCGCCGAGGGCATCCTGAAACTGCTGGACCGGCTCCAGAACGAGCTCGATCTCGCCTACATGTTCATCACCCACGACCTCGCCACCGTGCGCGCCATCGCCGACGAGGTGGTGGTGATGAAGGACGGCTTCGTGGTGGAGGCCGGACCCAAGACGGAAATGTTCACCCCGCCGCACCACGATTACACCGACCTCTTGCTGAGCTCGGTGCCCGAGATGGACCCGGACTGGCTCGACCGGCTGCTGGAGGAGCGCGGCGTGGACAATATCGGAGAGGCGGCGCGGGTCAGGATCGACTAGAATGGCCGGCAACGGGTTCGAACGACCGACGGAGGATTTCCCATGACTCTCAAATTGGACAGACGAACGCTGCTGAAGGCGAGCGCCGCCACGGCGCTGGCGGCAGGCGTGGGGCCGGGAGCGGCTTCGGCCGCCGGGCCGAAAGCGGGCGGCACCCTGCGGCTCGGGCTCTCGGGCGGCAACACCACCGACAGCTGGGACGGGCGCACCCATTCCGACGTGTTCATGCAGGTCGCGGCCCAGGGCGCCGTGTTCGACTGCATCACCGAGGTCGCCGCCGACGGCTCGCTGGTCGGCGAACTGGCCGAGAGCTGGGAGCCCTCGGCCGACCTCGTGACCTGGACCTTCAACCTGCGCAAGGGGGTCGAGTTCCACAACGGCAAGAGCTTCGGCGCGGACGATGTGATCGAATCGCTGCAGCTGCATGTGGCGGAAGGCGCGAAGTCGCCCGCCAAGCCGCTGGTCGAGCCCATCGTCGAGATGAAGAAGATGAACGACCACCAGGTGCAGTTCGTCCTCAACGCCGGCAATGCCGACTTCCCCTACCTGCTCGCCGACTACCACATCCTGATCCACCCGGCCGGGATGGTGGACGAGAGCATCCGCAACGGCATCGGCACGGGCGCCTACCGCAATCTCGGCTTCGATCCGGGCGTGCGCCTGCAGCTCGAGCGCAATCCGAACGCCCACAAGCAGACCTGGTTCGACGAGGTCGAGGCGATCTCGATCACCGACCCGGCGGCGCGCGTCAACGCGCTCATGACCGGCGAGGTGGACGCGATCAGCCGCATCGACGCCAAGTCCGTGCGCCTGCTCGACCGCAATCCCGCCGTTGAGGTGTCGGAGGTAACGGGCAACCAGCACTACACCTTCCCGATGATCACGACGGCGGCGCCCTTCGACAACAACGATGTGCGCCTGGCGCTCAAATACCTGTTCAACCGCGAGGAGCTGGTCCGCAAGATCCTGCTGGGGCACGGAAAGGTCGGCAACGACCATCCGATCGGGCCGGCCAACCGCTTCTATCATGCGGACCTGGAACAGCGGGTCTACGACCCCGAGAAGGCGAAGTTCCACCTGAAGAAGGCCGGGGTGGACAGCCTGCAGCTCGACCTCTCCGCCTCCGACGCCGCCTTCGCCGGCGCGGTGGACGCCTCGCAGCTCTTCCAGGAATCGGCCAAGGCCGGCGGCGTCTCCATCAATGTCATCAAGGAGCCGGCGGACGGCTACTGGTCCAATGTGTGGATGAAGAAGCCGTTCGTCGCCTGCTTCTGGTCCGGCCGCGCGACCGAGGACATCATGTTCTCGACCGCCTATGCCGCCGGCAAGCCGTGGAACGACAGCTACTGGGAGCATGAGCGCTTCAACAAGCTGCTCGCCGAGGCGCGGACAGAGGTCGACGACGCGAGGCGCCGGGAGCTCTATTACGAGCTGCAGGTCATCACCCGCGACGAGGGCGGGGTGGCCGTGCCGATGTATGCGAACTGGATCGACGCCAAGTCCAAGAAGCTCGCGCATGGCGAGCATCTGGGCAATGTCTGGGCGCTCGATTCCGCCCGCATCGCCGAACGCTGGTGGTTCGCCTGATCGCCAGGCCGGACAGAGCGGAACTCAGGGCCGCCGCGCGCTGCGCGGCGGCCTTTTTCCGTGCGCCGCGCTTCTGGACGGCTTGCCTTGCGCTCTTTCTGGCCCCGCTCGCTGCGGCGGACGGAACGGAGCTGAAGCCGAAACTCGGCGATATCGGCGGGGCTTCCTATTCGGAGGTGTCGGAGAGCCGGGAGGTCTGCCGGAGCGCGGTCGAAGGCAGGATCGCGCTCTGCCGCCTGAACACGAACTTCGAGGACGAACCCGAAAACCGGAAATATGCCCGCTGCCTGCCGGTGTTCGAATGGCAGGCCGAGAGTTGCGCCGCGCATTTCCGCCGCCAGGCCGGCAAGTGCGAGGGCCGGGGTCCGGCGCGCATCGACGGCTTTACCCGCTTCGGCTGCACCGTGGCGGCGGACAGGGAGAAAGGCGGCAAGCCCGCTGTCGCGCCGGCCGCCCGGACGATGCAGACGCGGGCGCAGGACCGGGACCCGGCCGCCGACCGGGCGCCGATATGCCTGGGCATGAGCCCGGGCGCAGCCTGCTGGCAGGAACTCGCCGACCCGGAGGGCTGCCGCTTCTGGTACGACTACTACAATCCCGAGATCGATTGGGCCTGGTCGGGCGCATGCCGGGCCGGCGTTGCCGACGGGCCGGGAGCGCTGACGGCGACGTCCACCGGCGGGTCTGCGGAGCTCATCGGCGCCTTCGGCGGCGGCAGGATGCAGGGCCTGTGGATCGTCCGCTATCCTGACGGCAGACTCGACCGGGGCCCTTATGTGGACGGCAGGAAGCATGGCCGATGGGTGGACCGCTACGCCGATGGCAGGGTCGATGAAGGCTCCTATGCGAACGGCAGGAAACACGGCCGGTGGGTGGACCGCTACGCCAGCGGCAACAGTTTCGAATACGAGTATCGCGACGGCTCGGTCGATGGGCAGCCGGGGGTCTATATCACCGCGGACGGCGAACGCCATCCGGGGCGCTGGTCCGGCAATTGCTTCCTGGACGGCGAGGGCCGCCTGCTGGTCTGGCGCGGCGACAGAGAGGCATGCCCGCCGGGATAGGGGCATGCGGCCACGAGGCGCTTCTGCACGACACAAGCACGGCTACGAGGCCGCGCGGCGGGTCACTCGTCGGCCCCGGCCTCATTCGCCTCCGGGCCCCGCGCGTTGCGGCCCGTGATGTAGTCCCGGACGATGGTGAGTTGGCCCTTCACTTCGGCCAGACCGGTTTCCACTGAACGAAGACGCGCATCCAGGCCGTCGATGCGCGCATCCAGGCCATCGATGCGCGAGGTCAGGTCGCGGCGCAGTTCGTCGACGCGCTTGTCCAGGCCGTGCTGCCCTCGCAGCATCAGGCCCGCCAGCGCAACGCCGACAGCGAGAATGGCAATCAGTTCAGGGCTCATGTCGAGAACCTAGCAAGTTCAGGGGCTGCGGTCACGCGGCTCCGTTGCAAGAGCGGCCGTCGAGGCGACACTCGACGACATGAGCATGCCCGCCGGGATAGCGGAAGGCGCTCCGTCCCGCATGAACGTCACGCCGAAGGCAGGGCCAGCGGAACCAGCTTCGACTGACCGATTACCCGGTCGCGGGTGAGCAGGGGAACATTACGCACGACGCTGGTCGCCGCAATGATCTCGTCGGCCGGGTCGGCGCGGAAGTCGAGGCGGCCCGAGGCCCTCGCGACATCGATATCGAGGGGCCAGACGTGCAATCCGGAAAGCGCGCGCGCGACCTCGCGGTCGTCGAGGTCCATCTCCAGCCGCCCGAGCTGGATCAGTTTCGACAGCTCCCACAGCACGATGGCCGAGATCGACCAGCTGTCCCGCGCCAGCAAGGCGCTCTCGGCAGGCCGAAGCCCGCCGGAGAGGGCGAAAACGAGGATGTGGGTATCAAGATTCAGCACCGGCTTCCCACTCCAGCCCCGTGCTGAAGACATCTCCCCGGACCTTCACCTTGTGGCTGAGGCTGCCGATGAGTTCGGCGTGCCGCCGTTCATAGGGAAGCAGGCGCGCGACCGGCTTTCCACGCTTGGTGATGACCAGGCCGTCGTCGTCGAGGTCGTCCAGCAGGGCCAGGCACTGCTCCTTGAATTTCGCTGCACCGATGGTTTTCATCGAACCATTTCCCCTTAATATGTCCATATTTTACGGCCAGTCAAATAAAGTGTCTATATTGAAGCGAAAGCCGACTTGCGCCAGCCCGCCTTGATTGCCCGCCATGGAAATGCCATGCCTTTCCACGGCGGAAGGAGCGGGCAGCGGAATGGCGGAACATCTGAAGCGGGGCCGGACACAGGCCGAGCGCGCGGAGGCGGATGCGAGGGTGCGCGCGGCCGTCGAGGCGATCCTGGAGGACATAAGCGCGCGCGGCGACGAGGCGGTGCGGGCGCTCTCCGAGAAGTTCGACAATTGGTCGCCGGAGAGTTTCAGGCTTGGCGAGCAGGAGATCGAGCGGGCGCTCTCGCAGGTGGCGAAACGCGACCTCGACGATATCCGCTTCGCGCAGGCCCAGGTGCGCGGCTTTGCGGAGCACCAGCGGGCAGCGCTCCGGGACATCGAGGTCGAGACGCTGCCGGGCGTGGTGCTGGGGCACCGCAACATCCCGGTGAACTCGGTCGGCTGCTATGCGCCCGGCGGCAAATATCCCATCGTGGCCTCTGTCCACATGAGCGTCGTCACCGCCAAGGCGGCCGGCGTGCCGCGCATCGTCGCCGCTGCCCCGCCGGCGCAGGGCGGGCCCCACCCGGCCATGGTCGCCGCCATGCATATGGGCGGGGCGGACGAAATCCTGATTCTGGGCGGGGTGCAGGCGGTGGGCGCGATGGCGCTTGGCACGGAGTCCGTCGCGCCCGTGGACATGCTGGTCGGCCCCGGCAACGCTTTCGTCGCCGAGGCCAAGCGCCAGCTCTTCGGGCGGGTCGGCATCGACCTGCTGGCGGGCCCGACCGAGACCCTGCTGGTCGCGGACGAGACGGTGGACGCCGAGCTCTGCGCGACCGACCTGCTGGGCCAGGCCGAGCACGGGCCCGACAGCCCGGCCATACTGGTGACGAACTCGCGTTCCCTCGCGGAAGCCACCATGGCCGAGGTCGAGCGGCTGCTGGCCATCCTGCCGACGGCCGCCAATGCCGGCGCCGCCTGGCGCGACTATGGCGAGGTGATCCTCTGCGCGGACCATGACGAGATGCTGGCGGAGGCCGAGCGCCTCGCGTCCGAGCATGTGCAGGTGATGACCGACCGCGACGAGTGGTACCTGGAGAACATGACCTGCTACGGCGCGCTGTTCCTCGGGCCGCGCACCAACGTCTCCTACGGCGACAAGGTCATCGGCACCAACCATACGCTGCCGACCCGCCGCGCGGCGCGCTACACGGGCGGCCTCTGGGTCGGCAAGTTCATCAAGACGCACACTTACCAACGCATCCTGACAGACGAGGCGTCGGCCCGGCTCGGCGAGGTTTGCTCACGCCTCTGCATGCTGGAGGGCTTCGTCGGCCATGCCGAGCAGGCGAATATCCGCGTCCGCCGCCTCGGCGGCCGCAACATCCCCTACGGCGCGGCGGCTGAGTGAAGAGATGGAGGAGTCGGAGACCCGTTCGATGAAACCAATTTTGTCTTTCATGGCGGCGACGCTGTTCTTGTGCGGCTGCGTCGCCACCCCGGGGGGCCAGTCCGCGCGCGATGCAGGCGGCGTGCCGATAAGCCTTTCGCAATGGACGCCGATGGACATAAAGGACTTCGCCATCGATACCCTTGATGTCGGGCTTCATTTCTATGCCGCGCCGGAACGGCGCATCCGGAACAACAGCATGGAGCAGCAGCGCATCAGGTTCGACGGAGGGCAGCTCTATGTCGAAAGGGTCGGCAGGACCGGAGTCTACAACTACAGCACCACGTCGCGATTGACTTCCGAACCTATGTCGATCTCGGGAACTGCGCCAAAGGCTGGACAGTGGAAAAGCTGGCGGCATGGCTGCGGGCCGTAAACGTCCGCCCCGAAGCCGGCGGGAAGACCCCGGGAGCGTGAGCGGACAATGACGGCCCTGCCCCCCGGCGCCATAGACTGCGACCTGCATCCGGCGCCGCCCTCCGTTTCGGCGCTGCTGCCTTACCTGGAGCCGCACTGGGCGGATGCGGCGGGGCATCGGGGCCTGCACGAGCTGGAAACCATCGCCTGGCCGCCGAATGCGCCGCTCTCCTGCCGGCCGGACTGGCGCGACGGCGACAGGAGGCCCGGCAGCGACCCGGAGCGCCTCATCGGCGATGCGGTGGAGGGGTTCGGCACGCGCTACGCCATCCTCAACTGCCTCTACGGCGCGCCGATGCTCTATTCGGAGGACATGGCGGCCGGCTTCTGCCGCGCGCTGAACGACTGGCTCCGGGCCGAGTGGCTGGACCGCGACCCGCGCCTGCGCGCCTCCATCCTCGTGCCGCCCCACGCACCGGAGCTCGCCGCGGAGGAAATAGAGCGCATGGCGGAAGACCGGCGCTTCGTGCAGGTGCTGCTGCCCGTCATGGGCGAGACGCCGCCCGGCCGGCGCGTCAACTGGCCGGCCTATGCCGCCGCCGAGCGGGCGGGCCTGCCGGTGGCCTTCCATGCCGGCTCCGCCTACCGGCACCCGCCGACGCCGGTCGGCTGGCCCTCCTACCTGGCCGAGGACTACGCCGCGCAGGCGACCGCCTTCCAGTCGGCGCTCACCAGCCTGGTCGCGGAGGGCGTGTTCCAGAAATTCCCGGACCTGACTGTCGTGTTCGCGGAATCGGGCGTCGCCTGGCTGCCGGCGCATCTCTGGCGGCTCGCCAAATACTGGCGGGGGCTGCGCATGGAGATGCCCTGGGTGGACAGGAGTCCGGAAGAGATCGTGCGCGAGCGCGTGCGTTTCACCATCCAGCCTTTCGATGCGCCGGAGGAGCCCGACGCGGTCGCCCGCCTGTTCGACCATCTCGGCTCCGACGACCTGCTGCTGTTCGCCACCGACTACCCGCACTGGCAGTTCGACGGCATGGGCGCGCTGCCCGAAGGCTTGCCAGCGGACCTCGTTCAGCGTATCGCAGTGGACAACCCGCTCAGCACCTATCCGCGCCTGGAGGAGGGAGAGCCATGACGGTTGAGGTTCTGGACCGCCCGTCGGGGGAGACGCCGGCCGAAGCCGCGCTCCGGATCGCCGATTGCGACATCCATCCGAGCCCGAAATCGCTGGAGCGCGAGATCTATCCTTTCCTGGAGAAGCGCTGGCAGCGCCATATGGAGCGCTACGGCGCGCGGCCCCGCCAGCCTTTCCTGAACGGCCCGGCCTATCCGAAGGGGCAGCCCGACGCCGCCCGGCGCGACGCCTACCCGCCTGCAGGCGGGCGGCCCGGCAGCGACCTCGCCTTCATGCGCACCCAGCACCTCGACCCGAACAATGTCGGCTTCGGCGTGCTGAACCCGCTCAAGTCCGGACAGGGCCTCCAGAATCTCGATTTCGCGGATGCCTATTGCCGCGCGATCAACGACTGGCAGATCGCCTTCTGGACCCGTGAGGAGCCCCGGCTCAAGGCCTCCATCGTCATCCCCTACGAGGACGCGGCGGCGTCGGCCCGCGAGATCGGGCGCTGCGCCGGCGAGGAGGACTATGTCCAGGTCTTCATGCTGAACCGCACGGCCGAACCGATGGGCCAGCGGCGCTACTGGCCGATCTACGACGCCGCGGCCGCGGCCGGCCTGCCGCTCGCGGTCCACGCCTTCGGCTTCGGCGGCGCGCCGATCACCGGCAGCGGCTGGCCCTCCTACTATGCCGAGGACATGACCGGCCACGCCCAGTCCAGCCAGGCGGTGCTGACCAGCATGATCTTCGAGGGCGTGTTCGACCGGCTGCCGGGCCTCAAAATGGTGCTGATCGAGAGCGGCTTCGCCTGGCTGCCGGCGCTGTGCTGGCGGCTCGACCGGGTGTGGATGCGGATGCGGGACGAACTCCACCGCTGCAGGCGCCGGCCGAGCGAGATCGTCCGCGAGCAAGTGTTCCTCACCACCCAGCCGATGGAGGAGCCGCGCAGCCCGCGCCAGCTGGTCGAGTGCATCGACTGGATCGGCTGGGACAGGCTGCTCTTCGCGACCGACTATCCGCACTGGGACTTCGACCAGCCGGACCGGGTGCTGCCCGCCTGGGTGGATGCGGAGAAGCGGCGGGCCTTCTTCCGGGACAACGCGCTCAGGGTTTACGGCCGGCAGATGCCGTGACCCGGCATGTCGTGGCGCCGGTCTCGGAGTTCCCGCCGGGCACGCGCCGCTGCGTGGTGCTGGAGGGCCGGCGGATCGCGCTGTTCAATGTCGGCGGGCGCTATTTCGGCCTGCTGGACCGCTGCCCGCACCAGGGCGGGCCGCTCTCCGAGGGGGTGCTGACCGGGCTGGTCGAGGCGGGGACGCCCGGCGACTACAGCTTCTCGCGCCCCGGCGAAATCCTGCGCTGCCCCTGGCATGGCTGGGAGTTCGACCTCGCCACCGGCAGGAGCCGCTTCGACCCCCGCCGCCACCGCACCCGCGCCTTCCGCGTCACCGCCGAGCCGGCCGGGGACCTCCGGGCGGAGACCGTGCCCGTCCGCGTCGAGGAGGACCATGTGGTCGTCGAGACCTGAGGCGCGGGGCCTGTCTACATCCAGCTTTCGACGCTCAGGCCCTCGAATGCCCGGAAGTCGCTGATGTTCGACGTCACCACAATCAGCCCGTTGGCGTGAGCAATCGCGGCGATCTGGCCGTCCACGAAGGGCGGTGTTCTTCCCGCGGCGGTCAGCCGGGCGCGCTCCCGGGCATGCCAGTCGGCCGCCTGCCGGTCATAGTCCAGGATCGGGAAGCTCCGCAGCACCACATCTTCGATATAGCGTTCGATTGCCTCCCGACGGCGCGATGGCGCAAGCCTCGCACAACCGAACCGCAGCTCATGCCAGACCGGGGAGGAGATTGCGATCTCGCCTTCGTGTTCGTGCAAACGCCGGATGACCCCGGCCGCTGGCCGCGGCCGCAAAGGTTCCGAAACGGTGTTGGTGTCGAGGAGATATTTCACCGGGCGGCTACAGCCTTACCTCGCGGCCGGCCGTTTCCTCGCGCACATCGGCAAACAGCTCGTCGGGGTCCAGGGCGAGTCCCTCAAGCCCGACGGCGCTCGCGAACTCCCTGTACGCGTCGCTGAAGGTTTGCCGCCGCGACGAGAGCCGCTCGAATTCGCGGCATCCGATCAGAACCGCCACCGGCTCGCCCCGACGGGTAAGCTCCACCGCCTTTCCATTCTCCGCATCGCGAATCAGGGTCGGGAGGTTGCGCCGCGCGTCAGCGATAGAATGTCGTTCCGTCATCGCCCGTCCATCATGTCCATCTGTATGTACATACTAGGCGTTCCCGCGGCGGCGGTAAATCCCGAACCTGTCGGCAGGCTCATGCGGTATCGCCTGCGCCGTTCGCAACCCGGACGATCGCGGCAAGGCTGCGCTCGACATCGTCGTCGGTCGTGGCCCATGACGAGACGCTGATGCGCATGGCGGCACGGCCGTTCCACCGGGTCCCGCCGCACCAGCAGGTCCCTTCGCGCTGCACGCCGCGGATGACCTCCTCCGTGGTCCGGTCACCGCCGAACGCGACGAGCACCTGGTTCAGCGCCACGTCGTTGAGGACCTCGAAGCCGGCGTCCCGCAGCCCGGCCGCAAAGCGCCACGCCTGGCGGCAGTTGCGCCCGACCAGCTCCGCCAGGCCGTCGCGGCCGAGCGACGCCAGCGCCGCCCAGACCTCGGCGCCGCGCATGCGCCGGCTGGTCTCCGGCGTGAACTCGAACGGCTCCCGGTTCTCCGGGTCCGGGAGATAGTCCGCCTGCACCGACATCGCGCCGCGCAAGGCGCCGGTATCGCGCACGATGGCGAGGCCGCTGTCATACGGCACGTTGAGCCATTTGTGCGCATCGGCAGCCCAGGAGTCGGCGCGCTCGATGCCCCGCGCCAGCGCCGCGAACTCCGGAGATATTCTCGCCCAGAGGCCGAAGGCGCCGTCCACATGGACCCGGACATCATCGGCGCGCACTGCCTCGCATATCGCGCCCACCGGATCGAACGCCCCGGTGTGACATGAAACAACCACTTTGCTTGATTGCTTCATGTTTTGGGGCGCGTCGTCATCCTCCCTGTTACAGCAATGGATACAGGGAATTGGGAGGCATGTCAACGGGACAGCGACAGGATGGTCCGAAGCAACAGGGGATAGATGGGGAAGCCGATTTGTGGAATCCGGGGAGCTGAAAGTGCATTGCAGGATCCATGGATACGTACGTGGAGTGTTTCTGAAACAC
>JAJDVH010000019.1 GCA_022826185.1 Alphaproteobacteria bacterium
GCTGCTATAGTGGAGGGCTAACGAAAGCCCGCCGCTCGATACCATAGCCGCTCCGGGAGCGACGATGAAGCTCACCATCGAACGCAGCCAGTTCCTGAAATCGCTCAGCCATGCGCAGAGCGTGGTCGAACGGGCCAACACCATCCCGATCCTGGGCAATGTGATGCTGGAGGCGGCGGACGGGCGGCTGCGCCTCTCGGCGACCGATCTGGAGCTCGGAGCCGTCGAGACGGTGGACGCCGAGGCGATCTCGGGCGGAGGCACCACGCTCCCCGCGCAGGTGCTCTACGACATCGCCCGCAAGCTGCCGGACGGCGCGCAGGTGGAACTGGAAACCGAGGACGGCACGGACCGCATCCGGCTGCGCTGCGGGCGGTCCACCTTCACGCTCTCCGCCTTGCCGCCCGAAGAATTCCCGGAGCTCTCGAAGGCCGAATTCGGCTGCCGTTTCCAGCTTGCCGCCGAGGACCTGCGCGGGCTGGTCGACCGGACCGGCTTCGCGGCCTCGACCGAAGAGACGCGCTACTACCTGAACGGCATCTACCTGCACACCACCGAGCATGAGGGCGTGCCGGTGCTGCGCGCGGTCGCGACCGACGGCCACCGGCTGGCGCGCGTCGAGGTGCCGAGGCCCGCCGGGGCGGAGGACATGCCGGGCGGCGTGATCGTGCCGCGCAAGGCGGTCCAGGAGCTGCGCAAGCTGCTGGAGGGCGAGGACGGGGATGTCTCGATCTCCCTGTCCGAGACCGGGATCCGGTTCGTCATCGGCAGCGTCGAACTGACCTCCAAGCTGATCGACGGCACCTATCCCGACTATGAGCGCGTGATTCCGACCGGCAACGACAAGCGGCTCGAAGTCGAAAGCGGCGCCCTGGCGGAAGCGGTGGACCGGGTGGCGGCGATCTCCTCCGAGCGCACCCGGGCGATCAAGCTCGCCATCGACGCCGACAGCATGCAGCTCTCCGCCGCCGATCCGACATACGGCATGGCGATGGAGGAGATCGATGTGCGGTTCGACGGAGGCGCGCCGATGGAGATCGGCTTCAACGCCCGCTACCTGCTTGAAATCCTGCGCCGCATCGAAGGCGGCACGGCGGCGCTCGAGCTCGCCGACCCGGCAGCGCCTACCCTGGTGCGCGACATGGTGGATTCGAGCGCGCTCTATGTGCTGATGCCGATGCGCGTGTGATCCGTGGCCGAAGCCGCCCTTCACACATCGGGCGGGGCGCCGGTCGTAAGGCGTCTGGCGCTCAGTGATTTCCGGAATTACCGCGAGGCGCGGCTGGAGGCGGACGCGCGCTTCGTCGTGCTGACCGGGCCGAACGGCGCCGGCAAGACCAACCTGCTGGAAGCGCTCTCGCTGCTGGCGCCGGGGCGCGGGCTGCGCCGGGCCAGGCCGCGCGAACTGACCCGGCTCGGCGCGGAACGATGGACGGTGACCGCGCGGCTCGACACGGCCTTCGGCGCGGTCGATATCGGCACCGGCCTCGGCGAGGACGACCGGCGCGCGGTGCATGTGGACGGCGCACCCCGGCGCGGGCGCGAAGGGGCGGTGGCCGCCGTCTGGCTCACGCCGCGGATGGACCGGCTGTTCCTCGACGGCGCGGGCGCCCGCCGGCGTTTCCTCGACCGGCTGGTGCTGGCGGTCGATCCGGCCCATGCCGGACGGGTGCAGGCCTATGAGACGGCCATGCGCCAGCGCCTCGCCCTGCTGAGGGCCGGCACCGCGGACGGCGACTGGCTGGCCGCGCTGGAGCGCAGCATGGCCGAGCGCGGCATCGCCGTCGCCGCCAGCCGGCGCGACCTGGTGGAGCGGCTGCGCACGGCGCTGGCCTCTGCCGACGGGCCGTTCCCGAAGGCGCAGGTCGCGCTTGCCGGCGAGGTCGACGCCTGGCTGGAGGAGGAGCCGGCGCTCGGGGCGGAGGACCGTCTGGTTGCGGCGCTGGCCGCGGGGCGGAGCCGCGACGCCGAATCGGGGCGGACAGGGGCCGGGCCGCATCGCAGCGACCTCGCCGTCGCCGACGCCGAACGCGGCATGCCCGCCGCCGACTGCTCGACCGGCGAGCAGAAGGCGCTGCTGATCGCGCTGGTGCTGGCCTCCGCGCGCCTTGCCGCGCTGCCGCCGCTGCTGCTGCTGGACGATGTGGCCGCCTATCTGGACGAAGACCGGCGCCTGGCGCTGTTCGACGAGATCGGGCGGCTCGGCTGCCAAGCCTGGCTTACCGGCGCCGATCCCGCCACCTTCGCGCCGCTTGCCGGCCGCGCCCTCAATGTCGGCATCGAAAACGCCGTTCTCACCCCCCTGCCGCCGGAGCGGCCATGACCGAGCCCACCGAAACGAACGAACCTGCCGAAGACCTCCCGGCGACGGACGAGACCGGGGAATACGGCGCCGACGCCATCAAGGTGCTGCGCGGCCTGGAGGCGGTGCGCAAGCGCCCCGGAATGTATATCGGCGACACGGACGACGGCACCGGCCTGCACCACATGGTCTATGAGGTGGTGGACAACGCCATTGACGAGGCGCTCGCCGGCTGGTGCGACACGGTGGAGGTGGTGCTGGAGGCCGACGGCTCCGTCACCGTGACCGACAACGGGCGCGGCATCCCGACCGAGATCCACGACGAGGAGGGCGTGTCGGCGGCCGAGGTCATCATGACCCACCTCCATGCGGGCGGGAAGTTCGACAGCAACTCCTACAAGGTTTCGGGCGGCCTGCACGGCGTCGGCGTCTCGGTCGTCAACGCGCTCTCGGAAACGCTCGATCTCACCATCTGGCGCGACGGGCGCGAATACGCCATGCGCTTCCGCCACGGCGAGGCGGAGGCCCCGCTCGGCGAGACGGGCCCCGCCGGGGAGGACGGCGGGCGGACCGGCACCCGGGTGCGCTTCCTGCCCTCGACCGACACCTTCTCCAAGGTGGAGTTCGATTTCGCGACGCTGGAGCGGCGGCTGCGCGAGCTCGCCTTCCTGAACTCGGGCGTGCGGCTGGTGCTGAAGGATTCGCGGCGCATCGAGGAGCAGCGCGTCGACCTCCACTATGAGGGCGGGCTGGAAGCCTTCGTCACCTGGCTCGACCGCAACCGCACCGCCCAGCATGAGTGCATCGCCATCCGGGCCGAGCGCAACGACATCGTGGTCGAGGCGGCGCTGCAGTGGAACGACAGCTTCCACGAGACCACGCTCTGCTTCACCAACAACATCCCCCAGCGCGACGGCGGCACCCATCTCGCGGGCTTCCGCGCCGGCCTCACGCGCCAGGTCACCGGCTACGGGGACCGCATCGGCCTCACCCGCCGGGACAAGCTGGCGCTCTCCGGCGAGGATGTGCGCGAGGGCCTCACCTGCGTGCTCTCGATCAAGGTGCCGGACCCGAAATTCTCCTCCCAGACCAAGGACAAGCTGGTCTCCTCCGAGGTGCGCCCGGCGGTCGAAAGCGCCATCAACGAGGCGCTGGAGGCCTGGCTGGAGGAGCACCCGAAAGAGGCGCGGATCATCGTCGAGAAGGTGCAGCGCGCCGCCCAGGCCCGCGAGGCGGCAAGGCGCGCGCGCACGCTCATTCGCGAGCCGAAGAACTCCATCGCCTCGCTGCCCGGCAAGCTCGCGGACTGCCAGGCGCGCGACCCGGAGAAGGCGGAACTGTTCATCGTCGAGGGCGACAGCGCCGGCGGGTCCGCCAAGCAGGGCCGCGACCGCGGCTTCCAGGCGGTGCTGCCGCTCAGGGGCAAGATCCTGAACATCGAGCGCGCCCGGCTCGACAAGATGCTCTCCAGCGACAGCATCGGCGCGCTCATCACCGCGCTCGGCGCCGGCATCGCCGAGACCTTCGACGCCGACAATGTGCGCTACCACAAGATCGTCATCATGACGGACGCGGATGTGGACGGCAGCCATATCCGCACGCTCCTGCTCACCTTCTTCTACCGCCAGATGCCGGCGCTGCTGGACCGGGGCTATCTCTATATCGCCCAGCCGCCGCTGTTCCAGGTCCGGCGCGGCGGCCAGTCGATGCGCTACCTGAAGGACGAGGCGGAACTCGACACCTTCCTCATCGACAGCGGCCTGCAGAACGCGGTGCTGGTGCTGGAGGACGGCAGCCAGATCGCCGGGGAAGACCTGCGCGCCCAGATCGGGCTCGCGGTCCGGGTGCGCCGGCGCATCGAGGCGCTCGCCCAGCTTGTCGGCAACCGCAGCCTCGTCGAACAGGCGGTGCTGGCGGGGGCGCTCGACCAGGCGGCGCTCGCGCGGCGGGAAGACGTGGAGGCAGCGGCCGGGCGCGTCGCGGCCCGGCTCGATGCGCTGGAGGAGCCCGCCGCGCGCGGCTGGTCCGGACAGGCGGAAGACGATCTAGGCCTCGCCTTCAACTACGAGAACCAGGGGACCGTGCGCGCCTGGCGGATCGGGCGGCGCCTGCTGCACCATGTCGACGCCGTCCGGCTCAACCGGCGGGCGGGCGAACTGCGGGCGGTCTACGACAAGCCGGCGGTGCTGCGCATCCGCGAGCGCGAGGACCGCATCGACGGCCCCTGCGGCCTGCTGGAGCGCGTGCTGGAACACGGCCGGCGCGGCCTCACCCTGCAGCGCTACAAGGGCCTCGGCGAGATGAACCCGGAACAGCTCTGGGAGACGACGCTCGATCCCGAAGCGCGCACCCTCCTGCAGGTGCGGGTGAACCATGCCGAGGAGGCGGGCGAACTGTTCTCCACCCTGATGGGCGACCAGGTCGAACCCCGCCGCGCCTTCATCCAGGACAACGCGCTCAAGGTGGCGAACCTGGACGTGTAGGGGCCCCCGCAAGCCGCCGTGCGATTCCCGGTCCCTTGACGCGACGGCGCGGGCCGGGGCAGGTTCGGCGGGCTGCGAACACCGCCCGTTGCGACCCGAGGAGCGCGCCCGTCCCATGCATGTCGGCCTGAGCTGCTTTTTCCAGAACCCGGACAGGAAGCTGACGGACCGCGAGGTCTGGCGGCAGGAGGTCGCGCTCGCCGAGGCGGCGGAGCCGATGGGCTTCGACAGCATCTGGTCGGCCGAGCACCATTTCACCGACTACACCAT
The DNA here is from genome assembly GCA_022826185.1 of Alphaproteobacteria bacterium. Lineage (GTDB taxonomy): Bacteria > Pseudomonadota > Alphaproteobacteria > Bin95 > Bin95 > Bin95. The sequence goes on from JAJDVH010000019.1 coordinate 5,056, forward strand.
GTGCCCGAGCGTGACCCAGTTCCTGACCTACATGGCCGGGCGGACCACGCGCGTCGGCCTCGGCTCCATGGTGGTCGTGCTGCCCTGGCACGAGCCGGTCAGGATCGCGGAGGAGATCGCGCTGCTCGACCACCTGTCGAACGGGCGGGTGATCTTCGGCATGGGGCGCGGCCTCGGGCGGGTCGAGTTCAACGGCTTCCGCCTCGAAATGGGCGAGAGCCGCGAGCGCTTCGTCGAATATGCCGAGGCGGTGATGGGCGCGCTGGAGACGGGCACCATGGAGAGCGACGGCAAGCATCTCCGCCAGCCGCCGACCGACATCCGCCCCCGGCCCTTCAAGTCCTTCCGCGGGCGCACCTACGCCGCCTCCGTCTCGCCGCAGTCGGCGGAGATCATGGCCCGGCTCGGCATCGGCATCCTCATCATCGTCCAGAAGCCCTGGGAGAAGACGCTGGAAGAGCTGGAGAACTACCGCGAGCTCTACCGGCAGCACAATGGCGGCGAGGAAGCGCCGAAGCCGATCATCGCGAGCTTCGTCGCCGTGCATGAGGACCGCGAGAAGGCGCGCGAGATGTATGAGAACTACATTGTCGGCTACTGCCGCTCGGCGCTGAAGCACTACGAGTTCCACAATGAGGGCCTGGCCGACATTCCGGGCTACGAGTATTACGGCGCGCTCGCCCGCAACATCCGCAAGCACGGCATCGACACCTTCGTGCGCTTCCTGGCCGACCTCCAGGTCTGGGGCACGCCGGACGAGGTGGTGGACGGCGTGCTCGCCAATGTCGAGCGCGCGGGCTGCGGCGGCTTCCTCGCCGCGCTCTCCTATGGCGGCATGCCCTACGACATCGCGCGCGAGAACCAGCGCCTGTTCGCCGAAAAGGTGCTGCCCCGCCTGAAGGCGCACGACACCGGAGTCGAGATCGGCGCCGCCCCGCCGCTCGCCGCCGCCGCCGCGGAGTAGCGGATCGTCCTCGAGGCGGAAGCGCAATGCTCCCGGAGGATTTCGGGCTCGGCGAGGAACAGCGGCTGCTGCGCGACACGGTGCGCGCGTTTGCCCGCGAGAAGGTGGCGCCGCGCGCGGCGGAGATCGACCGCGAGGCCGCCTACCCGCACGACATGTTCGCCGCGCTGCGCGATCTCGGCCTCTTCGCCCTGCCCTTCCCGGAGCGTTACGGCGGCGCGGACAGCGTGCTCTCCGGCTGCCTCGCCATCGAGGAGCTGGGGCGCGTCTGCTACAACACCGCCTACCTGCTGCTGGTGCAGTGGACGCCGTTCGCGGCCGTGCTGGCGGGCGGCTCGGCGGAGCAGCATGAGCGCTGGCTTCCGGGCCTCGCCGCCGGCGAACTGAAGGCCGCGATTTCCGTCACCGAGCCGCAGTCCGGCTCCGACGCCGCCGGCATCCGCACGCGCGCAACCCGCACCGAGGGCGGCTACCGCATTGACGGGGCCAAGGCCTGGTGCACCAACAGCCCGGAAGCCGATTTCATCGTGGTCGCCGCCAAGACCGACCCCTCGGCCCGCCATCGCGGCATTTCCGTGTTCGCGGTCGAGGCGGGAACGCCCGGCCTCACCATCGGCCGGCCGGAACGCAAGCTCGGCTCGCGCGGCATCCCCTCCTGCCCGCTCTTCTTCGACGGCGCCTTCGTGCCGGAGGAGAACCGGATCGGGCCGGAGGGCGAGGGGTGGCTGACGGTGATGGAGGCCTTCAACCGCTCGCGCCCGATGATCGGCGCGCGCGGCGTGGGCCTGGCCCAAGGCGCGCTCGACTTGGCGGCGGACTATGTGCGCGGGCGCGAGGCGTTCGGGCAGCCGGTCTCGGACTTCCAGGGCGTGCGCTGGATGCTGGCCGACATGGCGATGCGCACCGAGGCCGCCCGGCAGATGGTCCACAAGGCCGCCGCGCTCTCCGACGCCGGCGTGTCGGGCCGCGCGCTGGCGCCCTGGGCGGCAATGGCGAAATGCCTGGCCACCGACGCCGCCATGTCGGTCGCGACCGACGCGGTGCAGCTCTGGGGCTCGGCCGGCATTTCGGCCGACAACCCCGTCGAGCGCTTCTTCCGCGACGCCAAGGTGCTCCAGATCGTCGAGGGCACCAACCAGATCCAGCGCAACATAATCGGCCGCCACGTTGTGGAGACGCACGGCCCCGGTTGACAGCGGGGCGGGCGGCGGGCTGGAGTCGCGCGAGCGCGGACAAGGCGACGGGGCCATGCTGTTCCACCACGCATCGAAGAACCGGCCGTTTCATCTCGGCGCCTATCCGATGGAGGCGCTGCCGCGCGACGAGGCCGTCATCGCAGCCGAGGCGGCGCGGCCCCCGGCCGGGCCGTCGGAAGCCGCAGAGGCGGGCGGCGCGCTCGGGCCGGCCGTCCTCCACTACCGCGAGCTGTTCGCGCACTTCGCGGAGGGCGGCCCGGCGGCGGAGACGGCGCCCGTGCCGGCCCGGCTCGACCGGCGCGCGGAGGACATCAAGGGCTGCTCCTATTTCATGGACGCCGACCAGGTCGGCATCTGCCGGATACCGGAGAACGCTTGGCTGGAAGGCGCGGAGGCGCTGGCAGGCCACAGCCATGCGGTCGTCATCCTTGTCGCCTGTCCCGCGCTTCCGGACCGGGGCAACCTCGCCCGCGCCTGGGTGGAGGAGGCCGTGGCCGCGACGGCCGAAATGCGCGTGCTGGAGATCGCCGGCTGCACCGCCGGGCATATCCGCCAGATGGGCTTCGAGGCCCGCATCCACCATGCCGGCGGCGAGGGCCTCGACCGCGCGCGGCTCGCCGTGCTGGCCGGGCTCTGCCTGCGCGCGGAGGCAGGCGGGCTGCTCAACCCCTATATCGAGGGCGGCTTCGCGCTCGCCGCGATTTCGACGAACTACGAGCTCGCATGCGACAGCCCGCTCGGCCCCGGCGCGGCCCGCGCGCGCAACCGGGCCTGGCGCAAGGGCATCGCCGGCGCTGTCTCGGGCCGCGAGCGCGCCCGCCGCGCCCGGCGGAAATCGCACTGGAGCCGCTACCCGATGGAGCAGGTCCGCCGGGTGGACCGGCCGACCACGCTCATCATCGACGAGGAGGTGCCGCGCGTGCCGCAGCGCGCGGCCTTCTTCACCCGCGCGGCGAAGGGCGATCTCGGCGAAAAGTCCCGGCGCGAGCGCGCCCGCTTCGCCTTCAAGCACCCGCTCTCCTTCTCCCAGCTGCAGCTCATCCGCGCCATGGTGCCTCACCAGGACGGAGAAACCGCCCCGGAGTGGGACAGGAACCGCTACGCCGACCCGGCGGCGAATGCCCGCGCGGTCAAGGCGCTCTCCTATTTCCTCGGCTCGGACCTCACGGGCATCTGCGAGATCCCGCGCTATGCCTGGTTCTCGCACCGGGAGGACGGCAGCCCGATAGAGATGTACCACCGCTACGCCGTCGTCATGCTGATCGACCAGGGCTACGACACCATGGAGGGGGCGAGCGGCGACGACTGGATTTCCGGCGCCCAGTCCATGCGCGGCTATCTGCGCGGCGCGGAGATCGCCGGCATTATGGGCGAGACGCTCCGGGGCCTCGGCTTCCCCTCCCGCGCCCAGACCAATGCGGACAGCGACGTGCTCCACATCCCGCTGCTGCTCTGGGCGGGGCTCGGCGAACTCAGCCGCATCGGCGAGCTTGTGCTCAATCCCTTTGTCGGCCCGCGCTTCAAGTCGGTGGTGCTCACCACCGACATGCCGATGGAGGTGGATCGGCCGATAGATTTCGGCCTCCAGTATTTCTGCGACCATTGCCACAAATGCGACCGGGAGTGCCCCTGCGACGCCATTCCGCACGGGGACAAGGTGATGTTCAACGGCTACGAGATGTGGAAGCCGGACGTGGAGCGCTGCACCCGCTACCGGCTGACCAACATGCGCGGCTCGGCCTGCGGGCGCTGCATGAAGACCTGCCCGCTCAACAAGGTGGTGGACATGGACGGCGGCCTGCTGCCGCGCGCGGCGAGCTGGCTCGGCGTCAACGCGATGTTCCTGAAGCCGGCGCTGGTGCCGGTCGCGACCTGGCTGGACGACCGGCTCGGCAACGGCCGGCGCAACCTCGTGAAGAAATGGTGGTTCGACCACGAAATCGTGGACGGGGTCACGGTGGCCGCGAAAGGCGCGAACGAGCGCGAGATCGACCCCGGCAAGCGGGTCGACGCCGCGCGCCAGAAGATCGCCTACTACCACGCCGACGCCATGCCGCCGCCCGACCGCCAGGCGCCCGACCCGGTGGACCGCAAGGCGGCGCTGGCCGCCGCCGCGCTGGTCGAGACCCCGGCCGAAGCCCGCAAGCGCCTCGCGGCCGGCGGGCCCGCGCCGGCGCACTATGCTCCGACGCCTCCTGCGGGCGGCGATGACGAGGAGGCGGTTGGCGGCAAGGACGGCCGGCCCTCCGCGAACCCTTACGGGCAGGGCGGGTAACGCCGGTTTCGGCGGGCGCCGGGGTCCGCGCCGCGTAGCCCGGCTTCCGGAACGCACAAGCAGGGGAGCGAGCCCGATGATTGCCGTCATATTCGAAGTGGAGCCTGCCGAGGGCCGGCGGGACGCCTATCTCGATATCGCTGCGGGGCTGCGCGACGAGCTGATGGAGATGGACGGCTTCATTTCCATTGAGCGTTTCGAGAGCCTGACCCAACCGGGCAAGCTGTTGTCGCTGTCGTTCTGGCGCGACGATCAGGCGGTGCGCGCATGGCGCTGCAGGCCACACCACCGCGCCGCGCAGACACGCGGCCGCGCCGGGGTATTTTCCGGCTATCGCCTGCGGGTGGCATCGGTGGTGCGTGACTACGGGTTGGAGGACCGGGCCGAGGCTCCGTCGGACTCCCGCGCCCTGCACGACCCCACCCCCATTGCTTGAGAGTGCCTGCCGCAGCCTTGGGCGCGGGGCCAAGTTTGCCCCCGATCAGTCGTCCCGTGGTTTCGGCGACGGCGCCCGCCATGCGCCGGCGCAGCCGGGCGAGCAGCGCCTCTTCAACCGCGTCGTTCATCGCTCCCCGCTTTGATCTCGGTTCGGCCCGGATCTCGTGCCGTAGGGTCTCGACGGTCCCTCCTGCGTTCCTCCTTCCCTGGTTGGTCACGACCCCTGGTGGTCGTCCCGATCCGGGCGCGGGCCGAGGTGCGCCGCCGGCAGTAGCCTCCGATAGAACGCCGCATCGGCTTCGGAGAAGCAGCACGCGATGATGCGCTCGAACCGATCTTCCCGGGCCGTCATCTCGCGCACCGCGATCACTGCCGCCCGCTCCTTGGGGAATCCGTACGCGCCGGTGCTGATTGCGGGAAACGCGATGGACTGGGCCCCGGCCGCCTCCGCCAACTCGAAGCTACGGCAGTAGCACGATGCCAGCAGTTCGTCCTCGCCCTCCATACCGCCTTTCCAGACCGGACCGACTGCGTGCACCACGTGCCGGGCGGGCAGGTCGTATCCGCCGGTCATCCGCGCGTCCCCGGTCGGGCATCCTCCGATCCGGCGGCACTCGTCGAGGAATCTCGGCCCCGCGCCGCGATGAATGGCCCCGTCCACCCCTGCGCCGCCCATCAGGCTCGAATTGGCCGCGTTGACGATGCAATCCACCGCGACCGGGGGCATCCCTTGGATATGCGTACGAGAAGCCAACGGCCTGGCGCGACACCCGCCCGTTGCTCCACTAAAATCAATTTTTTGGCAGGAGAGATCGTATGACGAAAAAAGTAGAAGTCATCATGAGCCCGCGAGTCGGGCGCGGTTACTCAACCACTACCGCCCATGGGACGAAGGCGGGGGGGTTCCTTAGAGATCCCCTCATCCTATACATGAAAAATATCTGATATATGTTTGATTCTTTGTTCTCGACTTCGTTTTTTGAAGGTCCTGAATTCTTTATATACGATCTCAAGTATTGCAATCTATAAAT
>JAJDVH010000279.1 GCA_022826185.1 Alphaproteobacteria bacterium
CGCTTGCATATCGTGGGCAGTCCCGCCGATACTCCCGGCGAGCGGTTTCGGTCCAGGGCATTCGTGGCTCCGTTCAGCTGCATAACCGAACTGAATCACAATCCCTTGAAACCGCTCAACTCTTTTTGGGTCAGGCTCTCAGACCCGCAGTCGTTGACAGGAACCCAAGCCGCCAGTTGCGGGAAACCTCCTCCCCCGCCTGCGGGGGAGGCCGGGCGGGGGCCCGCTTTCGCGGCAGCGGAAGCGGCGGGCGAAGCCCGGCAAAGGCCCGTCACGCCGAGAGGGCCCTCCCCCGACCCCTCCCGCAAGCGGGAGGGGAGAGATCGGACGGCCCCGGCATGAGACCGGAGTTGCGCCCCCTGGTATCAGTCGTCGTCCACCTCCGGCATCAGCACGAACTCCGGATAGGCCTCGATGCCGAGCTCGGCGGCGTCCTGGCCGAGCTCCTCGACCGTTTCGGACACCCGCGCGCCCATCGTGTATTTGAGGCCGAGCCAGATCAGCAGCGAGGCGCCGAAGACGAACGCGCCGACGGCCAGCACGCCGGTCAGCTGGACCAGCACGTCGCCGCCCGCGGCGATGCAGACCGCCATCGTGCCCCAGACGCCGGCGAACAGATGCGCCGGGACCGCGCCGACCACATCGTCGATCCGCAGCACCTCCAGCACCTTCAGGCCCGCCGTGGTGACCGCGCCGCCGACCAGGCCGATCACGACGGCCCAGTAATGTTCGACGATGTCCGGGCCGGCGGTGATGGCGACAAGGCCGCCGATGGCGCCGTTCAGGCCCGCCAGCAGGTCGATGCGCCCGAACAGCGGCCTTGCGAGCGCGAGCGCCGCCAGCACGCCGGCGGCGGCGGCGAGGTTGGTGTTGGCGAGGATGTTGGCGAGCGCGACCACGTCCGCCGCGCCGCCCAGCGCCAGCTGCGAGCCGCCGTTGAAGCCGAACCAGCCGAGCCAGAGGATGAACACGCCGAGCGTCACGGCCGGCACGTTCGAGGGCGGCGTCGCCCTCGGGCTGCCGTCGGCGCGGAACTTGTGCTTCCGGGGCCCGACGATCACCGCGCCCGCAAGCGCCGCCCAGCCGCCGGTCGAGTGGACGATGGTGGAGCCCGCGAAATCCTGGAAGCCCATCGCGGCGAGCCAGCCGCCGCCCCAGGTCCAGGCGCCGACGATCGGATAGACGATCGCGGTCAGGATGGCGATGAAGACGAAGAACGAGGTGAGCTTGACGCGCTCCGCCAGGGTGCCGGAGACGATGGAGGCCGTCGTCGCCACGAACACCATCTGGAAGAACCAGTCGGACATGACGGCGTAGCCGTTGCCGACGACGGCTTCGGCCTTCGACGCATCGCCGCCGAGCAGGGCGATCTCGTCCGGGCTCGTGCCGTAGAGGAAGGTGAAGGTCCCGATCCAGCCGCCCTCGTCCACGCCGACATACATGAGGTTGTAGCCGAGGAAGTAGAAGGCGAGGCCGGCGATGGAATAGAGGCCGATATTCTTCAGGCAGATGACCGAGGCGTTCTTGGTGCGCACCGAGCCCGATTCGAGCATGGTGAAGCCGGCGCACATCCACATGACGAGCGCGCCCCAGACGAGGAAGGCGAAGCTGTCGAGGACGAATTTCGTCTCGCCCTCCACGGCCGCCTCGGCGGCATCCGGGTAGAACAGGAACAGCCCTGCCGACAGGACGGCGACGACCGCCGCGATCCGGGACAGGGCAACGGGCGGCCTTTCCTGCCGGCGAAAACCGCGCTTCTTCGTTGCGTGCGTCATGGTGATGCCTCCCCGACCGGCAATCGCTGCCGATTTCGATACAATAATACCGCCGTATATACCCATGGCAGCTTACTATACTCGGTTTGCATGCCAATTCCGCTGTCATCGCGATACGGCGCAGGGTGGAACAGGACCCTCGGGCCGCCCGACCGGCTGTCGCCCCGCCAGGTCAGCCCTTGGCTCGCGGCGTGCTTTGAACCATGTGGCGGGATACGGCCGTCTGCGGGCGTCGTCTTCGCATATCGTGTCGGCATCTTCCGCGGACACTTCAGCCGCTTGCCGCCTAATTCGCCCGCTTCTTGCGCGGTCGGCCTCCTTTCGCGCCGTTTGCCCGGGATGCTGCGGCCTTGGCGGGCGTTGCGGCGCGACCGGCCGCGCGCGCCCACTCCTTCGCCATCCAGTCGCGCGTGCCGAACACGCCGGCGACCAGGGCCGGGACATAAAGGTCGGCGCCGATCGCGGGCCAGTGCAGGTTGAAGCCCGCGCCATCGACCGCGACGACGGACAGCGCCTCATCGTCCGCGCCGTGCAGTTCCTGGGCCAGTTGTGCGGGAAAGATGTAGGCGCAGCCGTTCGCGAGTTCGACCGCCACGCGGCCCGTCTCGCGGTCGTAGCGCGCCGCCACGGCCCGGGGTTCGGACTTCACCATCTCCCGGCCGCGCGCCTCGGCGGCCTCGAAAGCGGAATCAGTCAGATCGACCATGGATACGCTCCCATTCCCGCATGAATCGGTCCCGGTGCTCCATCACCTCCGAAAGCAGGCGCCGCATATCCGACTTCTTGATGCCGACGACATCCACGACCTCCGGGCGACCGTCCGGCCCAAATAGGTTGATCTTCGCCCGCCCCGCCCCGACGATATGAACATGCGCCGGCTCGTGGTCCTGGGTGTAGATGACGACCCGGAAGCCATGAGCACGGTGAACGACGACCATAAATCACTAGAACCTATCCGTTGGGTTTTTGGTGGCGATCGAGCGGGCATATAGTTGCACAGTTTGGAGGTCAAGGAGGACGCCCGACAATGTCCGCCTCCCCTTCTTCGGAATCCGCTGCGGGCTGGCTATGTTGGCGCGGCAATCGGGCGGCGGGGCGTCGAATCCGTCATGGGTTCCGGTCAACGACCGCGGGTATTATACCCAAATTCAATGCCGCTTCCGCCTGCTCATTCGAGGCTTCCGGCCGAATTCGCGTCGCCCTGAGACGGCGAACAGCCGCGCGGACCAAAAGGCTATCCGCCGGCGCGCGCGATCCGGCGCGCCATCCACTCCACGAAGGCCGTGCGCGTCATGCCGCGCCGGCGCGCCTCGTGATCCATGAACTCGACCACGCCCTCGCTCAAGGTCAGGTTAGCGCGAATGCGTTTCGGCGACGGTCGAATGAGCGGAACCGTTGCCAGCGCGGAGCCCACAGGAACTTCCACCTCTTCGATGGCGCTGGCCGATTCGAGGGGCGCACCGTCCCGTTCCGCTTCAGCCGAAGCGTCCGAGAGCGCCTCTTCCGCGTTCGAAAGCGCTTCATCGAGGGTCGCGCCCATGGCCACAATCCCCGGCAAGTCGGGAAATGTGACGCCGTAAGCACCATTTTCGCCGTCAATCAGTGCTGGATAGCGGGCCATTCTCGCCTCCCTGCTGCGAACCTGTCGCGTCCTCCGATTCCGACCAGCCGGCCTTTTTCGCGATCGACCGGACGACTGCCGGCGACAGGCGGCGGTGGCGGGGCATGGTGACGATGCCCCGGATTGACGGGTGGCGGTAGATATCGTGACCGGAGCCATGGCGCGCCAGATACCAACCGTTCCGTTCAAGTCTTTGCCGAATTCGCTGCGAACTCGTTTCCATCGTGCATATATTTGCACAGAATGAAGGTCAAGGAAAACGCCCGGCAACGTCCGCCCCCCTTCTTCGGAATCCGCTGCGGGCGGGCTATGTTGGCGCGGCAATCGGGGCGGAGGCGGCGATGACGGACAGGGCGGCGTTCTACGAGGAGATCGGGGCGCGGAACCTGGCGCCGCTCTGGGAGGTCATGGCCGGGCTGATCACGCCGGAGCCCGCCAGCGCCTGCCGCCCGGCGCTCTGGCGCTGGGAGGAGGTGCGCGGCCCGGTCATGGAGTCGGGCGCCGTCATCAGCGCGGCGGAGGCCGAGCGCCGCGTGCTGGTGCTGGAGAATCCGGGCCTCCGCGGCACCTCGCGCATCACCACCTCGCTCTATGCCGGGCTGCAACTGGTGCTGCCCGGCGAGGTCGCGCCCGCGCACCGGCACAGCCAGTCGGCGCTGCGCTTCGTGGTGGAGGGGGAAGGCGCCTACACGGCCGTCGAGGGCGAGCGGACGACCATGGCGGAGGGCGATTTCGTCATCACCCCGCACTGGGCCTGGCACGACCACGGCAACGATTCCGACCGGGCGATGATCTGGCTCGACGGGCTCGACATCCCGATGGTGCAGTTCTTCGACGCCTCCTTCGCCGAACGGCTCGGCGACGACCGCCAGCCGCTTTCGCGGCCGGAGGGCGACAGCCTCGCCCGCTACGGCCAGGGGCTGCTGCCGGTGGACCACGAGCCGGGCTCGCCCGCCTCGCCGGTGTTCAACTATCCTTACGCCCGCTCGCGCGAGGCGCTGGAGGCGATGCGCCGGCGCGAGGCCTGGGACCCCTGCCACGGCCTGAAGCTGCGCTACGCCAACCCGGTGGACGGCGGCCACGCCATGCCCACCATCGCCGCG
>JAJDVH010000135.1 GCA_022826185.1 Alphaproteobacteria bacterium
GCCGAGAGCAAGCCTCGAAAATCTCGGTCGCCGGCGGCAGTCGGGTAGATTTCGAAACCCAGTCGCGGCAGGGTGCCTTCAGGGGCAACATCGAACGCCATCATGAAGCGGTTGGAGACATCGTGGAGTCCCGACAGGAAGCGCAGAACTGTGGGGATCGAACCCGGCCACCGGAGTCCATCGAGAAATGGCTCCACCTGAGCTGCCGAAACCTCCGCGACAACCAGCCTGACGGATCGGGGCGTGCGTTCGGGAAAGGCGGCGGCGAATGCGACTACTGCGCCGGAGGGCAGCACAGCAAATGCGCGGGACAACGCGCGGTGTTCATGTCGCGGGTCACTCCGGCCAAAGACACGACTGAGCGTGTCGGCAAGGCGAGCCGGTTCAATGTCGCGCCGCCCGGGGTTAGCGAAGCATCCGATCGCAGATTGATCGCCGGAGCGGCTTTCCGCTCCTCGGGGATGTCAATGAGATCGTATTCGAGCATCAGCCATCTGTACGGTTCCGGCTTGCTGGCCAGATAGGCGTCGAGCCAGGCTTTCAGGGATGTCGCCGCTGCCCCGTCGGTGCCCGCCAGGTAGTGGTGCGGGACCCGTGAGGAGGTCACGGTGAGCGAGAAGTCAGCAGCCGGTTCTGGATCGTCGAGTCTCATACCAACGGCGTCGGATTGTGACTCATGGGAGATGGCCTCAACTGTCACCCCGGCCTCCGAGCCGGGGCCCAGTGCGGCCGTGCGGCGGCCCGGGGCGGTCGCGCCTGTTCTCCCTGGCTGCGCCCGCCGGGAACGCTGTAGCTGGACCCCGGCTCGGGCCGGGGTGATAAAAAAGAGCGCAAGCACGAGGAAAGGCGGCGGCGCCATAGGTTCCGGTCAACGACCGTTGGTATCAGTTCGAAGATGCACAGGTTCGCCGCCACGGCTGCGGGAAAATCTCCGACCCGCAGCAACAGTCGGTCCCAACCCCGTCCAGCGAGCAAGGAATCGGGAATCTGTGGCCGCAGTGCCTCGAGCAGGTCCCGAAGCTGCGTCATTGCGTTCATGCCTTTCTCCCTCAGTGCTCGTCCACGATTTCAACATCACACGGTCCGTCGTCAGTCCCGAACCCCATGCTATCCTAGATGCGGAGGCGGGGGATGGTCGCAAAGACACGCAGACGCCAAGCGCCTGCGGTTCGTTTTGCAGCGCGTCCACGGCCACTGGCCGGGCACAATACGGGGTGCGACGCTGACCGCCGGAGGCGGTTTTTGAACGGGAATGGATCACCGGTAAAACGACGCTCTCGGACCCTCGCCTCCGACACCAGAAAATCAATACCAAAACCGGTCCGAACGCGACCAAAACCGACCCCAGGAACCACCTGGCGTTTCACTCAACGGGGCGGATCAAACCCGATGGACCATGTGGGTTTTCTGACCGTCGCCTACATCAGGAGGTCGATATTGGTGATTCAACGCTTCGCATGACATTCAGCACCAACGCGCATCTTTGCTCAATATCATTGCAGGCATAGTTGTGCCAGGTATCCTCTGCCCTACTGAACACCAATGCTCGGTTACGCTTCCAGGGAACCTCAAAACGATTGTCGCCTTCCCGACTGGAAAACAGGAATGTTCCGAGATTGTCTTTGGGTTTGCAATAGACAACGGTCGATAACAGCTTTTCGGGAATGTCCGGATGAATTGGATGGATCAGGGATTTTGGAACTGTCTGGAATCCCCAATCAATGTACTTGGCCCGATCCAGCTTCTGTGGGGCCAGTTCTTTCAGCATGTTCAAGAGCACATCTGCGCATCTTTCATTGATCGGCCGCAATTCCTCCTCGCTGCAACGGCTGGTATTGTAGACGCACTGTCCTGAAAGGCTGAACGCGCACTTGAGAGCCAAAATCAGCCTCCTAGGATTGAAGCTTCTGTCAATCTCGCCGAATCCATTCTTTATGGTTTCAAATTCATCCGGTTCGAAAAAATCATCGAACACAACATACGGGTTGGTCCATGAGTAGTCAAAAAAACTCTTTCCATGGGGCAGGTCATCCGGAGTCTGGGGGATGCGGGGCTCCCGTCAATTCGCCGGAGCCCGGTCAACCATTGGCGGCTGCCGCTGAACGCCCGTCCAGTCGACCGCCGGTTCCTGACGCCAGGTCGAAACCGTGCCATCCAGCCGCCTGTTCGGCACTTCGGCCCGGAATCTGGCCTTACGGCGCTCGCGGTCCGGGTCGGCCTCGGGCAGGACCGCCAGAACGCGAACTTCGACGGACTCTCGCAATGGCGCATTTTCCCGGGTAGCCGGATCCCGAAATGCGGCATGAAAGACCGTGCGCGAAGCGGCGTCTTCCAGACGTGTATCATATTGCTTGAAGATCAGTGCCTCGCTCGGCTTCATGTTCGGGAAGTAATGCCAGATCTGGCCCGCATCGTGAATCAGGCGGCAATCGATCACACGTGTTCGCGGTTCGGTGCGCCGCAGGCTATCGGCGTAAACGATGTCGTCAGCTGAGACCGTGGCGAGATCGCACAGCGCCAGCGGCCCCGATTCGATCAGACGATCGGAATTCGTTCCGCGCCAGACGTTGAACAAGGCGAAGTGCCGACCCTCCGGCACATCGACAAAATCTTCTATCGTAGGAGAAAAGTCGGCGTGAACGACCGCCCCGTACAGACCCTGGCGAGCGGGACCTGTGACTCTTCCGACGCGAAAACCGTGCTGCACAACCTTGGCCGCCACGCATCCGGTGGCGGCCTCGACCAGCTCTTCGCAATGCCTGAAATAGCGGCCGGTCACTTGGGATCGATTGCCAAAATCCAGATCGACCGGTGCCTCGACCAACTGGAAGCCCTCGCATTCGATACTCGGCGCCCGCTTGAGTGAACGGGCGTCGTGAATCCGAATCTTCCTGCGGCAAATCGCGTCCCGGCTGCCATCCGGATCGAACGCTTCCCTGGAATTCAGCCGGGTAAACCGATATTTCGGGCTAACGAAGAAGCCGTCCGAAATCACGAACGGCGCGTCCAGGAATGGCGGCAATCGTCCTCTCATTTGTCGATCTGTCCATGCCCGTTCGGTTTGCCAGCCGACCGCCACGCGAAATCCCGACGGTCTTCGGACGGTCCCTGCACACACACCGCCAAGCCTCGGACTCATAATCGCGCAGCCGGATTCCGGCCGTTGCGACCTTTACATGGCGAGGAAGTCGGTGGCGGCCTATGTCCAGACTCCCTGCATCGGGAAGCCCGGATCGCGTCTCCGCCTAAACCGGAAGCCCGTAATGGATACAGGGCCTAGTACGAATCGTCGGTGGGAGCAATGCCTCCCGAAGCTCCCCGCAGTTCCTCGTCCGAAAGGCGGCTGCCGGCAGGCGGCAGGACCAAATGAAATTCTGTCGCGCTTTCTTCATGCACATTGATGGAAAACCCTTGAGGCACCGTAAGCCCGGTGGCTTCCTTGATTGCCTCGCGCGGGTCTTCAATCAACCTGCCGCGGAATGCTTCGTCCTCATCCGCCTTGACACGAATCATGTCTTCGATTTCCACTACGGTCTTCATGACCTGTTTCTCCTCGCTCTGACAACGACGTGCCGATCACGTCGCATTATGCTCAGGAATTCCCGCCATGGCAAGCTGCAGCAAGGCGCGGTGCTTGCGGTTGAAAGCTCAAAGGGGTTCCAATATCTTCCGTTGCAGGCATCCGGCCATGCCGTCAGAGGTTTTCAACGCCGTCCGGACTTCGGACCGAACCGCCACCGGAACTTCCAGGTCGCGACAGAACTGTTGGAACAAGGTCAGCGTGCAAAGAAGAAAGCGTGTATAGAAGAGCAGCCCTCCTTCACAGGATGCAGCCCGAAGCCCTGGACGATCCGCTGACGGTCACGGCGCCGCATGGGCGCGTCTTCACTAGGGCCTTGCTTGTTTTGCTGACGATCATGGCTGTCTGGGCAGTTCTGGCAGTTTGAGCCCGGTCGCAATGGCGAGGCTTTCGGCATCACGGTTCCCGTATGTCAGCGGATTCCTACGGTCCTGGGGGCGGCCTTTCCGCACCCCGCTGCTCATGCAGTTGGAGGCAACCGACTGCGGGGCGGCCTGTCTGGGCATTGTGCTCGCCCATCACGGACGCTGGATATCGCTGGAGCAGCTGCGCGAGGAATGCCATGTGGGCCGGGACGGCTCGAATCTCAGTGACATTGCCCAGGCTGCCAGAGCCCACGGCATGAGGGCCACAGGCCGCACCATGGAGTTGCGGCATGTGGCGAGGTTGCCATGCCCCACGATCCTGTTCTGGGGATTCAACCATTTCGTTGTTCTCGAGGGCGTCTCGCGCGACCGCTACTATGTGAACGATCCGGCTGAGGGACATCGCGCCGTTGGCCGGGAAACGTTCTATCGTGAATTCACAGGCGCCGTGCTGGAGCTCGAACCCGGCCCCGAATTCCAGCGGCAGGGCTCCCGGCGCAGCGGTCTGCAGAGGCTTTGGCCCTTGTTGGAGGGTCACGGTTCCCGGTTGGCGCGCATCGCGGCTCTGGGATTGCTGCTCGCTCTCATGTCCCTGGTCCTGCCGTTCTTGCTGGCGGTGTTCGTGGACGGTTTCCTCGAAGGCGGGCAGAGCGACCTGGGCGGAGCGCTGATTGCAGGCATGCTGTCTGCCGGCGCTGGCGCCTATGTCCTGACATGGCTGCAGATGCGTTCGCTGCGCGAACTGGTCATTCGGCTTTCCATCGTTCAGTCCGACCGGTTTCTCGATACCCTGCTGCGCCTTCCGTTACGCTTTTTCGCCCACAGGCTTCCGGGCGATCTGGCCATGCGTCTGCGGCAGATCGACCAGGTGGCGGACATCGGCGCCGGGCAACTCGTGGGCATTGCGGTCGATCTGGTGATGAGCGTGGCTTTTCTGGCGGTCATGCTGGTCTGGAACCTGCCGTTGGCCTGTGCGGTCGCCGGGCTTGGCATCTCCTGCTATTTCCTGACCCGGGTGCTGACCCGTCTGCGCCGGGACCAGAATCACCGGCTGCGGCGGGAACAGGGCATGTTGGCGGGCCAAAGCGCCGCCGGCCTGCAATCGATCGAGAGTCTGTTGGCGACCGCCCGCGAAAACGATTTCTTCTCCGACTGGAGCGGCAGACAGGCCCGTGAACTGAAAGCAAGGCAGGAGTTTGCGGAACTCGGGCATGTGGCGGCTTCGCTCCCGTACCTGTTCCAGTTGCTCACCGCGGTTGCCGTGTTCGGGTTCGGCGGCTGGCTGATGATGCTGGAGCAGGTCAGCATCGGCGCGTTGATGGGGTTCTATGTCCTTGCCGGCAACTTCATCCGCCCCGTTACGCGGGTCGCCCAGTTCTCCGACCTGCTGGAAACCCTGGAAGCCGATCTGTCCAGAATGGAAGATGTTCTGCACGCACCGCGCAAGCTGGCGCATGCAGCGAACGTCCAGGATGCGCACCGGCAAATCGCGGCGCTGCAAGGCCAGCTGCGCCTGATCGGCAAGCTGGAGGTGCGGGGCGTAACTTTCGGCTACCAGCGAAGCCGCGACCCGCTGATCGACGACCTGAGCCTGACGATCGAGCCCGGCCAGCGCATTGCCGTGGTCGGTCCAAGCGGCTCCGGCAAGTCCACTCTGGCGCAACTGACAGCCGGGCTCTATCCGCCCTGGTCGGGGGACATCCTGTTCGACGGCCACCCGCTCGCAGAGATCCCGCGCGAGGTCTTCTACAGATCGGTCGCCATCGTCGACCAGCATCCGGTTCTGTTCGCCGCCTCCATCCGCGACAATCTCACCATGTGGGATGCGACCACTCCGGACGACTTCGTCACCGCCGCCGCCAGGGATGCCGCGATTCACGGGGACATCATCGGCCGTCCCGCCGGATACGACTCCCCGGTGGAGGAGGGCGGGCGCAATTTCAGCGGCGGTCAGCGACAGCGGATGGAGATCGCCCGGGCGCTGGTCAATAATCCATCGCTGCTGATCCTGGACGAGGCGACCAGCGCCCTCGACCCCACGACCGAGTTGCTCGTTGACGACGGGATTCGCCGCCGCGGGTGTTCCTGCCTTATTATCGCGCATCGTCTGAGCACGATTCGCGACGCGGACCGGATATTCGTCGTCGACAAGGGCCGTATCGTGGAGCAGGGGACCCACGATGAACTCCATGCCCGCGACAGCGTCTACCGCAGGTTGATCCAGGGTGATTGAGACCGGCCCCGACTGCGCGCTGGCCAGGCTCATTCTCGCCTGCGGGGAGGCGCATCCGGCTGCCGCGAACCGGCCGGTGGCGCTCGGCGACGCCGAAGTGGTCTGGTATGTCGAGAGCGGAGCGGTCGACGTGCTTGCCGCCGAATATAACGACGGGCGGATAACCTCTGCGTACAAGCATCTCGCCCGGCTGAATCCGGGCCGGATGGCGTTCGGTGTCAATGCCTCCGGCCATTCGATGAAACTCATGGCCAAGGGCCTGCCGGGATCCCGCCTGCGCAGTCTGACGCGCGAACGTTTGCTCGATGAGCTGGCGAGAGCGGAAAACGCCGGCGGTATCCGGAAATCCCTAGACGCGCAGGTCGATGCCTGGATCGGCAACCTTACCGACGCAGTGGCCCGCGACATGATGGCGAGGCCTCCTACCGCGCTTCGCCTCGGTCCCGGGCGCATGGCCGGAGCTGGAGTCGCCTCGACCGACCGGGGTGTCGTCTGGCTTGCCGCG
Organism: Alphaproteobacteria bacterium; assembly: GCA_022826185.1. Lineage (GTDB taxonomy): Bacteria > Pseudomonadota > Alphaproteobacteria > Bin95 > Bin95 > Bin95. The sequence goes on from JAJDVH010000135.1 coordinate 6,684, forward strand.
CAAGGGCTGGATGCCGGTTTCCTCGATCTTGCGGATATCGGGTCCGACGAATGGTTCCCGGTTGCCCCGGCCTCATGGGTCCGCCTGCACACGGCGGCAGAGTTCGAATGCAGGTTGACCGCCGCCCTCGACAGCGGCCGCTTGTTGCGCAAGGTCTTGCCGGGGTTTCACGAGAGGCTTCTCGATGTGGAGAGCCTCAACCGGCGCCTGTCTCTGGTCGACGAAGCCAATCTGCAGGTCACCCAGGCGACACGGCGTCAAAACGAAAAGGCCAGGGCCAGGACCGGCCTCAAGGCGCTTTACGACCCGCGCCTTCGCCCCGAGGACAATGAAACCGCGCTCGGCAAGGCCTTGCGCATGATCGGCAGGCGGGAAGGCATTGACATACGCACGCCGGCTGTCGCGGGCAACAGGCAACCGACGCTGAGGGACTATTGTGAAGCATCGGCGGTTCGCGCGCGCCGGGTGCGGTTGACGGAGGAAAGCCGCTGGTGGCTCGGAAACAGCGGCGCCATGCTGGCTTTTCGCCGGGGAAGCGGGGAGCCTGTGGCACTGCTGCCCGGTCCGGCCGGCCGATACCGGGTCGTGGATCCTGCGACCGGCAGGTCCAGCCGGGCGGACAGCAAGACCGCGGACGAAATCCGGGATGTCCACCTGCTGTATCCCAGACTGCGCCGCGAGGACGCGACAGGCCTGAAAGACCTGTTGCTTGCGGGGTGCGCCGGGTCGGCGCTGGATTTGGTCCAACTCGTGCTGGCCGGCCTTGCCGGCGGCACCCTGGCGCTGGCGCCGGCATTTGCCGTCAGCCTGCTGGTCGGCGCCATGGCGCCGGGCGGCGATGCGGCGATGCTCCTCGAGTTTGCAGCCGTTCTGGCCGGGCTGGCCGCGACTGCCGCCCTGATGCACATTCTTCGCGGAACAGCGCTCATGCGCGCCGAAGGGCGCTTTGCCGCCCGGGTCGGGGCCGCGATCTGGGACCGCCTGTTGCGCCTTTCCCCGGCTTTCTTTCGCCGCTACAGCGCCGGCGAACTCTCGGCGAGATCCATGGTGTTCCAAGATGTAAGGGATCATGTCTCCGGCGTCACCGCCGACGGCGTGCTGTCCGCGCTGTTCCTGGTTCCGGCGCTTGGGCTGCTCTTCTACTACGATGTCCGGCTCGGCTGGGTCGCCCTCCTGCTCGCGGCGGCCATGATCGGGGTCACGGGCGCTTTCTGCCTGTCCCAGATCGAACCGCAGCGCCGCTATCTCGAAACCTCGCGCAGGCTGGCAGGGGACATCCAGCAGTTCCTCACCGGCATTGCGAAACTGCGCACCACCGGAGCCGAGGACTCGGCCTTTGCCGCCTGGGCCAGGCAGTATCTGCATCACAAGCAGGCCGAAATCCGGCTGTCGGTCCTCGGCGAGCATCTTGCGGCCTTCGGCGCCGCAACACCCTGCGTGGCAAGCGCAGTCCTCTTCTCGGCGGTCGCCGCGCAGGACGCGCGCGGTTTCGAGACGGCCGACTTCCTCGCAGTGCATATCGCGGTCATGGTTCTGTGCATGTCCGTCATCACGCTCGGAAACTCCGCCCGGGCGATCGCCTTCATCAAACCGGCCTGCGAGCATGTCGCCCCCATCCTGGCGAGCCCGGTGTCCGCAGGTTCCGGCGGTCGGGATCGGCCGGTGCTTGCAGGAGGGATACTCTTCGACAGGGTGGGATTTGCCTACTCCGAAAGCGGATCGAAGGTGCTGGACGATGTTTCGATCCATGTGGAGCCCGGCGAGTTCGTCGCCATCGTCGGCGAATCCGGCTCAGGCAAGAGTACCCTGTTCAGAATTGCGCTCGGGCTGGAAACACCGGTCTCGGGGGCCGTTTACTATGACGGTCGGGATCTGGCCCATCTGGACCTCGGCGCGGTCAGGCGACAGACAGGCGTGGTCGTTCAGAACGGCGCCCTGCAGCCCGGCAGCGTTCTCGACAATATCGTCGGCAACAACGAGGAACTCACCGAGGAGGACGCCTGGCGAGTTGCCCGGCAGGCCGGCATTGAGGAGGAAATCCGCGCCATGCCGATGGGGCTCCATACCCAGGTAGGCGGGAATCCCGCAAACTTTTCCGGCGGCCAAAGCCAGCGGATATTGATTGCGGCCGCGCTGGTGCGCGAGCCCCGCATCGTTTTCCTCGATGAGCCCACGAGCTGGCTGGATACCCGAAGCCAGGCGCTGACGATGCAGGGCATCGAGGACTCCACCAGCACCCGCCTGGTCATCGCGCACCGCCTCTCCACGATTCGCATGGCCAACCGGATCTACGTGCTGCAGGGCGCGCGCGTAGCGCAATCCGGCAGCTATGAGGAGCTGCTTGCAGCACAAGGCCCGTTCCGCGACCTGGCCCTGCGCCAGACGGCCTGAAGAGGGGCGGCAAAATGAGCCGGTTCCCGTTCTTCGTCGATGCGCCGTTCGACATCAACTTCAGGAATCGGGAGCTTGTCCCGATCCGCTTCCATGACTATTGCTCGCAGTCGGTCATGGTGGCGACTCTGAGGATCGCCGGATTTCAGGCTACGCTTCACGGTCGGCGGGCCGGACCCGTAACATCAACGCTCCTGTTCTGAGGACACAGATGCCCCAAATGGTTTCGCAATCGCTTTGGTCGGCTGCACAGGCCGCCATTGCTCGCGGGCTCGATTTTCTCGAGTCGGCGGTGGGGCCGGATGGCGCCTGGCGCTGCAACTATTACGGGACCTTCCAACTCGAAGAGGATCGAATTCCCCCCTTCGTGGCTGCTCTCGGCGTAGTCGCTCTCCAGTCCTGCCCCCCCCCGCAACGTAGTGGAAACAGTCTCTCCCGCTCCCGCGGCTGCATCCTTTCCCACATAAAGTTCCCCGGCATCTGGCGCTGGGCGCCGCACGGCTTCGAGGTCGATTCCACGTCCGTTTGCTCGCTCGCTGTCGGGCGCCATAGCCATCCCTGGCTCTTCTTCGGACGGAATGTGCAGCCCGTCCTGTCCTGCCGCGACGACAATGGCCGGTTCCTGACATGGATGAGCTCGTTCGGCCCGTTCGGGATGCCCAATGACGACGACCCGATCGTCAATGCCAATGTCGTTACCTATCTGGGCGACCGGGAGGAGACACGACCCGTTCAGCAATGGATCGAGCGCCTGATTGTCGAGGACCGGGTGCCGGGTTCGTCCATCTGGTACAACCCCATGGACCTCTATTGCAGCGTCAGCCGCGCGAGCTGTATTGCGCCACCGGCCTTTGAGACCGTACGGCTCGCGCTCGGGAACCGCATCCGGGAGTTTGCGCCCGAGACCGCCTACCGGGCGGCCCAGATAATTTCCTCACTGGACATGCTCGCAGACGGGACAAATGCCGACCTGATCGCGCGGCGCGCGGAGCAACTGGTCGACATGCAGCGCGCCGATGGCGGCTGGCCCCCCACGGAGTTCCTGCGCGCTCCCGAAGGCTCGCGCATCTATGTCTCCGAGGCGCTGACCGCGGCGTATTGCGTGGAGGCCCTTTCTCGTCTGGCCCGGTCGTGACCGGGGCGTTCCATCTGCGGGATGTGCTGCTCGGGCTTCGTTCGCAGTTCCCTGCCGCGTTGCTCGATGGACAGGGCTGGGACTGCCTGCTGCAGCGCGTCGGCGGGCTGCCCGCTGAGGCGGCCGCCGCATGCGGTTTCGAGTTCCGGCTCGGCGAGCCGGAACCGGCTGCGGACTTTTCCGTCGTGATAACACCCGGCCCGGTCGCGCAGCACTATGTCGCCAGCGGCCTGCGGGCGCCGCCGGCCACCGTAGAGTCCTGGCTCAGCAGGCATCTTGCCCGCAAGTCGGGGCGGGACGACTGGATCGACTGGATTCTGTTGGCCTATGACCTCATTGACGCGCCGTCGGGCCGACAGCTTGCTCCGGCCGTCTATCTGAGCCCCGCCCTCTCGCGTGCGCCAGCCTCGGGAGCGCTTTGGTCGCAGCTTCTGGTGGACACTCTCGGGAGGGTGGCCGGGCGGCCCCTGGAGGTCCAGGAACGAGTTTCGCTATGCCGGGCTCTTCAGGCCGTGCCATCGACAGCCACTGTCGTCTTCGCCGCGGTGGCTCCGGATCGCACGCCGAGGGCGATCCGGCTGATTGTCACGGGAATTTCCACCCCTCGGCTGCTGTCCTTTCTCGACCGGCTCGAATGGCCCGGCTCGCTCACCATGGCTGCCCGGGCGCTGGCCGCCATGGAGAGCGTGTCCAACAGCGTCATGGCGTCCTTCGATATCACATCCGATGGAATCGCGCCGAGGCTGGGGTTTGAAATGTATCCGAGCTATCCGGCGTGCCCCGACCCCGCCGGGATTCGCGCCCTGGTGAGAACCTGGATCACGACCCGAAGATCCGAATGGACCCGCCTGATCGACCGCCTTGAAGAAACCGGGCTATGCCTGCCGGACAAGGCGCGCGGCCTGCTGGACTGGCCGAGACGCCACAGTGTCTTTGCCAAGCAAGGAGCATTTCGCCTGCATATGGGGATCAATCACGTCAAGATCGTTCTGGCCGGCGAGTGCCTGCAGGCAAAGGCCTATGCCGGATTGAAGGTCTTTCCGCTTTGAAAACGGGCGGCGCCCCAGTCGATTTGCGGTCGCGCCTGTAACCGGATAACAGTCTCGGTCACCCCCTTGGTCTGTTTCGTGATGCAATGGCCGTTGTTATCATCCGTTCCCCTTACTGTTCCGGCTTGGCCGCCTCGTGGCGATGCAAGGTTGGAGCGGGTTCCCTTCGCCGGTTTCGACGCTCCCATGATCTGCCGTCTTTCCAATTCAACCAATGTCCGGGATGTCGTCGATGGCCTGAATGAGGCTGGCGTCGTCATCGTCGAGACATTGTTGTCCGACCGGATCTGGATTCATCGCTCGGTGAGGCACCGATCCTGGGTCACGTGTTCACCGGCCAGCGCGCCAAGACCGTCGATACGGTAGTCAAGCGTAGCGAAACCTATCGCCGTATGCTGATGTCAGAGCTCTTCTCGGGCGCGGTGGGGACGATTCTGGGGGCGAATTGCAACACCTGGCGCCTGTCGGCGAGCTCCGCCATGTCCGTCCATGGGGGCGGCGAAATGCAGGTTCTTCATCGTGACGAGGACCTCTACGGGACTTATGTCGACCGTTCGCCCGAAGCGCCGCGATCACCACCATCCTGGCGTTGACCGACTTCGCAGAAGAAAATGCCGCGACCCGGTTTGTTCCCAGGAGTCACCGGTGGCCTATGGATAGGGAGGCCGACGAAAGCAAGGTCATTACGCGACGATGAAGCGCAGTTCGCTGGCACTGTGGCTGGGCAAGACATTGCACGGGTTGAGCGTGAACCGTACGAACACTGCGCGAACCGGCATCATCACCATCTGTTCGGCAGGCTGATTGCGTCAGGCGGAGAATTTCTACGGTTCCGTCCCGAAAAGCTCGCCGGGACGTTCCCGGTCGAGATCAGGCGAATGCTTGGCTGGCAGGCCAATAACAAATTCATGGGCCGCACCATTGCCGACGAGGCGTTTGCAAAATGGCTCGACCAGGGACGCGAAGCGCCGGAAGTCGATAAGGATGCGGAGATTATCCGCGATGCGTTGTGGGGCCTAATTCAGGAAGGAAAGCTTTTCATCCGGCGGGGCGGCTATGTCGTCAGGCGGGGCCGCGGGCGCGTGATCGTCGAACCCGCCGGGGAGTAATCGTTCGGCCGGTTGTCGGCTGGACAGCTCTGCAAGGGGGCGGCCGGACCATGCAACCGGTTCCGGTCGTTTCAGGTTTTCAACCTTGACCGCAATGGCCTGCAAACGCCACGATTGCCGTGCGTCGAATATCGCGAGGACGGACCGGTCGAGCGTATTCCGACGGAACCGGTCCTGAACGCGGAAACCGTTCGACGGAACAAGGAGAGCGATCCAATGAACAAATCGGACCTTGTGCGGCATGTGGCCGGCGAAACCGGAATGAGCAGGTCTGCCGCCGAGGCTGCGGTCAATGCGGTGCTGTCCGGCATCGCCGGGTCGCTGGCCCGGGACGAACCGGTCAGCCTCCTGGGGTTCGGGACGTTTGCCGCCCGGCACCGGCCGGCCCGCACCGCCCGCAACCCGCGTACCGGCGAGACCATTGCCGTCGCGGCGTCCACCAGAGCGGCGTTCAAACCCGGAAAGTCGCTGAAGAACGCCCTGAACGCAGGCGCAGGGTCGTGAACCCGGATTGCCGTCTGTTCGGCGACAAGTGAGGAGCGACTGGCCTGACAGATTGAAGGCGCGTTCTGTACAGGCGCGAAGATCATCGGGTGGCGCCGACATTCGAGATGTGCCGAGGAAGCGACTGCGCCGCACCAGGCAATGAAGCCGGGCCTCGGTATCGTTCATTGGTGACGATGGCTATACCGGGCATTCCTTGAGGTCGCCTTCGAACGGGCCGGCGCAACGCCCTGCCGGGAACGCCATCGCGGGGATGAGTTTCCGGTCCGGCGGGAAAGAGGTTGACACGTCTTTCGGTACTCCCGCCAATTCCCGCCCGAGTTGAACATCCTCCGGGGGGCCATGTTTTTTCTGCGATCCGGTTTCCGTCCCGGGCGGGCGCGTAGAACGGGGCCCGGAAGCGGTGGGCGGCGTTGCGGACCATGAGGCTGGCACCATCCGGAACGTGGGCGGCGGGCAGGGTTGCGAGGCATTTCGGCGTCCTCCTGTGCCTCATGGCGCTGCTCTCCGCCCCCATGTCTGCCAAGGCGCAGGAGCGCCCCGCCTGCGAGGGCAATGTCTGCGAACTGACGCTGGAGGACGCCATCGCCCTGGCTCTGGAGCGCAACCGTCCGCTTCTGAACAGCCGGCTCGACCGGGAGGTGCGGCGGTTTTCTCTGGATGTGGCCGAGGACCGCTGGAGCCCCCGGGTAACCGTCGGTCCTTTCGCCAGCAGGGACCGGCAGGACCAGAAGGCCGGCGTGGGCGCCCGCACGGAGCTGCGCGTGCCCACCGGCGGGGCGTTCTCGCTCGGATGGGACGAGACCCTGTCCCGGCGGTTCGAGGGCGCCGCCTCGCAGAGCTTCCGCTTTTCCCAGCCCTTGCTGAAAGGCGCGTGGGCCGATATCGACAGCGCGCCGGTGCGCCAGGCGCGGCTTGCGGAGCGGACCGACATGCTCGCCTTCCGCAACACGGCGGCGGACTTGGTCGTGTCAGTCATCGGAGCGTATCGGGCGTTGATCGGAGCGGTGCGGCAGGTGGAGATCGGCGAGGCCTCGTTGCGGCGCGCGCGCGAACAGCTTGCGGCGACGCGCGCGCTGATCGGGGCGGGGCGCGTGGCCGAGCGCGAAGCCGGGCGGTCGGAGGCGGCGATCGCCAACCGGGAACTGGCGCTGGTGCGGGCGCGGAACCGCCTGGAGGCGGCGCAATTCGGGCTGATCGGCATTCTGGAGCTGGACAGCCGGGTGCGGATTCGCCCGCTGGAGGAGCTGAGGGCCGAGCGGCGGGACGCCGCCTTTCAGCCGGCGCTGGAGGAGGCGCTGCGCGACCGCCCCGACTACCTGCAGGCCGGGCTTCGGGTCGAGAGCGCCCGGATCGCGCTGGCGGTGGCCCGCAACAACCTGTTGCCGGACCTTTCCGTCGGCGTCCAGTGGGACCATAACGACGCGGGCCGGACAGACAGCACGGTGCGTATGGACGCCACGATTCCCCTGAACGACCGGGCGCCCGAGCTTGAACGCCTCCGGGCCCGCAACGCGCTGAAGAAGGCGGAGAGGAGCGTTGTCGAGCTGCGCGAGTCGATCGGCGTGGCGCTGCGCCAGGCGGCGAACGATGTCGAGGTCGGGCTGCGCGTGGCGGAACTGGCGGGCGATGCGCGCGCGCTGGCGGAGAGGAACCTTGCGGTGGAGGAGGCGAAGTTCGGCCAGGGCCTGTCGTCCACCTTCGAGGTGGCGGCGTCGGAGGAGGAGCTGGTGCGGGCGGAGCAGGCCGAGGCGGACGCCATCCTCGCCTATCTCGATGCGCTGACGCGGCTCGACCGGACGGCGGGGCGCACGCTGGACCGGTGGGGCATCCGGCTTGAGGCGGCGGCGCGATGACGGACCGCGGGCCGGACATTTACCGCACGCTGCTGGAGAACCTGTCCGACGGGGTGATGGTCATCGGTTTCGACGGGACGGTCGGGCTGGCGAACGCCGCCTTCTGCCGGATGTTCGGGCTCGACCCCGATGCGACGGCCGGGCGCCGTTTCGGGGAAGTCTTCATCGCGCTCGAGGGCTTCGACGAGTTCACCCAGATCGTGCTCGACGCCGTGGCCGAGCGCAGCGACATGGCGCGGCGCATCACGCGGGTCCTGGTCGGCGAGGAGTCGCGTTCGCTTTCCGTCACGACCTCCCGCCTGACGACGGAGGACCGGGAGCGCGGAACGGTCGAGCGGGTGGCGATGATCGTGGTGGTGTCCGACATCACCGAGGTCCGGGAGCTGCGCGAGACGGAGCTGCGCCAGGCGGGGGTCATCGAGACGCAGCTGGACGAGCTCCGGGGCGCCTATCGCGACCTGGAGGCCCGGAACGAGGCGTTTTCGGCGATGACGAAGCGCGTTCGCAGGGCGCGCGCCGCCGCGATGCTGTTCGTCCTCGTGCTGTTCCTCGCCATCGGCGCCTGGTATGTCCGGCCGCTGGATTACTTCACCGCCACCGCGGCGCTCGATCCCGGCCCGGACGCCGGCGATCCGGCCGCGCTGGCGGTCATCACGGTGGAGCCGCGCGCGTTCCGGTCCACCATCGCGCTCCAGGGCCATCTGGCGCCGGGCCGCGTCGCCGAGATCGTCAGCCCGATCGAAAGCCATGTGAGCGCGGTGCATGCGAGCCCCGGGGACCGTGTGGCGGCAGGCGCGCCGCTGGTCGATCTCGACACGGGGCAACTGGCCGCGGACCACCGCCGGGCCCAGGTGGAGCATATCAAGGCGCGGGACCGGCTTGTCGAGATCGAGGCGTGGGAGGACAGCGCCGACATGGCGCGGGCCCGGCGCGCGCTGCGGCGGGCGAAGATCGCGCTCGACGATGCGGAGCGGCATCTCGGGCGGACCGCCTTCCTGCTGGAGCAGGGGCTCGTGCCCGCCTCGCAGCATGAGGACGCGCAGCGCCAGCGGCAGAACCGGGCGCTGGACCTCGAGGAAGCCGGGCGGGAGCTGGAGGCGGTGAAGGCGCGGGGCGGCGAGGAGGCGCGGCGGGTGGCGCGGCTGGAGGCCCGGACGGCCGAGGACCGTCTGCGCACGCATGAGGAGAAGCTCGACCTCGCCCGGGTCACCGCGCCGATGGCCGGGATCGTCATGGTGCCGGACGGCCCGAGGGCGAGGCCGCTGGCGAAGGGCCGCCCGGTGGCGCAGGGAGAGCTGATGCTCTCCATCGCGGACCTGGAGCGCCTCTCCGTGGTCACGAAAGTGGACGAGGTGGATGTGAGGAAGGTCGGGGCCGGCCAGCGGGCCTGGATTACCGGTCCCGGATTCCCTGGCCTCAGGATCGAGGGCGCCGTGACCCGGGTCTCGTCGCGGGCGGACCCGAAGAGGCGGCGCGGCACGCCGCAATTCGAGGTCGTCGCGGCCCTGGACAGGCTGGCGGCCGAGGCCCGCGACCGGCTGCGGGTGGGCATGTCGGCCTATGTCACGATCGTCGTCCATGACCGTCCCGCGGCCCTGCTGGTCCCGATCGGCGCGGTGGAGCAGGCGGGCGGCAAGGCCTGGCTGCGCGTGCTCGCGGGCGAGACGCCGGAGCGGCGCGCGGTCGAGCTCGGCCTCACCACGCTAGACTCCGTGGAGGTCGTGGCGGGCCTCTCCGCCGGCGACAGGGTCGTCCTGCCCCGATGACGGCGGAGGAACGGCGCCGGGCGGGATGCTGAGGCTCGCGGATGTCCGCCGGTCCTACAGGGTGGGGCCGGTCACGGCGGAGGTGCTGCGGGGCGTCGACCTGGAGGTCGGCGCGGGCGACCTTTTGTCGATCATGGGGCCGTCGGGCAGCGGCAAGACGACGCTGATGAACATTATCGGCCTGCTGGACCGCCCGAGTTCGGGCGCCTGCCTGCTCGACGGGCGCGATGTGGCCGGCCTGCGGGACGACGAGCTGTCCGCCTTGCGCAACCGGCATATCGGCTTCGTGTTCCAGTCCTTCCACCTGCTGCCGCAATTGACGGCGCTGGAGAATGTCTGCCTGCCGCTGGTGTATCGGGGCATGGCGCGCCCGGAGATGCGCCGCCGCGCCGCCGCCGTGCTGGAGAGCGTCGGCATGGCGGAGCGGACCGGCCACCGTCCGGACCAGCTTTCCGGGGGGCAGAAGCAGAGGGTCGCCATCGCCCGGGCGCTGGTGGGCGAGCCGGCGCTGCTGCTCGCGGACGAGCCCACCGGCGCGCTCGACACCGACACGGCCGCGGAGGTGATGGGGCTGATCCGGCGGCTGAACGCGGAGCGGGGCATTACGGTGCTGATCATCACGCACGACCCGTCGGTGGCGGGCCAGTGCGCGCGGCAGACGCGCATTCAGGGCGGCAGGCTGTTCGAGCCGGGCGCCGCGGCGCCGTCCCGGGCGTGACGCGGGGCGCGCGGTGTCGAGAACCCTCTCGGTCCTCGGGGCCAATGCCCGCGAAGCGGCCGAAAGCCTGCGCCGGGCGCGGCTGCGCACGGTGCTGGGCCTTGTCGGCATCATGATCGGCATTTCCTCGGTGATCGCGATGGTCTCGCTCGGCGAAATCGCCAGGGAGCAGGCCCGCAAGCAGTTCGAGGCGCTCGGCACCGATATCGTGATCGTCCGCAAGGGGCAGGGCGGCCGGGTGCGCGCCATCGCCCTTGCGGACGCCGTGCAACTGGCGGCGGCGGTGCCGTCCATTACCGAGGCCGCACCCCGGATATCGGGTCGCGGGCAGTTCGAGTTCGCCGGCAGGAAGGTCGGGCGGGGCGCGATCCAGGGCGTCACCCGGTCCTTTGCAAGCGTGAACAGGCTGTCGCTGCAGGCGGGGCGGTTCGTGTCGGACCTGGATACGGACCGGTATTACGCCGTCATCGGCGCGGAAGTGGCGGACGCGATGCGCGGCGGGCGGGCGGTGGACAGCCTGCTCGGCGGGATCGTCGAGGTCGATGAGGCGCTCTTCACCGTCGCCGGCGTGCTGGACCGCAAGCAGGAAGGCTACGCCCTGCCGGTCCGGGTGAAGGCGGACAAGTCCGTCTTCATCCCGATCACCACCTCGCAGCGGATCGCCCCCGAACCCGGGGTCGAGGTCATCGTCGCCCGGTCCGCCGCCGGCGTCCATTACGAGACGGCGGTGCGGGACATCCGGTCCTGGTTCCGCAAGCGGGCGCCGGGCCTCTCGCTCGACATCGTCACCGCGAAGCAGCTGATCGCCCAGATGGAGTCGCAGATGGGCATCTTCACCCTGCTGCTGGGCGCGGTCGGCAGCATATCGCTGATCGTCGGCGGCATCGGGATCATGAACATCATGCTGGTGTCCGTGGCCGAGCGGCGCGTGGAAATCGCCATCCGCCGGGCGCTGGGCGCGCGGCAGCGGGACATCCGCAGCCAGTTCCTGATCGAGTCCGTCATCCTGACCGTCACCGGCGGCGCGCTCGGCGTCCTGCTCGGCCTGGCGGCCACATGGGCGATCTGCCGGTTCACGGACTGGGAGTTCCTCGTCTCCGGCCTCTCCGTGGCGAGCGGCCTCGGCACCGCGGCGGCCGTCGGCCTGTTCTTCGGCTTCCAGCCCGCCCACCAGGCCTCGCGGCTCGACCCCATCGCAGGCCTCCAGGGAAAGTAGCGCGCCGCCGCTTCGCAGCGGCGGCCCGGGACCGGCGGCCCGGGCGATGCCGGGCCGCCAATCCCTGCAACGCCCTAGCAGGAGCCTTCCGTCAGCGTCCCGTTGCAGTTGCTGAGCGTCTTCACTTGCGTTGGCGTTCCCTTGAAAGACTCGTTGTAATGCACCGGAGCAAAGCCATATTGATTGGCCGCTCCCTGGCACCAGGTCTTGACCTCGCATTGCCCGTCGGAGGCCGGGGTTGCCGGCGACACGTTATGATACCCAAGGTCGGCGCTTGTGCCGCAGCTATTGCTTGCCGAGCTGTCCGACCATGCAACATTGCAGGCGCTTGCCAGTTGAGCCAGGGCGAGGGCTTCGCAGGTGCCGGAATATAGGGTGCCATCGCAATAGTTGAGCTGTTTCACCTCGGCGACCGACCCGGAGTAGGTCAGTGCGGTCGCCGGGGTCCCGCAGGAGGTCGAGACGTCGCATTGCTGGTTCGACGCCCCCATGCTGTGGTCCCCGTAGGACGACCCGCATTGCTGGCTGGCGCCGCTATCGTCCCAGGCATCCTTGCACTTGGCCGGGAGGGCTGCTGCCCAGGCGGCGGCGGCGGCCTGGGCGGCGGCGATGCAACCGATTTCCAGTGAGCCGTTGCAACTCTCCAGATCGCGCATGTCCTGGAGACTGCCGGTCACGGTGTGCGGTACAGAGGGATTGCCGTTCGAATCCCAGCATCTGGTGTCGACCTTGCACTGGTCGTCCGAGGTCACCACCATCTCGAACTGGTTGGCGCCGGTAGGACAGTGATTGGAAGCCTGGCTGTCGCCCCAGGCATCGAGGCACTGTTGGACCGTCGGGGCGCTGGAGCTGCTCTGGGTTGTAGTACTCCCCGCGGGAACGACGTTCAGGATGACGACCGCCGCCTGACGCACCGACCCCAGTTCGGTCTCCGGCGCGTCGCTGGAATCGGGCAGGGACAGCTTGACGATGAGCCCTTCGGAAGACTCGGTCAGGTCGGAGTCCGTCAGGGCGGATACGGTGAAGGTCTTCTCGGTCTCGTCCGCGTCGAACGTCAACTGTCCCGAGGCGGGCGTGTAGTCCGTATTCGCGGTCGCCGGGTTGTTGGTGGTGGAGGCAGGGTCGGCGGTGGTGTAGTTGACGGCGGCTTCGCCGGAACCGGTCTTCTTGACCGTCACCGTCGCATCCTGGCCTTCGTTCATGGAATACGAGGATCGGCTGAAGCTGACCTCCGGGGCAGCAGGCGTCGCGTTTGCAGCCGCGGACTCCCCGCCCTGGTTCTGGTTCCCGCCAAGCGCACCTTGAGCGGCAACCGGCGGGGCAAGGAGGCCGCCGGCGAGCGCCGAAAGCACGAGCGCCGCGCAGAGCGCCAGCGGTCCAGGGCGCTTGCGGGGAGGGGGGGGAGATTTCCAGGTTCGCGGGTTCGTCATGCATTTGCTCCTTGGGGTTTCGCTCTGCGGGCCGGGTGCTTCGGGCGCGCGGGCCGTCTAGTCGTTGTCCTCGATCTCGCCGGTCAGTGTCATCGTGGTCGGGATGCCCTCGAAATTCTGCTGCAACTCGACCCAGGCCGAGGTGCCCAGATAGGCCGCCTGGAACTGCCGGTCGTAGAGTTCGAGCTTGAAGTCTTCGGTGTCTTCGACATCGCTGTCGTCCAGCGTATCCACACTGACCGTCTCCTCCGTGTCTCCTGCGGGGAACGTCACCGTGCCGGTGGCGGCCTCGTAATCCTCGTCCTTGACCGCCGAGCCGTCGGCCGTCTTGTATTTGTAGCGCACCGACATGCCTGTCGGCGGGGTTCCTATCTTCACCGTGAAGGCCATCTTCTCGCCCTCGGTGGCCTCCGCGGCATGCGCCGACGGCGAGACCGGCGCGATGGCCAGCACGGCCGCCGCCAGCATCGCGCGGCGCTTGCCGGTCCGGGCCGGGCCCGGCGCTGCGGTTGTCGGTCGGTCGATCGTCATCGTTCCTCTCCCCGGGGTTTCGGTCTCCGTGTCGCGCGGTGAGCGCGCGCCGGCTGCGTTTCCGGTCAGGGCTCGAGAATTTCGCCGGTCAGCTCGATCTCTTCCGGGAGTATGTCATCGGCCGATTTCCAGCAGAGGGTCACGTTATTCCACACGGAGTTGTAGCAACGGCCTCTGATCTGGGGGTCGGTGAGCGTCAGCCTGAAGGTCTCGCCATCGCCTTCATCGACATCGTCCTCATAGGTTTCGACCCTGATCTTCCTGGAGACGGTGCTGGTCTTGAAGACCACCTTTCCGCTGACCGCCTTGTAGCTGACCGCCTTGTAGTCGTCCCCGGCCGTGGCGTCGTCGTCTTCCGTTTTGTAGGAATAGCGGAACGTGGCCCTGAAATTCCCGTTGCTGAAATTCGGCTTCTCTATCTTGAAGACGACCTTCCGGCCCTCGGTCGCTTCGGCATCGGCCGCCGAGGCCGGCGCGGCGAAGAGGCCGCCGGCGATCAGCGCCGGAAGCACGAGCGCGCCGCAAAGCGCCAGCGGTCCAGGGCGCTTACGGGGAGGGGAAGATTTCTGCGTCGGGATTCGGGTTTGCAGGTTCGTCATGGCATGCGTCTCCTCTGCTTCGGGAAATCGTGTCATTCGCCCCAACGGTAACGGCTACACGCGATAAGCGTCCAAGACCGTTTTATTGTGCCGGCCATAAGAATTACCTATCCGGATCACCTGTCGGTCCTCGAAGCCTGCCTGCAAGGGGCGCCGTGGAGGGGCCGGCGGCCCGGGCAATGCCGGACCGCCGGTCCCTGCAACGCCCTAACAGGATCCTGCCTTGAGCGTTCCGTTGCAGTTATTGAGGATTTTCACCTGTTCGACCGTGCCGCGGAACCACGCCCCGATATATTGGGGATCGGGGCTCGACCTGTGGCACTGGGTATCGACAGCGCATTTCGGCCCGTTCGTGACGCTCACGACGTGTTGTCCGAGGACTGTGTCCAAACAGTTAGTGACCGGACTCGCCTCCCATGCGGCCTTGCAGTTCTCGACCGTTACGGGAGCAGGGCAGGAGGTGGACAGCTGACTGTCGCAGTAGTCGAGCTTTTTCACCTCGCCGGGCGACCCGGTGAAGGACGCCGCGACCGCCGGGGTCCCGCAGGAGGTCGAGACCTCGCATTGCTGGTTCGACGCCGTCACGCTGTGGTCCCCGTAGGACGAACCGCATTGCTGGCTGGCGTCGTTCTCGTCCCACGCATCCTCGCAGTCGGCGACCAGCGCGGCCAGGGCGGCAGCCTGGGCGGCGGCGATGCAACCGATTTCCAGTCTGCCATCGCAATTTTCCAGATTGCGCATGTCATCGAGACTGCCGGTGACGGTTTTCCAGGGTGCAGGGGACTTGCGCGAATTCGTGCATCGGGTGGACACGCTGCACTCTCCGTCCGAGGTAACCGTCATCCTGAACAATTGCCTGGCCCCGATCCACGGGCAGGATCCGGAAGCCTGGCTGTCGTCCCAGGCATCGAGGCATTGTTGGACCGTCAGGGCGCTGGAGCTGCCGCCTCCGCTCTGGGTTGTAGTACTCCCCGCGGGAACGACGTTCAGGATGACGACCGCCGCCTGACGCACCGATCCCAGCTCGGTCTCCGGCGCGTCGCTGGAATCGGGCAGGGACAGCTTGACGATGAGCCCTTCGGAAGACTCGGTCAGATCGGAGTCCGTCAGGGCGGACACGGTGAAGGTCTTCTCGGTCTCGTCCGCGTCGAACGTCAGCTGTCCCGAGGCGGGCGTGTAGTCCGTATTCGCGGTCGCCGGGTTGTTGGTGCCGGAGGCAGGGTCGGCGGTGGTGTAGTTGACGGCGGCTTCGCCGGAACCGGTCTTCTTGACCGTCACCGTCGCATCCTGGCCTTCGTTCATGACATACGAGGATCGGCTGAAGCTGACCTCCGGGGGATCGTTCGCCGAGGCCGGCGCGGCGAAGAGGCCGCCGGTGAGCGCCGGAAGCGCAAGCGCCGCGCAAAGCGCCAGTGGGTGAAGGGCGCGGGAGGATGGCCTCCGCCTGCGGGGGTGCGGGTTCGTCATGGCATGCGTCCCCTGTTCTTCGGGACCTCGTGTCAGTCGGCCGTCCGGTCAGTCGGCCGCGATGCAGCGGGTCAGGGTCATCGTCTTCGGGATGCCGTAGATTTCGAGCTCGGTCGCAACCCAGCCCTGCACGACCTGCCTCTGTCCGTTCACATAGGTCACCAGCAGCCCGTTGGTCTCGCGAGTGTCCAGCACCAGCTGGACGTTCTCCTCGTCCTCATCGACGGCGTCGGTGTAGGTCGTTACGGAGATCTTTTTCGTATCCTCGCCGCTGTCGAAGACTACCTTGCCCGTCTTCTTCTTGTAATCCTCGTCTTCGGTCGCGGTGTCTTCCTTCGTCCGGTAGGAGTAGCGGACCGACCATCCGCTCGGAGCCGCGCCCAGCTCGACCTTGAACACCATGTCGTCGCCTTCGTCGACGCAATCCGACGCCTGCGCCGGGACAGCGCCCGCCGCCAGAACCGCGACAGCGAGGGCCGCACACCGCGCCCGCGCTTCCTGACCAATCCCGTGCCTCATCGTTCCGTCCTCCTTCCCTGCCGGCGCGCCCCATTGCGCCCCGGATGAGCCGAACGGTAACGGCCGTCTCCTATAAGTGTCCAAGACCGTTTTACTATGCCGGCCATAAGAGTTTCCTATCTACTGACCTCGGATGCCCCGCGGCCGCAGACGACCCCGGACAAGACGCGCGAGCTTGCGGCCCCGGAGCCCGGTTGCGGCTGAGAGGACGCGCGCCTCCCGCAGGGTTGCGAGCGGTCGTCACCTGAACGAAAGGCAGGATGCGCCCGCCTTGGAGGATGGACCGGTTACTATGGAAAACCCGGGCCTGCCGTCATGCTCAACGGCCTCTGTCAGTTTCGCGCTATACAACGCGGATATCGACTCAACACGATGTGTGAATCCAGCAGGAGCGCAGCCTCAGGCGCCGGGGACATGCTCCTCCAGCTGCGCAAACGGGTTGAACTCCGCCTCGACCTTGGACATCAGGAAGAAGGTCTCCTCCACCGCATTGGTGATCAGCAGGACATTCATGAGCTCCAGTTGCAGCAGGGGCGGCTCGAGCCCCACATAGTGGGCGCGCATGTCCCGCATCAATGTCCCCCGGTCCCCGATCAGTTGCGCGGCGATGGTCCAGGACATTTCGTCGTCGGCATCCATCGCATCGGCGACGGACAGGAAGACGGTGTCCACCCCCTCGCAAATGTTCATGCGGAAGTCTTCCAGCCCGTCATGGCCCTTGAGTTCCTGCAGGGCCCGGCACATGTCCCATGACGCGCTTTCCATCCAGGCAAGAAGCCTCATGCGGTTCATCAACCGGTTGCGGTTTTCCACGCCCTGCATGGTGTGGGTCCTGTGAAGGTCCTCCAGAAAATGCGTGATCTCGCCCGTCACGTTCCGGCAGGCGTTCCGGGCCTGCCTCAGGTCCGTGTCCTCCCTCACAGCCTCGAAATACAGCGACAGCATCCGGAAGACGCGCTTCTGCTCCAGTTCGGCCAGCATTACCGAGGCGCCGATATCCACCGACGCATGGTCGAAAATGAACTGCGCCTTCGACATCTCGTCGATAGCCGACGCCGGCCAGAGCTTCTCGAAGAGCCGGGCCGTCGGCCTGAGCAGCACAAACAGGATCGGAACGATGGCTGAGTTCGTGATGAAATACACAACGGCCAATTGCTGTTCCAGGTCGAGGTCCAGGGACATCGCCAGCGCCTTGACCGATGGAATGCCGAGGTAGAGTTCGGCATAGAACAGCGGGATCGTTATCGCGCAGATCGCGACATTCAAATACACCAGATACATGGCGGTCTGGCGGGACTGGCCGGTCAGCCCCGCCGACAGGATATATGTGATGACGCTCGACCCGATGAAGGACCCGTAGACGGCCATGATGGTCTGTTCCACGGTGAGCACCCCGGCGGCCGCCAGGCTGATGGCGAACACCGAAACCGCGCTCGAAGACTGCGCGATGGCCGTCAGCACGGCCGCCACCAGGAAGGCGAGGATCGGCGACCCGCCGGTTCCCTCCAGCATGTCCTGGAACCAGGGCTGCCCGGCGAGCGGCGCCGCCGCCTCTTTCAGCAGGGTCAGCCCGAAAATGAGCGTGGCAACGCCGAGCAACGCCAACGCGACCGCACGGTATTTCGACAGGGCTTCGCTGGCCACGGCGATGCCTGCGGCCCCGAGCGCGAAAAGGACAACGGTCTTCATGTCGAAGGTGACGACAAGGACCAGGAACGTCACCCCTATATTGGCCCCGAGCGTGAGCGCGAAGGCGATCCTCGTCGAAATCAGCCCGGAGCGCAGAAGGCTCACCGCGATAAAGACCAGCACGGTCATGCTCTGGGCGACGCCGCCGGCGACCATGCCCCAAATGAGGGCGGTGGACGGGCGTCCGGCCAGGCGTTGCGCGGTCCGGCGCAGCCGCCGGCTTGCGAGCCGTTTCAGGCTGACCGTCAGGGACCACATCCCGACGACGAACAGCCCGAGCCCGCCGACCATGCCCGCAAACAGATCGACCATGTCCCCCCTGCCCGCCCGCGCCCTGCCGGCGGCGGGTTGCGTTCCGAATGAAGGATGCCGCCCGCCGGCGCCTCCAGGCCGGGAGGGCGAGATGCCGTCGCGCCCTCCCGGCGCGATGGCTTATCCTTTCCCCATTGCAGCTATTGTAATCACCGCTCCTTCCGGCGGTCCAGCAAGGCGGTGGCGGGACGCGTCGATCAGGCCGATGCGGTGGCAACTCCAGCCCATGAGCAGCGCCGCCAGAGCAAAGCCGCCGAGTTCCATATCGGGCCAGTAGTATTTGGCGACCCGCCGATACCGCACTGGCGGCCACGATCTCCATCGCAATCAGATAGACCACGCCGTCAAACTTCCTTTGTAAGTCCCATGGGTTTCGTGGAGATTCGCGGGCATCGGGATGTATCGGTCTCCCGGAGGGCGAAGAGCGCCGTCGCGCACCGTCGCACCAAGCTCCAGCGCCTCCGCCACGATCCGGGCCTTGAGCTCAGACAGCCACTGGCGACGACCGCCAGGCACCGGCAGCACCTTGACGCTCCCCAGAGTCGAAATCGAGGTCTGCATTCAGACTCTTACCTCCTGCTTGCATCGCAGAGGTGATGCCCAAATCAGAGACCCCGCCGGAGGTGACCCGCTCAAACCGCTCAGCAACACAGCGCTAGAATCGGAGCGACATCGTCCCGGACACGCGGTCCGCCCCGGGCTCCGCTTCAAACCCGACAGACCCGCCGTCGAACGTCATGCCCCAACCGAGAGTGTAACTGCCGTCCCGGGCGTAGTTCGTCGAGACGGTCCCTGCCCCCGTCGCCAGGGACATGCCGGCGCCCCAGCTCGTCCACCCGGACCCGGAGTCCATGGCTTCGGATCCATCCAGCCGGACCTCCAGCGCATCCGTCACAGCCCATGCGAGCCCGCCGCCGAGCTCCACGCTCCGGTCGTCGTCCACATCTCCGCCGTCCCACCTGAGCAGGGCCCTTGGAGACAGGGTGAGCGGACCCAGAGCCAGGCCGCCTTCCACGCCGCCGCGAACCCGGGTGCTTTCCGAGGACGAGGCTTCATGGTGAGGGGTCTTCCCGGAGTCGATACCCTGCCAGAAGGCGTCGCCTACAAGGTCGAGGGAGTAGTCCTCCGCCTCGCGCAGACCCACGCGGAAGCCGGCAGCCGCCATGCGCCAGTCGATATTCGCGGTCGCGCCCTTGAGAACATCGTCGCCCTCACGGGAGAGCGAGCTCTCGCCTTCGCCGTAGCCGGCCGCAGCCCAGACAGTCCCGGGACCCAGCTTGAGAGCCGTATATGGATACACAGCCGTCAGGTCGCTCTCCAGATGGTAGAGGTCATTCGACCCCCCCCCCCGATAGAGTCCTTCCGCCTCGGAACGGGCCAGAGCCAGACCGAACATCAGAGGACCATCGACATAGTCCACGCCTGCATGGCCGGTCGTAACGTCGCCGTCACCGCCGGTCATGCTGGAGAATGAGGTCCCGTCCGCACGGGCCCACATGGCCAGAGCCCCGTCGTGGCTCGTCATGGACGCGCTGGAGCCCATCAGGAGAGCATCCCCGTCGGTGACGGGACGATCCTTCGCAGGCATGGCTCCGAGAGAACCTTCGACCTCACCAGGGCTTCTGTTGGCGAACACGCGACTGGCCACGGACTCCACGACCTGACCGGCAACGCCATGACCAACTCTCGCCAGCCATTCCGCAGGCAGAGGTCCGTCGTTGGTTATCGTGACGGAGCCCTCATTCACGACAAGTTCTCCATCGCCGCCGGTCTGCGTGAAGCCCAGGATCAGCCGCTCGCCGCTGTCGTTGTGGCTGTCCCGGTACGCCTGGACATAGCCGAACCACGCATCCCCCCTTATCGAGGAGCAGAGCGTAATCTCCCTGTCGAGGAAGTACGTCCGGTAGTCGGAGCTGTCCGGCTGGCCTCCCGAGGCAGGTGTCAGGGTGACGCGACCCGTCACGCACCGGCGCTCGCCCTCCTGCGAGGGGGTGGAGATGCCAACCTGCGCCCACTTGCCCTCCCGGACCGTCACCGTGGGCATGTTGATCGTGATCGTGGACGCCGCCCCCACGTCGTCATCGTCCAAAACCTTGGCCGATACCGAAGACGGCGTGCCGAGGACGTAGCCCTGTCCGGCGATGACGTAGCCGGTGACGGTTCCGTCGTCCGTGTGGTCCAAGTCGTCCAACGACCCCATGCCCGTGAACGACACGCTGGTATGCCCGGCCGGCAGGGTGAAGTGTTTGCCTCCCTGATATATCTCCGCCAAGCCTCCGCCCAGCCGCTTGAGGCCGACCTTGCCGAACTGCACTACCCAGACCTTGGTGTGTCTGCCAGAGGGGCACGGCGTACGCGCGGGCGAGCACATCAACTGGTTCACCGCACGGAAATCGACGCGGATTTCCAGGTCATCGACGGGCGCTTCGGATGCGTGCAGCGTCCAGGTATGCGCCTTGCCCTCGGTCACGTCCGCGCCGACGCTCAGCGTGATCGTCGGCTTGGGCTTGGGCGGGCACTCGGCTCGGCGCTGGAGGTCCCGTGCCTGCTCGTCAGCGACCCCCGCAACCCGCCAAACGGCCGGCTGGTAACGCACCTCCGAGCCGTCCCAGCACGTCAGCATCTCGGGCGGCTCAGGGCATTGCTGCGATGCCAGGATCGTGCCTCCGCCGGGGCAGGTCTTCGTCTTCTCGCGCCCGTTCTCGGTGCCGAGCCAGCCGATCACCGGCCCCCAACCCGCCCACTTCTTCAGCCCCTCTGCGGCTTCGGCCGTCGTGAACGGCGTCGTGACGGCGCAGCCCGATCTGGCCAGATTGGCGGGGGGCGAATCCATGCTCGGCGCGTTGGACCTCCCCCTGACCGATGAGTTGTCGTGCGCGTAATTCCATCGCCCATTGCTGTCGAATGCGCGCAGCACCCGATACCAGTTGCAGCCGTAGTTGCGGTGCGCCTTGGTCTTGTTGGCGTTGTAGTAGCTGATGATCGTGTCGATGGCGATCTGGCGCAGATTGCATTTCCTGTAACCCGTGCCGCCGCTTGTGTACGTCGGGTTCGAGCAGTTGAAGCCGGAGCTCGCCTCCGCGCTGTTCGCCATCGCGCCGAAGAACACGAAGGCGGGGACGGCGAGCAGGGCCACGGTGAGCGCCCCGGAGGCCCACCAGCCGTAATTTCCGGTTTTCCGCATGTTCATGCTCCCTGAGAAGCCGGATTCATGCTCCCGGAGAATCCGGCGCGACAATTAAGCACAAAGAAAAACAACTTGACAGAAGAATCTTCATATGAATCTCGCCCGATTCGGACGAGCCGCCGATGCAGTCGAGAGGGTGCCCTCCCGATTGGGGGTTCAGAGGCGTCCGCGGTCCTCCGTTCCCTCATCCTGAGTAGCCGCGAAGCGGCGTATCGAAGGGCCTGCCCTGAGCCCGTCGAAGGGGGCCTCATCCCGAGTAACGGCGCATCCTTCGATACGCGCCTGCTGGCGCAGTCGCTACTCAGGATGAGGAAGGCAGCAGGGCCTGCTGGCGCGGACGCTACTCAGGATGAGGACAGAGTGTCGGGACGCCAGGCGCCGATCCGGGTCTCGATCCCACCGAACCGATCAAAATCCGGTCGAATCCAGGCCATGCGCCCTGTCCGCAAAATCCAAACCGGGCAGCAATGGAACAAGTCCGGGCATGACGAGATGAAGACACGAGTCCCAAATCGAGACCGTTGGCATGAGACATCCGCATGCTGTGACGAGGTAGCGGGCGAACAATCCCCGTCACGAGGAAGAGAGTCATAATGGCGGCGGCTGCGATTTGACACCTCAGGCATCATGTTGTTCGGTGCGGTCAACAGCTGCCGACAAGCATGCAAAGCCGCTGACGACGCGCTCCAGCCCGTCCACCGAACCCGACATCTCCTTATGGTGATAAGTTTACCAATGCTCACCTTGACCAGGCACCATATGCCTTCTGCGTTGACAGCGATTCGGGACGGCACAGAATCGAGAACGGAACGAGGCGGCACGTCTCGACGAAAGGGTATCGGCGAACGACAAGGGAGGAAGACATGCCGAAAGACACGCAAGACACCAAGGGGCTCTACGCCTGGTTCGCGGAAAACCCGGAAGAAGCGCGCCGGCAATTTTTCGAGCCGGCGCCGGGAGTGAGCCGGCGCGGCTTCTTCGCCGGCGCCGGGCTGGCGGCCGCGGGCGGGCTGCTCGGCATGACGATCCCGTTCTACGCCAACATGCCGCGCGGGCTGGTGCCGGCCGCCTTCGCCTCCGAGGACGTGCTGGTCGGCAAGGACGGGCTGACGCTGCTGAACGACCGGCCGATCAATGCCGAGACGCCGGCGCACCTGCTCGACGACGCGATCACGCCCACCGCAAGGCATTTCATCCGCAATAACGGCCTGCCGCCGGAAGACGCCGACGCCGAAGGCTGGACGCTCGCCGTGGACGGGCTGGTGGACAATCCGATGGACCTGTCCATTGCGGACCTGCAGGCCGGGTTCGAGGTGGTGACGATGGCGCTCACCATCGAATGCGGCGGCAACGGCCGGGCCTTCTTCGACCCGCCCGCGCGGGGCAACCAGTGGACCGTGGGCGCGGTCGGCTGCTCGGAATGGACCGGCGTCAGGCTCGCCGACGTGCTGAAAAAGGCCGGCGTCAAACCGGGCGCGGTCTATACCGCGCATTACGGCGCCGACACCCATCTCTCCGGCAAGGAGGGCAAGCTGCCGATCTCGCGCGGCGTGCCGGTCGCCAAGGCCATGACCGACAATGTGCTCATCGCGTTTGCGATGAACGGCGGGCCGCTGCACCGGCAGAACGGCGCGCCGCTCCGCCTGGTGGTGCCGGGCTGGCCGGGGTCATGCTCGCAGAAATGGCTGAGGCGCATCCAGCTTCGCGACATCGTGCATGACGGGCCGAAGATGACCGGCAAGTCCTACCGGGTGCCGCGCTATTCCGTTGCTCCGGGCGACAAGGTGCCGACGGAGGACTTCGAGATCATCGAGCGCATGCCGGTGAAGTCCCTGGTGACATTGCCGGAGAACGGCGCCGGCGCGGCCCGGGAGGTCGAGGTGCGCGGCCATGCCTGGTCGGGCGACCGCACGGTTTCCACCGTCGATCTCTCCATCGACTTCGGCAAGAGCTGGATGGCTGCCGAGCTGGACGGGCCGGTCAATCCCGGCGCCTGGCAGAACTGGCGGCGCAGCATCGCCTTCCCCGAGGCCGGATATTACGAGGTCTGGGCGCGGGCGACCGACAGCGCCGGCGAGATGCAGCCCTTCGCCATCGACTGGAACCCGAAGGGCTATCTCAACAACACCATGCACCGGGTGGCGCTGCGCGTAGCCTGACCGCGGGCCGATGCGCATCGTCATCGCGGCGGCGCTGCTGCTTGCCTGCGCAGCGGCAGCGCCCGCCGGCGCGGCCGACCTGGAGGCGCGGCTCGCCGCGGCCGATCCCGTGCGCGGCAAGAAGGTCTTCCGCAAATGCGCCGCCTGCCACACGGCCGGGAAGGGCGGACGCAAGAAGATCGGACCCAATCTCTGGGGCATTGTCGGCGCGCCCGTGGGGGCGAGGACGGGCTTCCGCTATTCGAAGGCGATGACGGCGTTCGGCGGCAGCTGGACGCCGGAGCGCCTCGACGCCTATCTGACCAGACCGCGCGCGCTGGTGAAGGGCGGCTCCATGAGCTTCGCCGGCCTGAAGCGCGAGCGGGACCGCGCCGATGTCATCGCCTTCCTGAACGGAATGGACGACAGCCCGGCCGCTTTCGGGCCGGTGACGCCGGCGGCTCCGGCGGTTTCCGGGCCGGTGGAGCCGGAGGATTTCGGCCAGATGGTCAGCGGGCCCGGCGCGTCCGAGACCTTCGATGCCTGCACGCCCTGCCACTCGGAGCGGATCGTCGTGCAGCAGGGGCTGACGCGCGAGCAATGGGACGAGCTCATGGTGTGGATGGTCGAGGAGCAGGAGATGGAGCCGATAGAGGAGGGCGTCCTCACGGTGATCCTCGACTATCTGGCGGAGCATTACGGCCCCGACCGCCCGAACTTCCCGCACAATTAGAGAACGCCAAGCATCCCTTGTAAGACCCGATACAAATGCGGCCGTCCCTGCCGACCTCAAGGTCAATGGAAACGCAGGACGGCGGGAAGGGGTGCTGTCCGGTGGGGCACCGGCCGGTCCATTCTTCGTGCGGCGTCCGGTTTCCGTTTCCGGGGTTCGCTCATTTCCGCTCTATCGGCCCGAACGCTGCCATGCAGCGATGCCGTGTTCGCGCCGGATCGGATGTACGCCAAGGTGCCGATCACACCGCTCATTCCGCCGCCCAGGGATCGACGACCTCGATCCCGACGCCCTCGAAATCCCGGACATTGCGCGTGATCACCGCCATGCCGCGAGACCGGGCGATCGACGCAATCGGGCAGTCGTGTGATATGAGCGTCAATACGGTCATCGTGCTGGCAACATTCCCGGCGACAGTGTCTAATGCGAGCGATGGCGGGTGGGCGCCGCCGCCGAGTCTTGCAGCAGCCGTGCGAAAAGTGCGGGAAGCCAAAACGCGATTTCACAGAGCGGATAGATCGTCTGACCGATATGGCTTTCCGCGTCAATCAACGCAAGCCGGTCGAGCTTGACCCGACACCCTGCGCATCGATGACGACATCTCCGGCACAGTCTCTTGCCATTATGAACGAGGAGCCGCCGCTTCCGGTTCATCCATGCCGATTATCGCAGCGATCGCTTGCCCGACCCGCTCTGCCCCCGCCTCGACCTCGCGGTCTCCGACATGGGCTAACGCATGGTCTTGCGGGTCTTCACCGGACCGGCCTCCGACGGGTTCCCCGCTGCCTCGCCCCGGCCGCGTCGGCCCGCACCGCCTGCAAAGCGTGGTGATGACGGTCGGCCTCCCTGCCCGGCCCGTCGCCGCGACCCTGAGCGAGACCGAGACGATGTGCCTGGCTGTTACGCTCGCCGCTGCCGGCCTCGGCTCGCCCGCCGGCGAGCCTTGGCCCACCTCTGAGGCGGGAAGGCCGTCCGGCGGCGTCCGGGGCGGGTTTTTCTCATAAGGGCCATTATCCGCTCGCCTGTGCGCCCCGCCTCGCGGATTGCCGCCGCAATCGGCCAGGGAGCGCCGCCAGCGCCCGCAAGGGCCGTTGGGGGTATTCGATAGCCTCTTGGACCCGGAAACGCGCTCACGGGCGATTTTCGGCGTCCTGGCGCTTGCCGATCCGCCGCCGCCTGTGCAAGAGTCTCGCCATGACCGACGGGCCGACGCCGCTTGGGGGGACACATGACAGCTATCGAGTACGAAGAATGTCCGGACTGCGGACGCCTGAAGCCGGTCGGCAAACTGTGTCCTTGGTGCACCCATGTCAGAGCCTGACTCGAAACTCGATCAACGGTTACAAGGCCTTGCGAGCCTTCGTGTAGTGAGTCGTATGTGTGCGATGTCGACCCAAGCCTGGCTGGAAGCGATGGATTTCTCCCAGTCTTTTGCCAGCCTGCGACAACGCC
>JAJDVH010000100.1 GCA_022826185.1 Alphaproteobacteria bacterium
CATCCCCCGGCAGGAACCGCGCCTCAGGCGCAACCCATACCCCTGCGCCCTCAAACCGAAATACAAAACCCGCCACCGCCAACACCCAGCCGATTGCTAAACTTGGCCGGACGACGCTCGCGGTGAGAAATCCGGGTTAGATTTTGCGGACAGGGCGCATGGCCTGGATTCAGCAGGATTTGAAAGGGTTCCGTCGGATCGGGACACGGATCAGCGCCCGGCATCCCAACCCACTCCTCGTCATGCCCGGACTTGTTCCGGGCATCCATGCGGCCGTGCGGCGGAAGCGGTGGAAGGGGATGCCCGGAACAAGTCCGGGCATGACGGAAGGGGGTGGTCGGGCGGCGGGCGTCGAGTCTGTCATCGGTTCCGGTCAACGACCGCTGGTATGAGGCCCCGTCGCGGCAGGTTCCGCCGGGCATCGGCCTTTCATGCCGAATGTTCCCCCCTGTTGTAGAATTTCACGATGGTGAGTATTCTATTGAAAATCACGAAAGGCTGATTGCGATGGCCGATTCGGCGAAGTCGCCGCCGGCGCTGGAACTGACATCGGAGGATGTCGAACGGCTGCCGGCCGGCCTGCGCGGCAGGTTCGGATCGATGGAAGGCGGCCGGGGCGGGGATTCGCTCAAGCGCTGGGTCGTGATCGGCGCGCGGTCCGACCGGCAGGCCGCCCTGATTCGCCGCGTTGCGACAACCGCCGGGCGCATCGCCGAACATCACGGCCGGGAGATGACCGAGCGCAATATCGAAACCCTGGTCGATCTTTTTCTGGCAGACGAGGGGCGCGCCGAAACCGACCGGGAGATCGAGCAGGACAATGCCGAACTGCGTGCGCGCTACATGCGGGAGGTCCCGGCCTGGACCGCTGCCCGTATCCGCGCGCTCCTGCCCGGACCCAAGCCGGGCAACCCGAGCGAACCGGCGTCGCGGTGGAAGCGGGAGAGACGCATTTTCGCCGTCCGCGGCGGTCGTGTCCTGCTTTACCCCTGTTTCCAATTTGCCGACGGGCTGCCTCTGCCGGTCATCGGCAAGGCGCTGAAGCGCCTGCCGGACGATATGACGCCCTGGCAGACCGCCTTCTGGTTCCGGTCGGGCAATGGCTGGCTCGACGGACGGGCGCCGCAGGAAGCGCTGGACGACGAAGACCGTTTGCTGGAGGCCGCGGAACGGATGCGGGAGCCCGCCGCAGGCTGATTCATGTCGATCCCGAGTCCGCCGTCGCCGCTGACGGCGCCGCAATATGCCCTCCTGCCTCAGGGTACGATCCTGCACCGCGTTCATCTGTCGACCTATCGGGCCGCGGAGTTCAATCCGGGCCAGGGCGGGCCGACGCGCTTCGCTCCCATAAGGGACAGAGACGGAAATCCCGTTCCCTCACTGTATGCAAGCGCCACGGTCCGCGCCGCGGTCCACGAGACAATCTTCCACGACATCCCGGCAAATGCAGCCTGCAAGACCGTTCGGCTGGATGATGTGTACAGGCGCTCGCATTCCCTGCTGGCTGTCCGGCGCGTCCTGCGGCTTGTCGAGCTGCGCAATCCGACTTTGGGCAAATGGGGCATTTCGCGGGCGGAACTGATTTCCTCAAGTCCGGCCTTCTATCGCCTGACCGCCGCCTGGGCCCAGGCGGTTCATCGGGATATCGCAGATGCCGACGGGCTCGTGTGGACCTCCGGTCAGTGCGACCCCGACGACGCCTACCTCTTCTTCGGCGACCGGGTCAGGGAAGCCGAATTCGTCATGGCGCAGTCGCGCGACGGAATGAGCGACAGGTCGTTCCTGAAAGATGTCCGCGACGAAGGCCGGGTTCGGGGCATCACCCTGGCGGTCTGATGCCAGCGGCATCGACTTCAGACTCATGGAGAGGTTGCCGCCCATATCGTCACCCCGGACCCCGGTCCGGGGTCCATCCATGGCTCCCGATGCCGCCGCAGCCGGTGGAGGGCAGGTTCAACCGCCGAAACTGCCGCCAGGACCGAGGCTGGGCCCCGGCCCGGAATGCCGGGCAGTCCGGAACGGCTCCGCTCCGGTTCCCGTCGCCGGCATTCCATGAAAAATCTCCGGTCTTTTCATTTTCTGTTCCCGGATGGGCTTGACATTTGGCGGTATGGTGTATGATGAAAGTAGAGAGGGGCGGCTTCCGGGGCCGCCTTTCGGCGTTTCTGCAGAAAGCAACCGGCTGGGGGCCGAAAAAGCCCCCGGCGTGAGCAGGCGCGAGAGGTGCGTGCGCCGTCTCGCGCGCGCAATCAGGTGCGCGAACCGCGCCGGCGCCGACACCCGCCCGCGCCCGCACGCGAAACGCGCGCGAAACAGGGACACCCCTCGTCCCGCCCTTTGCCCCGAAGGAGGCACGCATGACCGCAACCGATCCCCGCCCCGCCCCGGCGGAGAAACCGGCTGCAAGGCTCGCGCCCGTCGCCCCGGATCGGGGGAGCCTGTCCCCGCGAAGGCGGGGAGGGCAGGCTCCGGTGGTTGAACCTGTTCTCCACCGGCTGCGGCGGCACAGGGGGCCATGGTTGGACCCCGGCTTCCCCGCTCGGAGGCGGGGACAGGCGGGGGCCGGGGTGACGAAAAGGGGAACCGGCCATGACGGCAGCGAGGACAAGTTCAAGGCATGGCGCGAACGCCAGAGGCAACGCGAGGAGCGCGAAAAGCAGGAGGTCGCCGGGCGCGCCCATGACAAAACATGACACACCATGACATTCCATGACACTTCCGCAGGGGTCTCCGCCGCGCACGCCCCCGACCGCCGTCCCGGTCCTCCTCTCGTCATGCCTCTTCCGTCATGGGTTCCGGGCAACGACCGCGGGCATGAACCGGTCAAATGCGGGTGCGAGCGGGCGGCCATTTACACCGCCGGGGGGCGCTGATAGGTTCCGCGCCTTCCGGGGGGAGAGGGGCGGCGGGACGCATGAAGGTTATTGCAGGCAACAGCAATCGACCGCTCGCCCAGGCGATCGCCGACTATCTGGAAGTGCCGCTGACCGCGGCCAGCATCAGGAGTTTCTCCGACAAGGAAGTCTTCGTCGAGATCGAGGAGAACGTCCGCGGCGAGGACGTGTTCCTGGTCCAGTCCACCTCCTTTCCGGCCAACGACACGCTGATGGAACTGCTGGTGGCCATCGACGCGCTGAAACGGGCCTCGGCGCGCCGGATCACCGCCGTCATCCCCTATTTCGGCTATGCCCGGCAGGACCGCAAGACAGGCTCGCGCACGCCGATCTCGGCCAAGCTGGTCGCCAATCTCATCACCACGGCGGGCGCCCACCGGGTGCTGACCATGGACCTCCATGCCGGCCAGATCCAGGGCTTCTTCGACATCCCGACCGACAATCTGTTCGCCGCGCCCGTGTTCGCCGCCGACCTGAAGCAGACATTCAACGATGAGGCGCTGGTTGTCGTTTCGCCCGATGTCGGCGGCGTCGTGCGCGCCCGCGCGCTCGCGCGCCGTCTTGACAGCGAGCTTGCAATCATCGACAAGCGCCGCCCGCGCGCCGGCGTTTCCGAGGTGATGAACATCATCGGCGAGGTCGGCGGGCGGCGCTGCGTCATATTCGATGACATCGTGGACAGCGCCGGCACGCTGTGCAACGCGGCGGTGGCGCTGATGGAGGAAGGGGCGAGCGCCGTCTCGGCCTATGTCTCGCACGGCGTGCTGTCGGGCGGGGCGGTGGACCGGGTCACGGCGTCGCCGCTGGACATGCTGGTGACGACCGACAGCATCGAGGCGACGCAGGCGATGCAGGAAGCGGAGAATATCCGGCAGATCGCCATCGGGCCGCTGCTGGGCGAGGCGGTGTTGCGGATTACCCAGAGCCGGTCGGTGTCGAGCCTGTTCAACTAGGCCGGCCCGGAAAAGGAAGAAGAACGGAAGATCATGAGCGAAAACGCCACTCTCGCCGCATTGCCGCGGCAGGACGCCGGCACGGGGCCGGCGCGGGCGCTGCGCCGCGAGGGCCGGGTGCCGGCCATCGTCTATGGCGGCGCCAAGGACCCGGAGATGGTGTCGGTCGAAGACCGGCGGCTGCGCTGGCTGCTCGGGCGCGGCGGCTTCACGGCGACGCTCCTCGACCTGGAGATCGAAGGCTCCGGCCGCGAGCGCGTCATTCCGAAGGAGGTGCAGCGCCATCCGGTCACCGACCGTCCGCTGCATGTCGATTTCATGCGCGTCTCGGCCGCGTCCGAACTCCAGGTCCGGGTGCCGGTGTCGCTGCTGGGCCAGGAGGACTGCGTCGGCCTGCGGGCCGGAGGCGTGCTCGCCGTCGCGCAATACGACATCGAGGTCGTGTGCCGCGCGGACAGCATCCCGGAGGCGCTGGAGGTCGACATCTCGGCGCTGGAGATCGGCAGCGGCATCCGGCTTTCCGATGTCGGGCTGCCGGAAGGCGTGCGCCCGGCCGGGGATGACGACCTGTTGATCGTTTCGGTCTCGGCGCCTGCGGGCGGCCTGGACGAAGACGAGGAAGGCGAGGACGTCGAGGAAGAGGGGCAGGAGGGCGAAGCGGAAGGCGGCGAGGAGCCTGCTTCCGACTGATCGCCCGGGCGGAGGAGGCCGTCTGCCGTGCAACTCTTTGTCGGGCTCGGCAATCCGGGCCCCAAATATGCCCGACACCGCCACAATGTCGGCTTCATGGCGGTGGACGCCATCGCCCACCGGCACGGCTTCCCGGCCTTCCGCAAGCGTTTCCGCGGACTGGTCAGCGAGGGCCGGCTGGGCGACGAGCGGGTTGCGCTGCTGAAACCGCAGACCTTCATGAACGAGTCCGGACGCGCCGTCGCGGCGGCGATGCAGTTCTACAAGGCCGGACTCGCCGAGATTGTCGTGTTCCACGACGAGCTGGACCTGACGGAGGGCAGGCTGCGGGTGAAGCGTGGCGGCGGCTCGGCGGGCCATAACGGGCTGCGCAGCATCGACCGCCTCGTCGGCCCCGGCTACCGCCGCGTGCGCCTCGGCATCGGGCATCCCGGCGACGCGAGGCGCGTGACCGGCCATGTGCTGCACGCCTTCGGCCCGGACGACTCGGGCTGGCTGATGCTGATGCTGGATGCGGTCGCGCGTTCGGCCGACCTGCTGGCGGCGGACGACGACGCGAATTTCATGAACCGGGTTGCGATCCTGACCCGCCCGGCGCCTTCCGCAACGGCTCCGGAGTCCTGACGGCGCATGGGCTTCAAATGCGGCATTGTGGGGCTGCCGAATGTGGGCAAGTCCACGCTCTTCAACGCGCTGACGGCGACCGCCCAGGCGCAGGCGGAGAACTATCCCTTCTGCACGGTCGAGCCCAATGTCGGGCGCGTCGCCGTGCCGGATGCCCGGCTGGAGAGCGTCGCCGGCCTTGCAGGGGCGCCGCGGGTGCAGCCGACGTTCCTGGAGTTCGTCGACATCGCCGGGCTGGTGCGCGGCGCCTCGCGCGGCGAGGGGCTGGGCAACCGCTTCCTCGCCAATATCCGCGAGGTGGACGCCATCGCCCATGTGCTGCGCTGCTTCGAGGACGGGGGCGTGACGCATGTGGAAGGCGGCATCGATCCGGTGCGCGATGCCGAGACGGTCGAGACCGAGCTCATGCTGGCGGACCTCGAAAGCCTGGAGCGGCGCTTCGATCTGGCGAAGAAGCGCGCGGCGGCGGGCGACGAGGAACAGAAGGTGCTGGCGCGCACGATGGCGCCCGTGCTGGCGGCGCTGGAGGCGGGCAGGCCGGCGCGCAGCGTCGCCTTCGACCGCGACGACGACCGGGCGGCCTTCGAGGGCCTGCAGCTGCTGACCGCCAAGCCGGTGCTCTATGTGTGCAATGTCGCGGAGGCGGATGCGGCCGCGGGCAATGACCATTCCCGGCAGGCCGCCGCGCGCGCGGCCGGCGAAGGCGCCGAATGCGTCACCGTCTCGGCCGCCGTCGAGGCCGAGATCGCCATGCTCGCCGATGCCGGAGAGCGCGCGGCGTTCCTGGAGACGCTCGGCCTGGAGGAGTCCGGGCTCGACCGCGTGATCCGGGCGGGCTACCGGCTGCTCGGCCTGATTACCTTCATCACCGCCGGCCCGAAGGAGGCCCGCGCCTGGACGGTGACCGCCGGCGCCACCGCGCCCGAGGCGGCCGGCCGCGTCCACACCGATTTCGAGCGCGGCTTCATCCGCGCCGAGACCATCGCCTATGACGACTATGTGGCCTTCGGCGGCGAGCGCGGCGCGAAGGAAGCCGGGCGGATGCGCGCCGAGGGCCGCGACTATGTGGTGCAGGACGGCGACGTCCTGCTCTTCCGCTTCAACCTTTAGCAGCGACTTTCCCGGTTCAGGCGCGTTCCAGCCTTGACGGGCGGTGCCTGATAGGCAAGCATTGTGTATCATCTTTGTTCCCTGAAGGCGCGGCTCATGCGAACCACCCTCAACATCGACGATGACCTGCTGTTTGCGGTCAGGGAACTCGCGAGGCGCGATTCCAAATCCATCGACCGCATGGTCTCCGACCTGCTTCGACAGGCGCTTGCGTGCGATGAGTCTTACGGAACCGGAAGAATGGACGCGCTCGCACCGTTCGGGATGGACGAGTTCGGCTTCCGACCGTTCCCGCCGCGCGGCGGGAACGTCACGAATGAACTGATCGATTGCATCAGAGAAGAAAGCGGCGGCTGACGCGCGTCCTGCCGGACGGCAATGCGCCGAGCCCCTTGCTCGACATCCGGATACGCACGATCTGCTGGCGCTGGCCGTCGCCCATCAGGGCCGGTTCGTCACCTTCGATACCCGCATTTCGCCCGACGCCGTGATCGGCGCGGAAGACCGGCATTTCTGCGTGATCTGATCCGCAGCAGCATTCGTCAGGCGGCGGCGCGTTCTCCCCTCATCGCCTCCGCAGCCGGAATGATCTCCTCCACGATCCGCCGCGTCTGCGCCATGATCTCCTCATCGTCGCGGCCCATCGGGCGCAGGATGAACTTGGAGATGCCGGCGTCCACGAAAGCCGAGATGCGGGCGAGGATGTCGTCCCGGCCGCCGATCGCCCATTGCCGGCGGGGGTCGCGCCCGGTGCGTTTCATCTGCGCTTCCGCGGCCCTGGCCACCAGCGGCTCGTCCCAGGAGCCGAAGCGCGCATTCAGCCCGGTGCCGAAATGCTCGGGATCGAACGGCCGGCCCTCCGCCTCGGCGGCCTCGCGGATCGCCGCGACCACCGGCCCCACGTCCTCCGGCGCCTCGCCGCCGGCCTGCCAGCCCGTGCCCCATTTGGCGGTCCGGCGGATGGCCGCCCGGCTCGACCCGCCGATCCAGAGCGGCAGCGGGTCCTGCACCGGGCGCGGCGAGATCGAGGCGTCCTTCATGGCGTAGAACTCGCCCTCGAAGCTGACCGTCTCCTCCGACCAGAGCCGGGAGAGGATTTCCAGTCCCTCATTGGTGCGGCGCGCGCCCTTGTCGAAGGCTTCGCCGCGCACCTGCCATTCCGGCCCGCGCGGGCTGCCGACGCCGAAGGCCGGCAGCAGCCGCCCCTCGCTCAGCACGTCGATGGTGGCGCACTGCTTGGCGAGCAGCAGTGGGTCGCGCAGGCCGACCGAGGCCACGTTCATGCCGAACTTGATCCGCCGCGTCCGCCCGGCAATGGCGGCCATGGCGCTCATGCACTCCAGGATCGGCTGGCGCGAGACCAGCCGGTCCGTCTGCCAGAGCGAATCGACGCCGCCCTCCTCGCAGAGATCGACCCAGCGCCAGAAGGCGCGCGCGTCCGAGAACGGAAAATCCGCCAGCCCCAGCCCGACACCGATGCCCATTGCCCGCCGCTCCTGCTATATCCGGGGCCGACTATACCCGAGACATCCGACAGCCGGGAGCGGCGCCCCATGGAATTCGGTCTGAGCATCCCCAATCGCGGCCCTATGGCCACCCCGGAAGCCATCAAGGCGCTGGCCTCCAAGGCCGAGGAGAGCGGCTTCGTCCGCCTTGCGATACCCGACCATATCGTCATCCCGAAGAGCTACGCCTCGCGCTACCCCTACGACGTTTCCGGCAAGCTGACCGGCGACTGGGGCGACTGCATGGACCAGCTCATCCTGATGACCCATGTGGCGTCGGTGACGAAAAGGGCGCGCATCCTCTCCTCCGTCATGGTCGCGCCGCACCGCCCGGCGGTGTTCACGGCCAAGGCGGTCGCGACCATGGACGTGCTCTCCGGCGGGCGCATCGACCTCGGCGTCGGCGCGGGCTGGCTGCGCGAGGAGTTCGAGGCCATCGGCGCCCCCGACTTCGACGCGCGCGGGCGCGTCACCGGCGAATATTTGGAAGCGTTCAAGACGCTCTGGACCGAAGAGAACCCGGCCATGGCGGGCGAGTTCGCCGCGTTCGACGGCATCATCTTCGAGCCGAAGCCGGTGCAGCGCCCGCATCCGCCGATCTGGACCGGCGGCGAGAGCGGGCCGGCGCTCAGGCGCGCCGCGCGCCATGCCGATGTCTGGTTCCCCATCGGCGCCAATCCGCGCCATCCGCTCGACACGCCTGCGCGCTTCGCCGCCGGCGCGGCCCGGATGCGCGCCGAGGCGGAGAAGGCCGGGCGCGACCCGGCGGAGATCGGCCTCGCCTTCTCGGCCAACTGGTACCGCGAAGACCTGGAGCGGCAGAACGACGAGGGCGAGCGCTTCATCATGACGGGCACGGACGAGCAGGTGGCCGGGGACGCCGCCGCGCTCCGCGAGATCGGGGTCACGCGGCTCATGTTCAACTTCCTCCGCCCGAGCCCGGAGGAGACCTTCGACGCCATCGACCGCTTCCGCGAGAACGTCATGGCGCGGCTCCTGTCATGACCGCGCCGTTCGAACCGGCCGCGCTCGACGCAGTGCGCTTCAACGAGGCTGGCCTCGTCCCCGCCGTCGCCCAGGCGTACGACACGGGCGAGGTGCTGATGATGGCCTGGATGAACCGCGAGACGCTCGCCGAGACGCTTCGCACCGGACGCGCCTGCTACTGGTCGCGCTCGCGCCAGGCCTTCTGGCGCAAGGGAGACACCTCGGGACACATCCAGCAGGTGCGGGAGTGCCGCCTCGACTGCGACGGCGACACGGTCCTGCTGCTGGTCGAGCAGACCGGCGCCGCCTGCCATACGGGCGCCCGAACCTGCTTCTTCCGGCGCATGGAACAGGAAGCCTGATGCACTGTTTTGGAAAGTGGCATTCGACAGCATCGGCGCCGTTCGTTCGCCTCCGCCATGCCCCCGGGTCGTCATGCCCGGACTTGTTCCGGGCATCTCCCTCAACCGTTTCGTCGAGGATCGCGGGCTGTGTGGATGGCCGGAA
>JAJDVH010000107.1 GCA_022826185.1 Alphaproteobacteria bacterium
TCCCCCGGCAGGAACCGCGCCTCAGGCGCAACCCATACCCCTGCGCCCTCAAACCGAAATACAAAACCCGCCACCGCCAACACCCAGCCGATTGCTAAACTTGGCCGGACGACGCTCGCGGTGAGAAATCCGGGCTAGGAGAGCCTGGGCCGCGATGGAACCGGGCGCATCGGAAACGGGAAGCGCAAGAATCGGGCTGCGCCGGCGGGTGGGCGAACGCAGCCTGCGGCCCCCCGCCTCCGGGAAAGGCAACGCCGGATGACCACCCTTCGCCCGCCCGTGCTCGACATGACGGCCTGGAGCCTGCTGGCTGCGCTGTCGCTCGTCTGGGGCGGGTCCTTTTTCTTCGCGGAAGTGGCGCTCGACGCGCTGCCGCCCTTCACTATCGTGCTGGCACGGCTGGCGGTGGGCGCGGCCGGCCTCTGGCTGCTGGTTGCGCTGAGCCGCGCGGCGCTGCCGACCCGGCCCGGAGACTGGCGCGACCTCGCCGTCATGGGCCTGCTCAACAACGCCTTGCCGTTCTCGCTCATCGTCTGGGGCCAGCAATGGATCACCGGAGGACTGGCGAGCGTGCTCAACGCCACCACGCCGGTCTTCGGCGTGATCGCCGCCCATTTCCTGACCCGCGACGAGAAGTTGACCGTCAATCGGCTTGCGGGTGTGGCAGTCGGGGTTGCGGGCGTCGCCGTGCTCGTCGGCCCGGCCGCGCCGGACGGCTCCGGCGGTTATCTTGCAGGTTCTGCGGCGGTGCTGGCGGCGGCCGTTTCTTATGCGGCCGCGGGCCTCTGGGGGCGGCGGTTGCGGCATCTGCCGCCGGCCACGGCGGCGGCGGGGCAGGTCGGCTGCTCGACCCTGATCGTCCTGCCGCTCGCGCTGGCGCTGGAGCGGCCCTGGCGCCTCCCCGCCCCGCCGCCCGAAGTCTGGGGGGCGTTGGCCGGCATCGGGCTGCTCAGCACCAGCCTTGCCTATCTGCTGTTTTTCGCCATCGTGCGGCGCGCCGGCGGCAGCAATGTCATGCTGGTGACATTGATGATTCCGCCGAGCGCGATGCTGCTGGGCGTCCTCTTTCTGGGCGAGGAAGTCGGGCCCGGCCAATCGATCGGGATGGCGCTCATCGCCGCCGCATTGCTCGCCATAGACGGCCGCCCCCTGCGCGCCGTCCGCTGGAGATGATGCAGGCCGCGGAGCAGTTGCTCCGGCTCGCCGGCCGCTGTTCCATCAAACCGCCGCCCTTATGTCGGCGGCAAGGCCCTCCACGACCTCGCCGACGAGATGCTCGTCCTCGGCCTCGGCCATGATGCGGATCAGCGGCTCGGTGCCGGACTTGCGGATCAGCAGCCGCCCGACGCCGTCCAGCCGCGCTTCGGCATCCGCCACCGCCTGCTGCACGGCGGGCGCCGCCAGCGGGTCGCGCGCGCCGTAGCGCACATTCTCCAGGCGCTGCGGCAGCGGCTCGAAGAGGGCGAGCGTTTCCGATGCCGGCTTGCCGCCCGCCACAAGCTCCGCCAGCACCTGCAGCGCCGCCAGCAGTCCGTCGCCGGTTGCGGAGAAATCCCTGAGCACGATATGCCCGGACTGCTCGCCGCCGAGATTGAGGCCGTTGGCCCGCATATGCTCGACCACATAGCGGTCGCCGACGCGGGTGCGCTCCAGACCGAGCCCGATGCCGTCGAGATAGCGTTCGAGGCCCAGATTGGACATGACCGTCGCCGCGACCGCGCCGCCGCGCAGCCGGCCGCGCCGCTGCCAGGCGGTTGCGATGAGCGCCATCACCCGGTCGCCGTCCACCGGCCTGCCGGCTTCGTCGGCCAGCACCAGGCGGTCGGCGTCGCCGTCGAGAGAGAGGCCGATATCGGCGCCGTGCTCCCGCACCGCCCGGCAGATCGTCTCCGGATGCGCGGCCCCGCAGGCCTCGTTGATGTTCATGCCGTCCGGAGAGACCGCCACCGGAATGACCTCCGCGCCGAGCTCCCACAGCACGGCGGGGGCCACCCGGTAGGCGGCCCCGTTGGCGCAATCGACCGCGATTCTGAGCCCGTCGAGCCGCATGCCCTGGGGAAAGCTGCTCTTCACGGCCTCGATATAGCGGCCCTGCGCGTCCTCCATGCGCCGGGCGCGGCCGAGCGCCTCCGGGGCGGCGCGGCGGCTCTCGACCTCGGCCATGGCCGCTTCGACCGCCTGTTCCTCAGCGTCGGAGAGCTTGTAGCCGTCGGGGCCGAAAATCTTGATGCCGTTGTCGTGGAAGGGGTTGTGCGAGGCGGACAGCATGACGCCGAGATCGGCCCGGAGCGAGCGCGTCAGCACGGAAACCGCAGGTGTGGGCAACGGCCCGACCGTCACCGCGTCCCAGCCGAGCGCAATGAAGCCGCAGACCAGCGCCGGCTCCAGCAGGTAGCCGGAAAGGCGCGTGTCCTTGGCGATCACGGCGGTGCGCTGCCCGCTGCCGTCGAAGCGGGCAGCGGCGGCCATCGCCACGCGCATGACCGTCTCCGGCGTCATCGGTTCGACATTCGCGCGTCCGCGAACGCCGTCCGTACCGAACAGCCTGCGCATTCCGGTCCCGTCCATGGCTTCAAACATGACGAAGCGCCTGCCAGACCGCAAGCGCGCGGCGGGTCTCCCCGACATCGTGGACCCGGAGCAGGCGCACGCCCCGGTCCAGCGCGAACAGGCCTGCCGCCAGCGACTCGGGAAAGCGGCGCTTCGGGTCGGCTTCCCCGGAAAGGCGGCCCAGCGACGCCTTGCGCGAGACGCCGATCGCGACCGTGCATCCGAGCGCCTGGAAACGCTCCAGTCCGCGCAGCAGGGCGAGGTTGTGCTCCAGCGTCTTGCCGAATCCGTAGCCGGGATCGACGGCGAGGCGCTCGGGGCCGATGCCCGCCGCCCGGCAGGCCTCGACCCGCCCGGCGAGGAAGGCGAACACATCCTCCACCACGTCCTCATAGTGCGGGTCGTCCTGCATGGATTCCGGCCTGCCCTGCATGTGGACCAGCACGGCGCTCGCGCCCGTCCCCGCCACAAGGCTGAGCGAGGCCGGGTCTGCGGTAAGCGCCGAAACATCGTTGGCGATGGAGCCGCCGGCATCAAGTGCGGCGCGAAGCACGCGGACATGGCGCGTATCGACCGAGACCGGGATGCCGTCCCCGGCGAGCGCCGCCACGACCGGCAGGATACGCCGGCACTCCTCCGCCTCCTCGACCTCGACGGCGCCGGGGCGGGTGGACTCCCCGCCGACATCGACGATATCCGCGCCCGCCGCCGCGAGCGCCCTGCCGCGACCGATGGCGGCGTCCGGGTCGAACCAGTCTCCGCCGTCGGAAAAGCTGTCCGGGGTCACGTTGACCACGCCCATGACGAGGGGGCGCCGGGTGGACAGTCCGGCGAAGCAGGCAGGCGGCTCAGGCAAGATCGGGACCGGCGCCCGGCAGAGCGCCTAGCCCTCCGGCTGCGGTTCGGGGCCGAGCCCTCCGGGCATGGGGCTGGGGCCGCGCCCGCGCTGGCCGCTCGACGGCACGGAGGCGCCGCGCATCGGCCCTTCGGGGGAAGCCGCCGGCTCGTCGCGCCGGATCGGCTCGCCGCGAATGGCGGCCTCGACCTCGGTCCGGCTGAGCGTCTCGAACTCCAGCAGCGCCTTCGCGACCACATGCAGGTCGTCGATCCGCTCCGTGAGGATGCGCCGGGCGGTCGTCTCCCCCTCTTCGACGAGGCGGCGCGTCTCGGCGTCGATAATGCGCGCGGTCTCGTCGGAGACGTTCTTGCGCTGGGCCACCGAGTGCCCGAGGAAGACTTCCTCCTCATTGTCGGCGTAGCGCAGCGGCCCGAGATCGTCGCCGAAGCCCCATTCCGTGACCATGCGCCGGGCGATGCGGGTGGCCTGCTGGATGTCCGAGGCCGCCCCGGTCGTCACCTTTTCCTCGCCGAAGATCAGCTCCTCCGCCACGCGCCCGCCGAACAGGCCGGCCAGCAGCGCCTGGAGCTCGACCTTGGACTGGCTGTACTTGTCCCGCTCCGGCATGAAGTGGGCCACGCCCAGCGCCCGGCCGCGCGGCACGATGGACACCTTGTGCAGCGGGTCGTGGTGCTCGAGGCTCAGCATCACCAGCGCATGGCCGCCCTCGTGGTAGGCGGTAAGCTTCTTCTCGTCCTCGCTCATCACCATGGAGCGGCGCTCGGCGCCCATCATCACCTTGTCCTTGGCCTCTTCGAGGTCCGACATGGTGACGAAACGCTTGTCGCGCCTGGCGGCAAGCAGCGCCGCCTCGTTGACGAGGTTGGCGAGGTCGGCCCCCGAGAAGCCTGAAGTGGCGCGCGCGATCACCTTGGCTTCCGCGTCCGGGGCCAGCGGCACCTTCTTCAGGTGCACTTTCAGGATCTTCTCCCGGCCGAGAATGTCGGGATTGGGCACCACGACCTGGCGGTCGAAGCGGCCCGGCCTGAGCAGCGCGGGGTCGAGCACGTCCGGGCGGTTGGTGGCGGCGATCAGGATGACGCCTTCATTGGTCTCGAAGCCGTCCATCTCGACCAGAAGCTGGTTGAGCGTCTGTTCGCGCTCGTCATTGCCGCCGCCGAGGCCCGCGCCGCGATGGCGCCCGACCGCGTCGATCTCGTCGATGAAGATGATGCAGGGCGCGTTCTTCTTGCCCTGCTCGAACATGTCCCGGACCCGGCTTGCGCCGACGCCGACGAACATCTCGACGAAGTCGGAGCCGGAAATCGTGAAGAAGGGCACATTCGCCTCGCCGGCGATGGCGCGGGCCAGCAGCGTCTTGCCGGTGCCGGGCGGGCCCACCAGCAGCACGCCCTTCGGGATGCGGCCGCCGAGGCGCTGGAACTTCTGCGGGTCGCGCAGATACTCGACCACCTCCTCCAGCTCTTCCTTGGCCTCGTCGATGCCGGCGACGTCCTCGAAGGTCACGCGGCCGGACTTCTCGGTGAGCATCCGCGCCTTCGACTTGCCGAAGCCCATGGCGCGCCCGCCGCCGGACTGCATCTGGCGCATGAAGAAGATCCACACGCCGATCAGCAGCAGCATCGGGAACCAGGAAATCAGGATCGACACCAGCGAAAGCCCGTCGTCCGGCGGCACCGCGTTGATCCGCACGCCGCCCTTGCGCAGCCGCTCGACA
Organism: Alphaproteobacteria bacterium; assembly: GCA_022826185.1. Taxonomy (GTDB): domain Bacteria; phylum Pseudomonadota; class Alphaproteobacteria; order Bin95; family Bin95; genus Bin95. Next base: position 5,127 of record JAJDVH010000107.1, read on the forward strand.
AGGCCGGGGTCGTCCGGCGTGTAGGTAGTGAAGCGCTTGCCGTCCTTGGTCTGGCCGACGATCGTGCGGCCCTGGATCGTGACTTCCTGGACATGCCCGGCCTCGACCTGGGCGACGAAGTCCGAGAACGGAACGCCGTTCTGGCCGCCGCGGTTGCCCGAACCCTGGAAGACGTTGAAGAGCAGGATCAGCAGAACGCCGAGTACGAGCCATATCGCAATATTCTTGCCCATCGTCTTCAGCGAATGCCTCCGGCCGGCATGGAATGGTGTCGGGGTATCCCGATTCTAGTTAAGTCGTGCGCCGCTGGAAACAAGAGCAAAGCCCGGGTCCGTCAGCGCAGAGCGCGGCCGGAATGTCGCACAGGGATAGGCCCTTTCGTCAAGCCTGCGCGTCATGCCGTCCGGTTCCAGTTCCCGGCCGTCCTCGGAGAAGAAGGCGGGCAGGGCGCAGTCGAGCGCGGCCGGCCACGGCCGGGAGGCCGCCGGCGCCGCCCGCGTCCGCCGGGCCACCATGACCGGCGAAGGCCCGGGATTGACGACCTCGAAACGCCCGTCCCAGAGCCCTTGCCCGCCCGGGTCGAGCCTCAGCACCTCCGTGACCCGGCCCGCCTCCCGGCCGCACCACCAGCCGGTTCGCGTCCGCACCAGCGCGCAGCCGCCCAGCACGGTTCCGGACGGCGCCTCCGCGAGCCGGGCGAAGAGTCCCGCAACCCTCCTGCTGCGCGGCGGATGGACCTTCCCGCCCAGGGTTGCGAGCGCGCGACCGAGCGCGGGCTCGCCGACCGGCGAGGCGAGCATGCGGGGAATGTCGATGCGCGCGATACCGCTGTCGTGGAGTTCGACCGTTTGCGCCAGCAGGTCCGCCGCCTGCTCTTCCCGGAACCGGCGCGGGGAAGCCCGTTCCGCCGCTTCGCGGCCCATGGCGCCCAGTTGCGAAGCCGTCATGGCGGCCCGGAGGCGGCCCCGCGCAGCCGAGGGCGCCAGATTCGTCGGATCGTCGCTCCACCCGACGCCCAGCCGGCCCAGATACGCCTCCAGGTCGCGCCGGGGCCGCTCCAGCAAGGGGCGCAGCAGCCGCATGTCGGGAAGTTCGCGGAGCGGCGTCATGGCGGCGAGGCCGGTGTCGCCGCTGCCGCGTTCGGCGCGCATCGCCGCCGTCTCGCCCTGGTCCTCCAGATGGTGGCCGAGCAACAGATGCAGGGCCCCGGCGTCCCGGCAGGCTTCGGCAAGCAGCCGGTACCGGAGCTGGCGCGCCGCCGCCTGCTTGTTGCCGGCCGCAAGCGGGCCGGTACGGACGAGAATGCGATGCGGAATACCGAAACCCGCCAGCCGGACGCCTGCCTGTGCCGCCTCGTCGGCGGACTCGGGGCGAAGACGGTGGTCGACGGTGACCGCCAGAAGCTCTCCGCCGCGCGCGTCGGTCCACGCCTTCGCCATCAGCGTGAGAGCCATGCTGTCGCGCCCGCCCGATACGGCGGTCACGATACGCGGCGCCGGTTCGAACGGCCTGAGCCGTTCCATGGCGCATTCGAACAGCGGATCGGGCGGCGGGATCTTCGAGGCGGAGCGGCGAACGGAAGGCGGCGATACCGGAGTCAGCACTTGAGCCGTCGGTGCTCGGCATCGGCGTTGGAGATAACGGCAGCGGGCGCCTGCTTGTGGTCGCGCAGGAGTTTCGAGAGTGCGATGCAGGCTTCGTCCCGCTTGTCCAGCGCGGCGAACGCCTTGCCGAGCTTCAGCAGATTGTCGGGAGCCTTGGGTCCGTCGGGGTCCTCTTCGTAACCGCGAAGGAATTGCTGGGCGGCAGGCCCGTGCTTGCCCTGCCCCGCAAGGCTGGTAGCCAGCCAGTGCCGGGCATTGTTGGCCAGTTCGTGTTCGGCGAAGTCCTTGAGGAAACTGTCGAAAACCTGCTCGGCTTCAGGCAGGCGCGCCTGAAGCAGCAGGGTCCGGCCCTGCTTGTAGAGTTCCAGCGCGTCGCCGCCGGGCAGCGCGGCCGGCGTTCCCGCCCCGGTTTCGTCCGCCGCGGCGGCGGGCGCTGCGGCGCCATCGGCATCGGCGACCGGCGGTTCGGAGGGTTGCGCCGGCTGCTGCGCGGCTGCGCGTTCCAGCTCCCCGATGCGTCGCTCCAGGCCGTCGATCTGCCCTTGCAGCCGCTCGACCGTATTGGTGAGATCGCGCAGGTCGCGTTCATACGCCGAGAGCCGGTTCAGGATCGGGAGCAGCGCCTGGTCGGCCGTCTGCGCCGCTGCCGCGGAGGGCAGGGCGCAGAGCAGCAGGAACGCCAGGACGCGCATGGCGGGATCAATCGAGAATCATCACCGAACGGCGGTTCTGGGCCCAGGCTTCCTCGTTCGACTCGACCGCAACGGGCCTTTCCTTGCCGTAGCTGACGATGCGAACCCGGTTGGCGTCGATGCCCGAGGCAAGCAGGTAGCTGCGCACCTCGGCGGCGCGCCGCTCGCCGAGCGCGAGGTTGTATTCGCGCGTGCCGCGTTCGTCCGCGTGGCCTTCGACGACGACCGACAGGCCGTCATGCGCCGTAAGCCAGTTCGCCCAGGCGGCAACCTGGTCCTGGGCCTCGCCGTTCAGGTCGTGCTGGTCGTAAGCGAAATGGATCCGGTCGCCGATAACCTGTTGCAGTTCTTCTGCCGACCCCGGCGGAGGCGCAAGCGCCCGTGAGGCGACTCCCTGGTCCTGCTTGGCCGCTGTCTCGGTGCTCTGCGTGGTCGCCGGCGCAGCGGCCGCCTTGTCGTCGTCCAACTCCGAGCCCGTCTCGCAGGCGGCGAGCAGCACCAGCGCGAGGGCCGGCGCCAGCAGTTTTATCGACATCCGAAATCTCCTTCTGTTTCACGGCGCATGAGCCGGCCGCGAATCGGCATCATTGTGCTGTATTCGGACCTCGGCACAAGGGTATTCACCGGGAAATCGGCGACCATGCCGGGTCGGAGGCGTCGGTCTCCGTCTCGATCCGGCGCGGCGCGCCTCCGATGATGTTCACCTGCCACAATCCGGGCGAGAGGCCCACCCGGCGCTCATGCGGGCTGTCCTGTTTGAAATAGGCCAGCACCCGTCCGTTCGGCGACCAGGTCGGCCCTTCCGCATGGTAGGCCGAGTCCAGGATTCTCGGCTCCGTGCCGTCGGGGCGCATGGTGCCGATATGGAACTGTCCGCCCAGGATTTTCGTGAAGGCGACGAGGTCGCCGCGCGGCGACCATACGGGCGTGGCGAACCGGCCCTTGCCGGTGCTGATCCGCCGCGGCTCGGACCCGTCGGCGTTCATGACGTAAAGCTGCTGGGTGCCGCTCCGCTTGGACTCGAACACGATCCGGGCGCCGTCGGGGCTGTAGGACGCGGCGGCGTCGATGCCGGCGGTGTATGTGAGGCGTGTGAGGTTCCGTGTGCCGAGGTTCATGGAGAAGATGTCGGAGTTACCCTCCTCCTGGGTCATCGTGATCAGCACGCTGTTTCCGTCCGGGGAGAAGCGCGGCGCATATTGCATCCCGGGGAACCGCCCCAGGCCTTCGCGCTGGTTGGAGTCGATATTGAAGATATGGACGCTCGGCGGCTGGTTCGGGCGGTCGTAGGCGAGATAGATGATTTCCTGCTTGGTCGGCGAAAACCGGGGGGTCAGCACGAGGTTGGCGCCGTCGGTCAGGTATCGTGCGCGCGCCCCGTCCTGGTCCATCAGCACGAGCCGTTTGCGGCGCTTGTCCGCAGGACCCGTCTCCGAGACATAGACGATCCGGCTGTCGAAATATCCCTCCTCGCCGGTGACCTCCTTGTAGATGGCGTCCGCGGTCTTGTGCGCCAGCCGCCGCCAGTTCTCCGGCAGGGTGGTGTAGGTCACGCCCACGATCTGCTGCTGGGTCAGGACGTCCCACAGCCGGAACACGGCGTGCAACCGGCCGTCAGCCTGCATCGAGGTTTGGCCCACAGCCAGCAACTGCGCGCCGATGACGCGCCAATTGTTGAAATCCGGGCGAAGATTGGCGTCCTTCGGCGTGGACAGGAATGCCTCTTCGGAGATCGCCCGGAAGAGCCCGGAGCTCTCGAGGTCGGCGCGAACGACCTGCGCAATGTCGTCGCCGAAGCGCGCGGCCTCCCTGTCCTCGCTCGTGAAAGGAGCGATGGCGACCGGCACCGGATCCGGAACGCCCTCGGTGATGTCGATGGTCACCTGCGCCGCCGCAGGCGGGGTAGCCGCCAACAGCGTCAGGAGCGTGACGAGACGGAAAAACGGGAGCGGCATGGTCGCGGCCTCCTCGTCTATTGCATGCGGTTCGGGTCGAACCGCAGGGTCAGCGATTTCCACAGCGCCATTTTGCCAGCCGGCACGTCGAGTTGCTCGCAGAACGGATGGCTCAGTGCGCGCTCCGCACGTTCCCGGGCGGCCCGGTAGCTGCGGCTGCTTTTTTCGTCGATGGCCTCGACCGAGGTGACGCGCCGGTCCGGACCGAGCGCAACCTGGAGCACGACGATGTGCCGTTCGGAAGGGGCAAGACCGGGTATCGTGTGCCAGCAGCGGGAAAGCTGCCGGAACAGCCGGTGCTTCTCGGAGACGGTGAACACCGGCTCCTCGGCTTCTTCGCGCGGGGCGGGTGTTTTGGCCGACAAGGCGCTTCGCAGGGCGTCGAGATCGTTGGGCCGCGCGGCCTCCCGGAGCGCCGCAAGTTCGTCGGGCGGGTCCTCGGGCGCGGCCTGCGGCAGCGGGGGAGGCTCCGGCGCCGGTTCGGGAGGCTTGGAAGGCGGTTTCGCCCGCGCCTGCTGCTGCGGCGGGCGTTGCGGCAGGGGCGCCGGTTTCGGGTCGGCGGCCGGCGGTTCGGGCTCCGGCGGCTCGGGAGGGAGCGGGGCGGCTACGGGCACCGGTTCCGGCTCGGGCGGCGGTTCGGGCTTCGGCGGCTCGGGAGCGAGCGCGGCGACCTCCACGGGCTTTTCCGGTTTGGGCGGTTCCGGAGGCGGAGGCTCCGCAGCGGCCCGCTCGGGTTCGGGAGGCTCCGGCGGGGCTTCGGGGGGCGGGGTTTCCACCGGCGGCAGGGGCGCCTTCGCTTCGGTGCGCTCGGCCACCATCGTGACCGAGACGGGGATCGGCGCCTCTACCGGGTCGGGCGGGTCGTGCAGCGCTGGCAGCCCCACGGCGGCGAGGATCAGCAGCGCAATATGGGCAAGCGCGGAGACGAGCAGGCTCGAATGGGTCATTGCAAGGACCCCGCGCTCGGAATTTCCGCCATGAGCGACACCTTGTCGAAGCCTGCCGCCGCCAACGCGCCCATGACCTCCATCACCCGTCCATAGGCGATGGTCCGGTCGCCGCGCACATAGACGTAAGTGTCCTCGCGCGCGCCCATGATCGCGCGCAGCTTCGCTGCAAGCTCGTCGAACGCGACTTCGGTTTCCTGGATATGGACCTTGCCTTCGGCGTCGACGGTGACCACCAGCGGCTCGTCCCGGTCGGTGAGCTGCGCGGCCTCGGTCTCCGGCAGGTCCACCGGCACGCCCACCGTGAGCAGGGGCGCGGTAATCATGAACACCACCAGCAACACCAGCATGACATCGACGAGAGGCGTCACGTTGATCTCGCTCATCGGGCGGTATCTGCGGCCGCGCCGGCCCGGTCCACCGAGCGGGGCCGCCACCTCAGCCGGCCTCCGAAAGTTCGCGCGAGGTGACGGTGACCACGTCGGCGACGAGCCCGTCCAGCCTTGCGCCGTACCGGTTGATGTCGTTCGAGAGCTTGTTGTAGGCGACGACCGCCGGGATGGCGGCGACCAGCCCGAGGGCGGTTGCGAACAGCGCTTCGGCGATGCCCGGCGCGACGACGGCGAGGTTGGTCTGTTTGGACGCCGCGATCGCGGCGAAGCTGTTCATGATGCCCCAGACCGTGCCGAACAGGCCGATGAACGGCGACACCGACCCGACCGAGGCGAGAAAGATCATGTGCCGTTCGATCCGGTCCATCCAGCGCCCGGCCTCGACCGTCATAACCCTTTCGACCCGCGCCTGCAGCGCCTCGCGGGCCGTTGCGTCACCCAGCGCCCCGCTGCCGAACGACCCCTGCAGCTCCATCATGGCCTCGCCGAACACGCAGCTCATGGGGTCGCGGTCCTGGTGGCCGGTCTGCGCATGCAGGTCTTCCAGAGAGGCCACCGACCAGAACAGTTCCTCGAACCTGTTCGCGTCCCGGTTGAGCCGGCGCATCCGGCGCCATTTCTCGAAGATGACCGCCCAGGACATGACGGAGGCGAGCACCAGCACGAGCATCACCGCCTTGACGACAAGATCGGCCTGCAGAAACAGGCTGAACGGCGACAGGGTATCCGTCGCCGCGATCGAACTCGTGATAAGACCTTGCACCAGAGCGTCGTCCATCGAACGCCTAACCCTCTCTCATATCGCCCTGCAATTGGGCAAAAACATGGCGTAACCGAACCGGAAGCCGCGTGGGGCGGCCATTATCGTCGAGCCTGGCGACGCGGATGCGGATCGTCACCAGCAGCTCGCCAGCCCGCCATATAGCTTGCGCCAGCGACAATGTCGCGGCTCCAACGCCGGCCGGCGTCGTGCGCACTTCGAGTTCATCGTCCAGCCTGGCCGGCCGGTGGTAGCGGACCGTGCAATCGACCACGGCGAACGCGATGGAGCGGTTGGTGAAACCGAGCTCCCGCAAGAGTTCGGTGCGGGCCCGCTCCGCAAAGCGCAGATAGGCGGCGTGATAGACGATGCCGCCCGCGTCGGTGTCCTCATAGTAAATCCGGACCGGGAAGACATGGCCCTTCCGGCCGGGTGGCCCGCACTCGGGGTCAGCCTCCATCGAAGAGGTCCCCCGCGCTCCGGGGCGGCGAAAGGCCGAGGCACTCCCACCCCTGCCGGGAGAGCACGCGCCCGCGCGGCGTGCGCAGCACCAGCGCCTCCCGGATGAGATAGGGCTCGACCACCTCTTCCAGCACGTCGCGCTGCTCCGCAAGCGTGGCCGCGAGCGCTTCGGCTCCGGCGGGGCCGCCGCCATAGGCCTCGGCCAGGCAGCGCATATAGCGCCGGTCCATCGCGTCGAGGCCGAGCCGGTCCACCTCCAGCTGCACGAGCGCGGCGTCGGCCGCCACCTGGTCGATTTCCCCGCGTCCCGCCACGGCCGCAAAGTCGTGGACCCGGCGCAGCAGCCTGCCTGCGATGCGCGGCGTGCCGCGCGCGCGCCGGGCGATCTCCAGCGCGCCCGCCTCGTTCGCCGGAATGCCGAGCAGCCCGGCGGCGCGCGCCACGATCAGCGCCAGTTCCTCCGGCTCGTAGAATTCGAGCCGCAGCGGAATGCCGAAGCGTTCGCGCAGCGGCGTCGTCAGCAGGCCGGCGCGCGTCGTGGCGCCGACCAGGGTAAAGGGCGGCAGGTCGATCCGCACAGAACGCGCAGCCGGCCCCTCGCCGATCATCAGGTCGAGCTGGCAGTCCTCCAGCGCCGGGTAGAGGATTTCCTCGACCGCCGGGTTCAGGCGGTGGATTTCGTCGATGAACAGCACGTCGCGCGGCTGGAGGTTGGTCAGCAGGGCCGCGAGGTCGCCGGCGCGCAGGATGATCGGCCCGGAAGTGGCGCGGAAGCCGACGCCGAGCTCGCGGGCGACGATCTGCGCCAGCGTCGTCTTGCCGAGGCCCGGAGGCCCGACGAACAGCACATGGTCGAGCGCTTCGCCGCGCGCCCTGGCGGCGTCTATGAAGACCCTGAGGTTGCGCCTCAGGCGCTCCTGGCCGACGAATTCCTCGAGTGTTCCGGGGCGCAGCGCCGCATCGCGGTCTCCCGGGCGGTTTTCAGGCGCCACGGTCCGTTCCGCAGTCATCGCACGAGTTCCCTGAGGCTCGCCCGGACCAGATCGTCAAAAGCAGCCGTCTCGCCCAGCCTGCGCCTCGCCGCCGCCGCGGCCGCGAGCGCTTCGGAGCGCCCGTAGCCGAGATTGGCGAGCGCCGAAAGCAGCTCATCGCCGGCGGCCGCGCCCGAGGCGCCGGGCACGGAGAGCGCCGTCGCCGGCATCTCGGCCTTGCCTTTCAGCTCGTTGAGGATACGCGCCGCCAGCCTCGGGCCGACGCCCTCGGCGCGGGTGAGCGCCTTCCGGTCTTCGGAGAGCAGGGCCGTCGCAAGCTCATCCGGCGAAAGCGCCGAAAGCAGGGCGAGCGCTACGCGCCCGCCGACGCCCTGCACGCCGGTCAGGTGGCGGAACCAGTCCCGTTCGGCGGCATCGGCGAAGCCGTAAAGCGCGATCGAATCCTCGCGGACCCGCGTCTCGACCAGAAGGGTGGCGTCCCGGCCGTTCTCCAGCCGTCCCGCCGTCCGGCTGGAAGCGCTGACCACATAGCCGACGCCGGCGACATCGACGATCAGCGCCTCGCCATCGCCGAGATCGACCCTGCCCGTGAGCCGCCCGATCATCCGGCGGCCGCCAGCGGCATATGGTGCGCATGGGCGACCGCAACAGCCAGCGCGTCAGCGGCGTCCGGCCCCGCCGGATCGCAGCCGGGCAGAAGCAGCCGGACCATGTATTGCACCTGCGACTTGTCCGCCCCGCCGGCGCCCACCAGCGCCTTCTTGACGCTGCGCGCGGCATATTCCGTCACCGGCAGCCCCGCATTGGCGGAGGCCACCAGCGCCGCGCCGCGCGCCATGCCGAGCTTCAGCGCCGCGCCCGGGCTGCGATGGACGAAGGTCTCCTCGACGGCCGCCGTGTCCGGCCTGAATTCCTCGATCACCTGCGAAATGCCGGCGAAGAGTTCGGCCAGCCGGTCCGCGGTTCCGGCCTTGGGGTCCGGCTTGAGTTCGCCGTTGGCGACATGGACGAGCCGGCTGCCATGCGCGTCGACGATCCCCCAGCCCGTGACCCGCAAGCCGGGGTCGAAGCCGATGACGCGGCCGCCGCGGGTCATCCGGCGAGCCGGGCGAGCACCTCGTCCGACACGTCGTAATTGGCCGAGACGTTCTGCACGTCGTCATGGTCGTCGAGCGCTTCGAGCAGCTTGAAGAGCCCGGCCGCCGGTTCCTCCGCGACGGGCACGAGGGTCTGCGGTTTCCAGATCAGCCGCGCCGCCTGCGGCTCGCCGATGGACCGCTCCAGCGCCTCGCGCACCGCATGCAGGTCTTCCGGCGCGGTCAGCACGTCGTGGCCTTCGTCGTCGGAGGCCATGTCGTCGGCGCCGGCTTCCAGCGCTGCCTCGAACATTTCATCGCTGCCGGCGGCATCCCGGGAGAACCGGATCAGTCCGGCCCGGTCGAACAGGAAGCTCACCGAGCCGGTCTCGCCGAGCGAACCGCCGTTCTTGGAGAAGGCGGCGCGGACATCGGCCGCTGTGCGGTTGCGGTTGTCGGTCAGGGCCTCGACGATCACCGCGACGCCGGCCGGCCCGTAGCCCTCGTAGCGAACCTCCTCATAGACGGCCCCGTCGCCGTCGCCGGCGGCGCGCTTCATCGCGCGGTCGATGCGGTCGCGCGGCATGTTGGCGGCGCGGGCGGCCTGGATGGCGGAGCGCAGGCGGGGGTTCGAGTCGGGGTCGGGGGAGCCCAGCTTCGCCGCCACCTCGATCTCGCGCCCGATCTTGGTGAAGAGGCGCGCGCGCTTGGCGTCCTGCGCGCCCTTGCGATACATGATGTTCTTGAATTGCGAATGTCCGGCCATCGGCCTGTGCGCCCTCTTGCCGCCGCGGAATCGGGACCCGTGGCTATATAACGCAGGCGGGCAGGGTCTGCGAGAGCCGGCCCCCGACCCGCACCGGCTCGGCGCTCAACGCCAGCCCCGTCCGGTCGTCGGTTTCGACGAAGAGGCCGCATACGGTCGCCGGGCCCGCCGCGGGCTCCGGCCGTCCCCCCGACATCTTGCGCACGAAGCGGCGCATCGGCTCGTCCTTGGCCATGCCGATGACCGAGTCGTAGTCGCCGCACATGCCGGCGTCGGTCTGGTAGGCGGTGCCCTTGGGCAGCACCGTGGCGTCGGCGGTCGGGACATGGGTGTGGGTGCCGACCACCACCGACACCTCGCCGTCGAAGAAATGCGCCAAGGCCATCTTCTCCGCGCTCGCCTCCCCGTGGAAGTCGATCAGGATCGCGTGCGTCCCCCCGCCCAGCGGATAGCGCTTGAGCGCGCGGAGCACCGTGGCGAAGGGGTCGTCCAGCGGGTCCATGAAGAGCCGCGCCATCGCGTTGACGACGACCGCCCTGCGCCCGTCGTCCAGCACGACCTCGGCCAGCCCCCGCCCCGGCGTGCCGGGCGGATAGTTGATCGGGCGCAGCAGCCTCGGCTCGCCCTCCATGAAGGGGATGACCTCCTTGCGGTCCCAGACATGGTTGCCGGAGGTCACGACATCGGCCCCGGCCTTGAACAGGCCTTCCACCATGTCCGGCATCATGCCGATGCCGTGGGCCATGTTCTCGCCATTGACCACGGCGAGGTCCACGGCGAGCCGCCGGCGCAGCTCCGGCAGCTCCTTCGCCACCGCATCGCGGCCCGAGCGGGCCATCACATCGCCGAGAAAGAGGATTCGCACGTCACGGTCTCCGCTGGAAGAATCTGAGTCCGGCCTCCGTCAGGATGCCGGCGAGCCGCCGGTCGTCCGGCCCGACAGGCACGGCCGCCACCTCCTGTGCCGCATGGGCCGCGCCGATGGCAAGGGCGCCAGTCGCCGCAATCGTCCGGTCGTAATAGCCGCCTCCGTAGCCGAGCCGGTTGCCGCGGGCATCGAAGGCGAGCAGCGGCGCCAGCAGCATGTCCGGCTCCACCGCCGGCCCTGTCGGCTCCATGATGCCGAAAGGGCCCGGAACCATCCTGTCACCCGGCCGCCAGAGGCGGAATTCCAGCGCCGTGCCGCGCGGTCCCGTCACCGGCAGCGCCACCGGCCGGCCGAGCGCCAGCAGCAGCGGGCGGGGGTCGATTTCCCCGCGCACGGGCCAGTAGCCCGCGATGCACCGCGCTTCGAGCGCCGCCTCCGGGCAAAGGGCGGCCGGCGGGAAGCCCGCCCGCCGCCGCAGCATTTCGCGGCGCATGGCCGCTTTGGCGGAGGAAAGCGAAGCCGCCCTGGCCGTCGGTCTCAAGCCAATCCTCCGAGACCCTCGCTATCGAGGTGGGCGTCGTGTGCCGAAGCCGGGACTCCGGCAGGGACAACTCCCTGGAGTTTCAGTAACGGCCCCGGGATTTCGTTAGCCAAACGCACCGGGCAGCTTCGCGGCGACTCTATTCGGGCGCGAATCTGGACGCAACCGACTCGACCTTGTCGGCGAGATATTCGAGCGC
>JAJDVH010000269.1 GCA_022826185.1 Alphaproteobacteria bacterium
GGACCGCGACAGCACGGCCCGCAGCACCCGCGAATCGAGCCGTTCCTGCAGGCGCGCGCCGGCCCGCGCCATCACCCGCGCGCGGGCATGGTCGAGGATGCCCATCATCAGGAACAGGAACGCCACGATCCCGATGAGCGCCACCAGCGTCGCCTCAGAGCGCGAGGTCAGCACCCGGTCGTAAACCTGGAGCATGAACAGCGGGCCCGTCAGCATCAGCAGGTTCACGGCGACGCTGAACAGGCCGCAGGAAACGAAGAGCCTCCGGCTCTCCGCAAGGGCTGCGCGGATTTCCCTGCCGCCATACAGCTTGCCGTCGCTCAAGCGATCACCTCATGTCCCCGCCGGGGATTCCTGCGCCGCCCCTGTTGGCTCCAGCCATAGAATCAAGACCGCTCGAAGGCGATATAGACAAGCTTGCGAACCGCGGCAATGTCGAGCCGCTGAAGCACAGTGGTTATGCTGGCAAAAGGCCCTACGGGCGCTCGCTGCGGAATACGCCCTGTTTGTGGAGCGCCGGCGCCAATAGGCGATGGCCATGTGACCGTGAACCGCACGCCGCCCAGGGTTCCGGCCCGCCAATCCAGGCCGGCGTGCAGCAGCGGCGCCAGCCTTCACCGCCGCCGCGCATCCGGGTTCGTCATCCACTCGTTGTGCTCCTCCCGCCGTCGACGCATATCGATGGCGCTGGCGATCATGTCTTCCTGATGCTGCCGCTCGCCCCGCGCGCGCCATGTCTTCATGTCGTGGTACCACCGGCAGACAATCCCGATGCCCGCGGCGACCACGGCGACGTGGAGAAGGAACCCGATCGCCAGGAAAATATAGTGCGTTCGGAGCTGTTCTGCGGAAGCCGCCAGGGCCGCGGCGAGGACCGTCTGTTCCTGCATGGCGAAGCGTCCCCGCGCTCAGTTGCCGGCGGGGAGGCGCCGCCGCGCCGCACCCGCATGGGAGAGGCCGGGCGGCGGCGTATAGCCGCCCGCGCCCGGTCCCGCCGCCGCCGCCTCCAGCAGCGCGTCGAGCCTCTCCACCTTCCGCGTCAGTTCGGGCGCGAACCCGAACGCCTCCAGCGCCAGGAATTGGCGGAACAGGCTGGCGTTCACCGGCGGCGGCAGATTGTGGCTCACCCAGAGATGCAGGTCCGAGGGCGGTTCCCTGTCGCTGAAGCGCAGGCCGATATTAGCAAAGAAGGTCTCGCCGGAGGACGGGCCGCGCATGCCCATGGGGAACGCGGCGTTGCCGAACAGATGCGCGAGGCGCCGGCGCAGCAGGCATCGTCCCCTCCATGTCAGCCTGCCGGAATACTGCCAGCCCGAGGTCACGACCGACCCGGTGCTGTTCCTGTCCTCGCGGCTGCTCAGCACGGGCCGCCTCGCGCCCCTCAGGACATCGGCGAAGACGCGGTCGAGCAGGGCCTGGTGGAAGTCCGCCGCCTCCTGCATTCCGGCGCGCATTGCCGCGCTGCCGTCGTCCCCGTCGGCAAGCGGCTCGAAGATCCAGCGCGTGCCGTTGAGGCCGCCCTCTCGGCCGTGGAGGCGGAACTCGTAGTCGAAATGCGTGCAGATCAGTCTCACGGCATCGGCCTCCCTCCGGCATTCGGCGCGGGCAGTATCGCTTGCGTGGCCCCATAAGATACGATAACGTCCTTATCGGCTTCAAGACAACCCTTGGGATCCACCATGCCCGACGACAGACCCCCGCCTCGCCTCGCCGCCGTGCCGCCCGGGGAGGAATGGTTCGCCGGGATCGAGAGCGAACGCAACCGCAGGGCCTATCTGCGCGATGTCGGCGAGTTCATGGACCATGCGGGCCTGAGCGAACCGGAGGAGCTGCGGGACGCGGCGCCGGAGCATGTGGAAGACTGGCGCGAGGCGTTGCTTGCGCGCCCGCTCAGGCCGGCGACCGTGCGCCGCAAGCTCTCGGCGCTTTCGTCGCTGTTCGACGAACTGCTCGCCAGGGGCGCGGTGGAGGCCAACCCGGTCCGGGGCGTGGAGAGGCCGATGGACGAGGAAGGCAGGCATGCAGCGCCGGTGCTGACCGGGGCGCAGGCGCGCCGGCTGCTCGACGCGCCGCCCGAAGGCACGATCAAGGGGCTGCGCGACCGCGCCATCCTCGCCGTTCTGCTCTGCCAGGGGCTGACGCGCGAGGAGCTCTGCGGGCTCAGTGTGGGCGACCTCGTCGGCATGGACGGGCGGCCCTGCCTGAAGGTCGCCGGCAGCCGGGGCCGGATGCGCATCGCCGCGCTGCATCCCGAGGCGGAGCAGCGGATCGGGGACTATCTCGGCCGGGCGGGCCACGGACGGGACCCCTGCGGGCCGCTCTTCCGCCCGGTGGCCCGCAATCGCGCCGGGGGGGTGCTCGATCGCGCGCTCGATCCGGGCTCGGTCTACAGCAATGTCGTGCGCTACCACGCGGGCCGCGCCGGTCTCACGCGCGAGGTCGAGGGGCTCTGCGCGCATTCGCTGAGGGCGACGGCAGCTGCGACTGCGCTTCGCGAGGGCGCGCGGCCCGAGGCGGTTCGCGACTGGCTCGGGCATGCCAGCCTGGCGGCGACCGTGCGCTACTACCGGCCTCCGGCGAGCGAGCGCATCGACCCGGCGTTGCGCATCTCCTATCCCGGGCCTGCGCCGGAGCATGGAGAGCCGTCGGCCGGCGGTGAGGGCGGTGAAACATCCGTCGCGGCGGCTCCCGCATGAGTGCCGGAAGGGATTGGCGAAGCTGCGAAATCGAAAGGCTCCGCGCCGAGGTCGAGCGCCTTCGCGAGGAGAAGGCCGGGCTACGGGACGAATTGCAGGAGGCCCGCAGGATGCCGGTGCTGAACGCGCCGACCGTGGTGGGTGTCGCCGTGCTCTGCATACTGGCGGCGCTGCAGACCTGCGAATGGAAAAGCGCGTCGCCGGACATTCTCGGGCAAGGAGGCGCCGTTTCCGCGCCGCAGAAGCATGGGACGGGTCCGACCAGCAACATGTCCGGCAAGGAGAGCCTTGCATGAACGACAGACCCGAAAGAGAAGACGGCGAGATCGAACGGCTCCGCGCCGAGGTGGCGGCCCTTCGCGGCAAGCTCCGTTGGCTCGAATGCGCAGGGTCGCCCTCCGGGGACGGCTGCCCGGACTGCCGGCAAGACCCGTATGAACTGCCGCTCCTGAACCCGTTTTCCCTTAGCCTGCTCGTCATCGCGCTCTCAATGTTCATGCTCCTGACGATGGCTGCGTTATTCGGATGAGAGGCTCGCTGCTGGACATGCCCGGGACACGATCCGCCGTTTCCGCGCCGCAAAGGCACGGAACGGGGCTGATCGCCAGCACATCCTGCCCGGAGAGCCCGGCATGAACGACGGACCCGGACGCGAAGACGGCGAGATCGAACGGTTGCGCGCCGAGGCCGCCGCCCTTCGCGGCAAGATCGACCGGCTCGAATGTGACCGGCGCCGACCGGGGGCTGGTGCGGACGCCCTGACTGCCTGCGCCACCCTTACTGGCCGGGCTGGCCGTGGTTCATACATCCGCTGACCGCAAGCCTGATTGGCTTCTTGTCCATCGCGACAATGATATTGACGATGGTGGCGTTCTATTGACGGCACCGGCGTTCGGATGAAAGGTCCGGTTCCCCCACCGGCCCCGGCTGCGCCCCGGACATGGCCGGGCTTGACGACGAGGATGGAAGCGAGCCGCACCGTCAATATAGCGCCTGCAGATCCTCGGGGCGCTTCATGTGCCAGCGGCGAATGAAACGACGGATCGAGGCGATGCCTGGCTGGGTCCGGTCGGGGAATATCGCCGCAAGAGCTTGCTGGACGCGCCTGGCCGATGTGTGATTCGGGGCAGCGTGGAGCCGCGCTTTCACGACGGCTCGCATTTCCGGATCGGCGTCGATGATCGAGGTCCGCCCGCCTTTGCCGGGCAGCAGCGCCATGTTACCGCCGTCCAGAAACTTGCGGCGGTGGCGCTGGAGCGTGTTCCAGGCGATTGACGGGATCACGGCCCGTGTCTTCCCGGAAACCCCGGCGCCACTCTCCCTGTAGAGCGCACACCATTCCTTCAATGCGGGGATAAGCGGGCCGCCATGCTCACCATGCCAGCGCTGGAACGCCGTCACGATCTCGACGCGTGCGTTCCGCTTCGCAACACCGCCGGGGAGGATGGACGGCTTTGCCTGAGGCGCCGATCGCCGAACCGGGCTCCATGGGCGGTCGAAAACGACGGCATGATCGCCGATTATGGTGGCGCGGCGTTTGCCGTCCCACCAGAGCGACGCCCAATAACCATACAGGTCATACGGCCTTGTCTCCGGGCATGGCGGGTTGCATCTGCCGAGCGCCTCGGGGTGCAGGTGGAGCTCGATTTGCGGATTGCGCCCGGCCAGCGCCTGCAGGATGCCGGCGCATGCTTGCCTCGCCCACGTCGAGGCATCGAAGACCGCGGGGGTTGGCCGGTCCCGCATCAGTCGAACCCAACTTCAACAGTAGCGGCTGGATTTGGGGCCGTTCGGCTCGGGCAAGTCGTTGATTTTGGGTGATATCGGGTTTTGATTTTCCGGGTCTCGAAAAGGGTGTAGTGGAACATTTTGCGGTTTTGGTCTGATTTTTCTT
>JAJDVH010000237.1 GCA_022826185.1 Alphaproteobacteria bacterium
AAGAAAAATCAGACCAAAACCGCAAAATGTTCCACTACACCCTTTTCGAGACCCGGAAAATCAAAACCCGATATCACCCAAAATCAACGACTTGCCCGAGCCGAACGGCCCCAAATCCAGCCGCTACTGTTGAAGTTGGGCATGAGCTCGTCCCATTGCTCGCGCGTCAGGCCCTGCTGCACGACGATCCGCTCCGAGTGGCAGGGCGTGCAGGCGTCGAAGGTCTCCGACGCGCCGGGCGCGCTGACCATGAGGCCGAAATCCTCCGGCTCCGCCGGCCCGGAAACCGCCGGAGCCGCCGGCGTCACCGGGCCGAAAGCGGCCGGGCTGTCGCCCATTCCGTTCAGGAAGGCGATGACATCGGCGCGGTCCCGCTCGCGCTTCAGGCCGGCGAAGCTCATGGAGCCGCCCTTCACCAGCGCGCGCGGCCTGGTCAGATAGGCGTCGAGGCGCGCGAGCGTCCAGCTGCCGCCGAACGCCGTCATCGCCTTCGAATAGCGGAACCCCGCCCGCGCCCCCACGGGCGCGCCGACAATGCCCCAGAGATTGGGTCCGATCTTCTTGCGTCCGCCCTTCCCGGCCGTGTGGCAGGCGGCGCATTTGCGGAAGACCGTCTCGCCGCGCACGGGATCGGCCGCGGCGAGGCGCGCCTCCAGATCGGCCGCGCCGGCGGGCGCCGCCGCTGCGCAGGCGAGCAGCAGCGCCGCCGCGATGACGGTGCGCATCGGCCTGCGGTCAGGCGACGCGCAGGGCCACCCGGTGCATGGTGTTGTTGAGATAGCCTTTCGGGTTCCAGTCGATGGCGAAGGGCTGCATCTCGCCCGCGCTGTCCGTCGCCCGCGCCCAGACCTCGTAATAGCCGGCCTCGGGGAAGGCGACCCTGCGCCGCCAGTTCTGCCAGGCGCCCGGATTGACCGGCCCGTCCAGCTCGGCCGCCATCCAGCTCCTGCCGAAATCGATGGAGAGATCGACCGCCGAAACGGTGCGGTCGCCCGACCAGGCGTGGCCGCGCACCTCGACCTCCCGGGCCGCCGCGCCGCCGTTCGCCGGCGCCGTCAACAGGCTCTTCACCGGCATGCGCTCGATGATCTCGAAATCCTCCTTCGGCACCTTGTCGCCGGGCGCGACCGGATAGGCCGGCACCCGGTAGGATTTGCCGGTCATCTTCGGCCCGTCATGCACGATGTCGCGAAGCTGGATGCGCTGCAGCCATTTCTGCGAGCAGGAGCCCGGCCAGCCCGGCACCACGAGGCGCAGCGGCGCGCCGTTCTGCCTGTGCAGCGGCCCGCCGTTCATCGCAAACGCGATCAGCACATTGCCGGTCATGGCCTTGGCGACCGGCACGCCGCGCGAGATCGGCAGCTTGCCCTCCTTGCCGGAAAGGTGGGTGTCGGCGCCGTAATGGGCGGTATAGACCGCGTCCGGCTTCACGCCCGCCTTCTTCAGCACGTCGGCGAGGCGCACGCCGGTCCATTCCGAGCAGCCGACCGCGCCCACGGTCCACTGGTTGCCCTTTGCCGGCGGGTCGAAGAAGGCCCGTCCATTGCCGCCGCATTCGATGGTGAGCGCCATCGTCACCACCTCGAACCCGGCCTGCAGGTCCGCGATGGTCAGCTCCATCGGATTGTCCACCAGCCCGTCCACGGCGAGCGTCCAGCCTTCGGCGTCGGCGTCTTCCGGCGGCAGGCCGTTATTGCGGATGAAATGCCGGGCGGTGGGCGTGATCGCGTCGTCGAGCAGGTGCGCCGGCGTCTCGGCATTGATCGGCCGGTCGTTCAGCAGGGTCAGGCCGTCCTTGCCGACCAGCACGTCCTCGGAGGCGAAGGCGGCCGGCACCAGCCCGCGCGGCATGTTGGCGTAGAACGGGATCGTCATGCCGAGCAGCCCGCCGGCGGCCGCCAGCCCCGCCCCGGCGAAGAAGCCGCGCCGGCTCAACCCCGGCGCCGGCTCGAAAAACTGCCGGCGCGCCTCGTCCGGGTTTTCCGCGAACCAGGCGTAAAGGCCCTTGTTTTCGTGGGAATCCTTCGGCATGGCTTTCTCCTCGTTCGTTCGTCGGTCAGTGGATGCCGCGCATCTCCGGGATGTGCCCGGAGGCCCGCCAGAAGCGCCCGATACTGTCGGCATGGGCGGCGGCCGCGGCGGCCTCTTCGCCGGGCTCCGGGCGCGGCTCCAGGTCGAAATGGTCGTAGCGGTTCCGGCCGCGCACCAGCGAGGCGGACAGGCGCACCGGCGTAAGCGCGTGGCGGACATAGGCCGGGATGTAGCTGATGCCGATGCCGATGCGCCGCCCGGTCGAGCGGTTCGGGCCGGAGGTGTGCATGGCAAGCGTGTGGTGGAAGGAGACCTCGCCCGGCTCGAACTCCAGGGCGACGGCGCCGGCCTCGTCCATCTCGCGCTGGATGGTCTGGCCGCGCGAAAGCATGAGCGTCTCGTCGTCCCTGTCGCGGTGCTGCACCTGGCCCTCCAGGTGCGAGCCCGGCAGGAAGCGCAGGCAGCCCATCTCCCTGGTCGACGGGGTGAGCGCGACCCAGGCGGTGACCTGCTCGTGGGGTTCGAGGCCGAAATAGGTGCCGTCCTGGTGCCAGGGCACGGTGGAGTCGCTGCCGCCCTCCTTGATCCAGACGGTGGTGTGGAAGACCAGGATGTCCGGGCCGATGACCGCCTCCACCATGTCCAGCAGCTTCGGATGGCGCACCAGCTCCGCCGCCCAGGGGAACAGCAGGTAGGGCTTGACGCGGTTGTTCGATTGCCGCCTCCCGGGCTTGCGCTCGACCGCGACGCAGGAGGCTTCGCAGGCCGCGCGGTAGCGGGCCGTCTCGGCGGGCGTGAGCAGGGGCCGCGGGCGGATGAAGCCGTTGTCGCGGTACTGGCCGAGTTCGCGCTGGCTAATCACGGCTGCAGCCTCTCCCTCGTCCGGACTCCCCGGCGGCGCTCCCCGTCAGGCCGCCGCGACGCCTGTTTCGCGCCGGGTCCGGTCGCCGCGTCCGGCCAGCAGGCCCGAAACCGAAATGTCCTCGTCGAGCGCCTCCCAATGGATGCCGCCGGCGGTGAGTTCATATCGTTGCAGGACATCGGCCGGCGCGCCGCAAAGCCGGGGAAACCAGGCGAGCGGCACACCGAGCACCCGGCCGTCCGAGAGCGACACCCACATGGAGTCACCGTCGAAGGACACGCTTTCAGCCGAAATGGTCATTCCATGCCTTCCGGATCGATCCCGCCCTGTCTGAAGCCAGGCCGGTCAGGACCCGCAACTCGCGCGCGTTGAAACCGCGACTCTCCACTACGCGAACGGTCGGTTCAAGCACGATCTTCGCAGAAGAAGAACCTGTTTCCGTCAATATGGAATACGGTCGGCACGGTCGGGCTCGCATCGGACGATCACGGCTGCAGCCTTTCCCTCGTCCACGCCCCCCCTTCGGCGCGGCAGACGATGCGGTCGTGCAGGCGGTGGTCGCCCCGGCGCCAGAACTCGATGCGGGAGGGGCGGAGGCGGAAGCCGCCCCAGAAGGCCGGCCTCGGAATGTCGGCCCCGCCGAAGCGCGCCTCCATCTCGGCGACGCGCGCCTCCAGCGCGGCCCGCCCGGCGACCGGCTCCGACTGGCGCGACGCCCAGGCGCCGATCCGGCTGCCGCGCTCGCGGCTGGCGAAATAGGCGTCGGAGACCTCGTCCTGGGCCCGCGAGACCCGGCCCTCGACCCGCAATTGCCGGTCGAGCACGCGCCAGTGGAAGGTCAGCGCCGCGAGCGGGCGGGCGGCCAGCTCGCGCCCCTTGCGGCTTTCATAGTTGGTGTAGAAGACGAGCCCGTCCGGCTCCACCGCCTTCACCAGCACGATGCGGCAGGACGGCATGCCGTCCGCGCCCACCGTGGCGAGCGCGGCCGCATTGGCGTCCACCGGCTCGCACGCTTCGGCTTCCCCGATCCACCGCCGGACGGCGAGCACCGGGTCGCGCCCGATTTCGACCTCTTCCGCTTCCCGCATCCCTTGACGAACCGCCCCCGGCGCACCTTATTGGAGAGTGGATATCCACAATAGGCCGGGCTGCCGCCGAGGCAAGCGCGCGGTTCCGGCCGGAACAAGGGGCGGTCTTCCGATGAAACAAGCACTCGCCGTTGCGGCAACCGTCTTCCTGCTGGCCGCCTGCAGTCCCGACCAAGGCCCCAAGCAGACCCTCGGCACGATTATCGGCGGCGTCGGCGGCGCCGTGCTCGGCAATGAGGTCGGCAAGGGCCGCGGGCGCAAGGTGGCGATCGCCGCCGGCACCCTGCTCGGCGCCATGCTCGGCAGCCGGCTGGGCCGGGATCTGGACGAGGCGGACCGCATCACCGCCGAGCAGACGACGCAGGGCGCGCTGGAGCGCGGGCGCATCGGCGACCGGTCCGAATGGGAGAACCCGGACAGCGGCAATTCCGGCTGGGTCGTGCCGACGAAGACCTGGCAGGAGGATACGGGCCGCTATTGCCGCGAGTTCCAGACCGGCATCATCGTGGGCGGCGAGGAGCAGACCGCCTACGGCACCGCCTGCCGCCAGCCCGACGGAAGCTGGCAGATCGTCCAGCCCGCGGCCTGATGCGCGACCCCTATGCGGTTCTCGGCTGCTCCCGGGACGCCGACGCCCAGACGCTGAAGCGGGCACGCCCAGACGCTGAAGCGGGCATACCGGCGCATCGTCAAGGACGACCACCCGGACCGGAACCCGGGCGATGCGAAGGCCGAGGCGCGCTTCAAGGAGGCCGCCGCGGCCTGGGACCTGCTGGGCGACCCGGACAAGCGCGCCCGGTTCGACCGGGGCGAGATCGACGCCGAGGGCCGCGAGCGCGCGCCGTTCGGCGGCTTCGGCGGGAATGGCGGCTTCGATCCGGGAGACCCGTTCGGCGACATCTTCTCCGGCTTCCGCAGCCGCCCGAGGCGCGGCGCCGACACGCGCTACCGGGTTTCGGTGCCCTTCGTCGACGCGGCGAAGGGCGGCGCGGTGCGGCTCAGGCTGAAATCCGGCCGGAACGTCGCGCTCAAGATACCGCCGGGAACGGAGGACGGCGCGCGGCTGCGCCTTGCCGGCCGGGGCGAGCCCGGCCCGTCCGGCGGCCGGCCCGGCGACGCCGAGGTCGAGATCGCGGTCGAGCCGCATCCCTGGTTCCGGCGCGAGGGCCGGACGATCCTGGTCGATCTGCCGGTGTCCCTGGTGGAGGCGGTCCGGGGCGGCAAGGTGCGCGCGCCGACGCTCGACGGCCCGGTGACGGTGCGGATCGCGCCGATGACGAGTTCCGGCGCGCGGCTGCGGCTGAAGGGCAAGGGCGCGCCGGACCCGGCGGGCGGCGCGCGCGGCGACCAGATCCTGCGCGTGATGATCCAGCTTCCGCGCGACCCCGACCCGGCGCTCTGGGACGCCGCCGAAGACCGCGCCGACGCCGACCCCCGCGTCGAGGCCGGCATGGCCTGACGGAAGCCGGCCCCGGCTCCCGCCCCTTCCTCCTCCGCACCCCTTTTCGTCGCCCCGGCCCCCGATCCGGGGGTCATACCAAGGTGCGTAATTCAGGACTCATGTTGAGGGCGTTCGATCTCTCCCCTCCCGCTTTGCGGGAGGGGTCGGGGGAGGGTCTCTCGGCGTGGACGGGCCTTTGCCGGGCTGCGCCCGCCGTTTCCGCTGGCGCGAAAACGGCCCCCCACCCGTCCTCCCCCGCAAGCGGGGGAGGAGGTTTCCCGCACTTGGCGGCATGGGGTCCAATCAACGATCGTTGGTATGAATCCGGCAGCGCCTGCGGGGAGTTTCGGGCGCGGTCACTCCGCCCGGATGGCCGCGCGGGCCGGGTCGGCGCACGGCATGGCGCCGCCGGGCGTCCTGCGCGCCGGGCCGGGCGAGTCGTCCTGCGCCGTGTCGAATGCCAGCTCCAGAAGGCTGCGCAGCATGGCAAGGCGGGTTTCGCAGGGGATCGCGTCGAAGAGCCGGTCTTCGAACAGCGCATCATGCGCGCGCAGCGCCCGGACCGCCTTCGGAAAAAATGCAAGGCCGGCCTCGGTTAATTTCGTCCGGCCGACCTGTCTCGGCTCGCGCGGCCAGGGCGTTTCGAGCAATGTCCGCCCGACTTTCTCTTCCACGGCGCGGATATGCTGCGTCACGCTCTGCCGGGGAATGCCAAGGCGCTCGGCG
>JAJDVH010000078.1 GCA_022826185.1 Alphaproteobacteria bacterium
CAAATCGCATCGGGGTCAGGTTACACTCTGTACGCATCGGGGCGCTCCTCTGCAACAGGACAAGTCTTTGAAGCAGAAGTACTTTCTCACATGCAGAGCCCCGATGCACCTACACCCGGTGAGAAATCCGGGCTAGACTGCGCGGCCATGCCTCGCAGCGCTTCATCCTCCTGCTCCCGGCGCAGCCGCGCATCGTCGGGGCTGTATCCATGAACATGCGCGGCCGCCTGCTGATCGTTGCGGGCTCCGATTCCGGCGGAGGGGCGGGAATCCAGGCGGACATCAAGACCTGCACGGCGCTTGGCGGTTTCGCCATGACGGCGGTGACGGCGCTCACGGCGCAGAACACCGAAGGCGTCCACGGCGTGCATCCCGTGCCGCCCGGCTTCATCGCCGACCAGATGCGCGTGGTGCTGCGGGACATCGGGGCCGACGCGGTCAAGACCGGCATGCTGCACGATGCGGAGGTCATCGAGGCGGTGGCCGAAACGCTGGAGCGGGAGGCGCCGGGCGTACCGGTCGTGGTCGATCCGGTCATGGTGGCGAAAGGCGGGCACAGCCTGCTCCGCGAGGACGCGGTGGACGCGCTGCGCCGGCGGATTCTGCCGCTGGCGACGCTGCTGACGCCGAACCTGCCGGAAGCCGGGGCGCTGCTGGACGGCCGCGCGCCCGGCTGGCCTTCCTGGGCCGCCCTCGGCGTGGGCGCGGTGCTGCTCAAGGACGGGCACGGCGAGGGCCTGGTTGTGCGCGACCGGCTGCTGACGCCCTCCGGCGAGACGGTCTTCGAGCATGAGCGGCTCGACACGAGGCACACCCACGGCACGGGCTGTACGCTGGCGTCCGCCGCCGCGACCGGCCTTGCGCAGGGACTCGATCTCGTCCCGGCCGTGCGCCGGGCGGGCGATTTCGTCCATGAGGCGATCCGCACCGCCCCGGGCCTCGGGCGCGGTCACGGGCCGCTCAACCACCGGCCGCCGGCATAAGCCCCGGCCGTTCTCCCTCCACCACGCCCGAACGCCCCCCTTCGACAGGCTCTTCCGTCATGCCCGGACTTGTTCCGGGTATCTCCCTCCACCGCTCCCGACGGACGGCCGCATGGATGCCCGGAACAAGTCCGGGCATGACGATAGGGAGGCATTCGGTTTTTCCCCGGACGGGGTTTAAAAACGGATAAAAATCCCTATATATCCCTTTTAGCGGTATAAATCGGGAACGATCGGACAGATGACCTGACGAGGCGAGGCGCGTGCGGCACGGGCCGCATCATGGTGCCATTCGGGACTTCCAAGGGCAAACCGGACACAGGGCCGGACAGGGGAGGTGCGCGCGCCGGCCGCGCCTGTGCCGACCGACTCGATGCAATCCGGCACGCGCGGCGGGGAGGAAGCGACGGTGAACATGTCTGAAGCGCATCCGCGGCGGCGGGCGTATGGCGAGGACCTGCGCCGCCTGGCGGTGACGGCGGTGCTGGAGGAGGGGATGAGTCTGGCGGCCGCGGGCCGGCGGTTCGGCGTGAGCGAAATCAGCGTCGCCAGCTGGGTGAAGCGCTGGCGCGAGCGCGGCCATCTGCGGGCCGATGCAAAGGGCGGCGATCTCAAGTCCTGGCGCATCGAGGCGGAGCGGGAGCGGATTTTCCGCATTCTGGAGCGGCAGCCGGCGCTCACCGTCCGGGCGCTGCGCGACCGGCTGGCCGCCGAGGGCCTCGTGTTCAGGACCTCCACCGTGCAGCGCTTCCTGAAGCGCCACGGCCTGAGGCGCGAGCGCCGCCTCAACGGCCGCCTCGCCAACCTCCGCCGCAAACGCGCGGCCGCCCCGCGCGGATGACGGCGGGGGCGGCCGGCTTTTTTCCCCTCCCGCCCGGCGGTCTGCTGTATGCGCACATCTCGTATCGGCCAGCATCCGGTGCGCTCGAAGGCCCGGTGCGCCCCGACCCTCCACCCGGCCACTACCGCTCCGCTTCTTCGCCGCGAGACAACCGCCGCCGGAAGGCGGCCGGCGGCAGTATGGGCACGGGAAACGCGCCCGCAAGCGCCAGGAGGTCCGCGTCGCCGGTCACCAGCGCGTCCGCGCGCCCGGCCAGCGCCAGTTCCAGGAACGGCCGGTCGGAAGGGTCGCGGCATTCGGGAACCGCCGGCGGCGGATCCGGCACCGGGACGGTCTCGCAGAAGGGAAGACAGTCGTCGAGCAGGTCGCGCCGCTCCCCGGCGTCCAACCCGAATTTCGGATAAGCGAGGACGCGGAGGAGTTCGGCCGCGGTCTCCCGGCTGGCGAGCGGGCGGATGTCGCCGGAACGCCAGGCGGCGCGCAGCCATGAAAGCGCGCCGGAATGGAACAGCAGCGCCGACAGCAGGACATTCGTGTCGAGAACCGGGCGGACCGGCGTCATTCCCCGGACCGGGCCCAGGAGACGGCGTCGGCTATGTCGGCCTCCGAGAGCCCGAGTTCGGCAAGCTTTGCGCGCACGCCGTCAGCGCGGTTAACGCGGACCGGCGTCAGCACGATGCGCCCGTTCTCGGCGGTCGCGTCGAAATATTCGGCGGCGTCCACCGCGGCGATGACGGCCCTGGGCAGGGTCAACTGGTTCTTCGAGGTCAGCTTGGCGAGCATGTCTGCGCTCCATGCGGTGAACGCGGAGTAAGGAAAGCATATTTCCTTGTGGCGGCCTATACAAGGAAAGTGTGCTTTCTCGAAGAAAGGAATAGCGCCGCCTCCGTCATGCCCAAGCGCTTCCCCTCTCCCCCTGTCCGGGAGAGGAGAAGAGGCGCCGGGATCATAGTGCGAAGGTTCGCCTGAGCTTCGGATAGGCGAGCGCCAGGCCCGCGCCGCGCAGGCCGTAGAACAGCCAGAGCGCAATCCAGAGCCCGTGATTGCCGAGCGGGCCCGGCAGCAGGAACAGCGCCGCGACATAGGCCGCGAAGGCGACCGCCATGGTGAGCAGCATCCACCGGGTCGCCGAGAAACCCAGATAGATTCCGTCATACGCATAGGCCCAGACCGCAACCAGCGGCGCCAGCGCGCCCCACAGCATCCAGCCAGCGGCGGCCTCACGCACTTCCGGCAGCGAAGTCATGACGGCCACGAGAAGGCTGCCGGCGGCCAGATAGGCAAGGGAGAGAAGCGCGGCCGCGCCGACCGACCAGGCGAGAACGGCCCGTATGACCTCCCGCAGCCCGGCGCCGTGGCGCCGCCCGACCGCATCGCCGACCAGCGCCTCCCCCGCATGAGCGACGCCGTCAAGGGCGAAGGAGGCGAAGATGACGAAATGCACGAGGATCTGGTTCGCCGCCAGGGTCGTGTCGCCGGCCGCCGCGCTCTTGGCGAGGAAGACCGCATTGGCGGAGACGACGCAAAGCGACCTGATGGTGATGTCCCGGTTGATCGCAACGAGGCGCAGCAGCCGCGCCCGGTCGAACACCGGCCCGCGCCCCGCAGGCAGGCGCTTCAACCGCCGGCGCACGGCGACCACGGCGACGGCGAGGCCCAGATACTCCCCGATGAGCGTGGCGAAGGCAACGCCCTCGACGCCCCAGCCGAAGCCCATGACGAACACGACATCGAGGACCATGTTGGTGACGTTGACGGTGACCTGGAGGACGAGCGGCGTGCGCGAATCCTCCAGCCCGTAGAACCAGCCGATGATCGCGAAGATCGCGAGGTTGGCGGGCGCGGTCCACACGCGGATGAAGAAATAGGTCCGCGCGTGCTCCTCGACGTTGGCGCTCGCCTCGACAAGCCCGAAGGCGAGCGCGGCGATGGGGCCCTGCAGGAGGACGATGAGGGCCGCCGCGCCGCCGGCAAGCGTCAGCGCGCGCCAGAGCATCGCCCGCACCTCGCCCCAGTCCTCCCGTCCGCGGGCCCGGGCGGTCGGCCCCGTCGTGCCCATCCTCAGGCAGTTGAGCAGGTGGAACAGGAAGTTGAAGATCATCGCGCCGATGGACACGGCGCCGATATAGTAGGCCGCGTCGAGATGCCCCATCACCGCGGTGTCGACCACGCCGATCAGCGGCACCGAGACATTGGATATGACGATCGGCCCCGCCATGCGCCATATGCGGCGCGACAGGGCGGGACGGACGCCTAGCACGGAACCGGGACCGCGTTCCGTCGGACTGCGCCGTATTCGGGGCCGAGCCCGAAATCGTCACCCCGGCCCTTTTCCATCATGCCCGAACGCCCCACTCCGTCATGCCCGGAACAAGTCCACGGCTGTCCGGTTTATTTTTGTGGACGGGTTGCATGGCATTGATTCTACTGGCGTCCAAGCGTTTGCGAACGTTTTGGACACGAAGGAGGCTCAATGCCATGCGCCACCACAATAGCGT
>JAJDVH010000112.1 GCA_022826185.1 Alphaproteobacteria bacterium
GCGTGCAAATCGCATCGGGGTCAGGTTACACTCTGTACGCATCGGGGCGCTCCTCTGCAACAGGACAAGTCTTTGAAGCAGAAGTACTTTCTCACATGCAGAGCCCCGATGCACCTACACCCGGTGAGAAATCCGGGTTAGTTAGTGGATAGGCGTTTAGCCTGTTTGAGAGGTTTTCGGGGCGGTCGTTTCGGCCTTTCGTTTTGGGAGCGCAGGAGTATCGGTTGCGCCCGGGGCGCGTTTCAGGCGGGCCGTGAGCCGGTCGTTGCGCGCCAGGCCGAAGACACGCTGGCCCACCAGCGTCGCCACATCGTGCACCACACGATCCGCAGGGCGACCGTCCGGTCCGTCGCCCCCAGAAGCAGCGCGCCGGCATCCGAGGTCATCCTCCCGCCCTCGAAATCGGCCACGACATCGCGGCCTTTCAGGCGTGCAAATCGCATCCGCGTCGGGTTACACTCCGTGCGCATCGGGGCGCTCCTCTGCAACAGGACAAGTCTTTGAAGCAGAAGTACTTTCTCACATGCAGAGCCCCGATGCACCTGCACGTCGTGAGAAATCCGGGCTAGTCCAGCCGGCGGGCGTGGATCAGGCGGGTCATGCCGGGCACCATTTCCTCGTCGCGGGGGACCGCGAAACCGACCTCCAGCATCCGGCCCTTGAGCCAGCCGGGCGTGACCGAGCGCGCCTCCGGCGTGAAGGCCATGTGCTGCAATTGCCAGAGCGCCGCCATGGGCGGGCCGGTGCGGTCGTCCTCCACCATGAAGTCGTGGACGATGAAATGGCCGCCCGGCGACAGGCAGTCATAGGCCTGCTGCACCAGCCGCGGCAGCTCGGCGCCCGGAACGCCGCTGAACAGGTAGGACATCAGGATGGCGTCCTGTTCGGTCGGCCAGTCCACCGCCAGCGCATTGCCGGGGATGTAGCGCACCCGGTCCACCATCCCGGCATCGGTGACGAAGCGCCAGCCGATCTCGGCGACGTTGGGGAAGTCGATGATCGTCGAGACGAGACCGGGGAAGGTCTCCAGCAGCCGGATGGTCATGGCGCCCGTGCCGCCGCCGATATCCAGCAGGTTGTGGCAGCCGGAAAGGTCGACCAGCCGCGCAAGCGTGCGGCCGGGCCCGAGCGAGCCCGCATGCTGCGCCTCGCTGTAGAGCACGGCCTGCTCCGGGTCCGACATCCAGTGCTGGTAGCTGTCCACGGCCTCCGGATCGAGCGAGCCGTCCATCACCTCGTTCAGCTGGGTGAGGAACGGATACATCTGCCGGTCGATCTGGTAGCGCAGATAGTCGCCGAAATCGTGGCGCGCGCCGCGCACGAGAAAGGCGGCCGATGCCGGCGCGTTGAAATAGCTCTCCTCCTCCCGGTCCACGAGGCCGATCGCCGTCAGCGCGGTCATCAGCGTCGTGATCCGGTTGACGGGCACGCCCGTCTTCGCCGCGAGCGCGCCCGCCGTTTTCGGGCCGTCCGCAAGCTGGCTGAAAACATCGACATGCAGCGCCGCGAACAGCGCCTTGGAAGCCATGAAACCGAATGCCAGCCGCGATACATCCTCGGCCGTTTCGGCCAATCGTTCCGTCATCTGAAAGAACTCCTCAAATCCAGCCAACTGTTAAGCGGGAATAAGCTTGCATGGGGGCGGTGAATTTTCAATGACGGGGATAACTTGGATTATATTGAACGATTTACCTTCTGTTTGCTTGCACCGGCATTCTTTTACTGTATTGCCGAAGATTTGCAGGTTTATTCTTGCTCTATACTTTGCAGGACAATGGCGCCGTGCGTGCGGATCAGTGCTGCGGCAAGGAGCAGCACGGCTCCGAACTGGTGCAGCGCGGCGAGGCCGAGCGGCGCCACGGCGAGCAGGGCCGCGAGGCCGAGGCCCGCCTGGAGCAGGGCCGCCGCCAGAAGGAGATGCTCGCCCGTCCGCGCCCGAAAAGCGCCGGCGCGCAGCCATTCCGCAACCACGGCCAGCAGGGCGGCAACCGCCAGCAGGCGATGGTGGAATTGCGCGGCGACCGGGTTTTCCAGCGCATCGGCGATCCAGCCGGGTTCGCTGCGATAGTCGGCCGGCACCAGCTCGCCGCCCATCAGCGGGAACGTGTTGTAGATGAGGCCGCCATTGTTGCCGGCCACCAGCGCGCCGCTGGCGATGGCAAGGGCGACCAGGCCGAGCAGCAGCCAGGCGGTCAACGGCCGGGACCCCGCCTGCGGGCGGATGCGGTCCAGCACCGTCCAGACGAGGAGCGCGAAGATGAGGAGCGCCATGCCGAGATGAACCGCCAGCCTCGCCGCGCTCACATCCGGTCGGTCGGCGAGGCCGCTCCGCACCATCCACCAGCCGATCAGCCCCTGCAGCGCGCCGAGCGCCAGCAGCAGAGCCAAGCGCGGGCCAAGCGCCCGGTCGATCCGGCCCCGGAGCCAGAACCAGACGAGCGGCGCCGCGAAGAACACCCCAAGCAGCCGCCCCCAGAGGCGATGGACATATTCCCACCAGAAGATTTGGCGGAAGCCGTCGAGGTCGATGGAAAAATTGACCTGCCGGAACTCCGGCGTCTCCCGGTAGAGGGCGAATATCCGCTGCCACTCGGCCTCGGAGAGCGGCGGCAGCCAGCCGATCAGCGGGCGCCATTCCACCATCGACAGGCCGGACTCGGTGAGCCGCGTGATGCCGCCGATCGAGACCATCGCGGCCACCGCGCAGGCCATGAAAACGAGCCAGACGGTCACGGCGCGGCACGGGGTCGCTTGCCGGTCGAACATGGAGCGCCTAGTTAGAGAGCCTCGCTCAGCCCGGCAATACCGGCCAGGCCTCCGCCCTGCGAGGTGAGCCTTACAACCCATGACCGAACTCACCCTTGCCGACGGTTTCCGTTTCGAGGACCTGTATTGCCGCGACGGTCTGCTCAGGCTCGATGCGCTGTTCCTGGAGAGCCTGGACGAGGCGCTGCGGGCCGAGCTGGAGGCGGCCCGCGCGGCGCCGGACGCGCTGGAGCCGAAAGCGGAGTCGGAGCTGGTGATCGCCCTGGCGCCGAAGCTGGAGGGCTTCCTCGCCCGCCTGTTCGGCATCGAGGCGGAAGCCGCGGCGCTGTCCGAACGTCACACGGCGCTCGCGCCCGTCTATCGCTGCAAGCGGCTGTTCGTGCAGCGCCGCGCCGCCCGGGCGGTGAAGCCGGCGGAGGCGGCGGAACTGGACGGGGCGGCGGTCGAGGCGGCGCTCGGGGCGCATATGCCGCTGCCGGTCGAGGAGGAAGTCTTCGCAGGTGCCGTGCTCGGCTGGCTCGCCGACGAGGCGAACGCGGGCGAGGCGCTGGAGGCGGCGGCGCGCTACGCGGCCTGGGCGCTCCACCACCCGCAAGGGCGCGCGCGCCACGGCAGGGGGGTGCTGTTCAGGCAGCCGGGGCGCGTCGATCCCATGCGGCTGATCGATACGGAGGTCCGCACGGAACAGGGCGCGCCCGCGCTGGAACTCCCGGAAGCGCGGCTGCGCCGGCGCGAGGGCTTTGCGCTCACCGACGCCGGCATGGACCTGAAGGCGGCGCTCGACCAGGCGCATTACTGCATCTTCTGCCACAACCAGGGCAAGGACAGCTGCGCGCGCGGGCTGCGCGACCGCCGCACCGGCGCCTTCGCGAGCACGGTGTTCGGCGTCGAGCTCGCCGGCTGTCCGCTGGAGGAGAAGATCTCCGAGATGCAGCTGCTCAAGACCGAGGGCTTCGCGCTCGGCGCGCTCGCCACGGTGTGCATCGACAACCCGCTCTGCGCCGCCACCGGCCACCGCATCTGCAACGACTGCATGAAGTCCTGCATCTACCAGAAGCAGGACCCGGTCGACATTCCGCAGGTGGAGACGCGCGCGCTGAAGGACGTGCTGGAGCTGCCCTGGGGCTTCGAGATCTACAGCCTGATGACGCGCTGGAACCCGCTGAACTTCGCCCGCCCGCTGCCTCTGCCGGAGACGGGGCGGCAGGTGCTGGTGGTCGGGCTCGGCCCGGCCGGCTTCAGCCTCGCCCACCACCTGATGAATGACGGGCACCGGGTGGTGGCGGTGGACGGGCTGAAGATCGAGCCACTGCCGGCGGCGCTCTCCGGCGTGGACGAGACGGGCGGACGGCAGCCCTTCCGGCCCGTGCGCGACATGGCGGAAATCCGCGAGGAGCTGTCCGAAAGGGTCATGGCCGGCTTCGGCGGCGTCGCCGAATACGGCATCACGGTGCGCTGGGACAAGAACTTCCTCAAGCTGATCCGCCTGCTGCTGGAGCGGCGCGCGGCCTTCACCATGGTGGGCGGCGTGCGCTTCGGCGGCACGCTCGGGCTCGACGAGGCGTTCGCGTGGGGCTTCGACCATGTGGCGATGGCGGCCGGCGCCGGCCGGCCGACCCATGTGCCGATGCCGAATGCGCTCGCGCCCGGCGTTCGCATGGCGTCGGACTTCCTGATGGCGCTTCAGCTCACCGGCGCGGCGCGCACGGACAGCATCGCCAACCTCCAGATACGCCTGCCGGCGGTCGTGGTCGGCGGGGGGCTGACGGCCATCGACACGGCCACCGAGTCGCTCGCCTATTACCCGGTGCAGGTCGAGAAGTTCCTGGCGCGCTGGGAGGCGCTGGACGGCAAGGTCGCGTGGACGGAGGAGGAAGCCGAGGTCGCCGAGGAGTTCCTCGCCCATGCCCGCGCGCTCAGGGCGGAGCGGGCGCGGGCGGCGGCCGGCGAGACGCCGCGCATCCGCGAAATGCTGCGCTCCTGGGGCGGCGTCACCGTCGCCTACCGCCGCCGGCTGATCGACGCGCCGAGCTACACGCTGAACCACGAGGAAGTGGCGAAGGCGCTGGAGGAAGGCATCCGCTTCGCCGAATGCCTGTCGCCGCTCGCCGTGGAAGTGGACGCGCGGGGCCGGGCGGCGGCGCTGCGCCTCGAGCGGGTGGAGATCGACGAGCGCGGCCGGCGCCGCGCCCTCGGCGACGGCGAGACGGTTTCGCTGCCGGCCCGCTCCGTGCTCGTCGCGGCCGGCACCCAGCCCAACACGGTGCTGGCGCGGGAGAGCGCCGGCATCGCGCTCGACGGCAAGTATTTCCAGGCCGTGGACGGCGGGGGCAACGCCGTTGTTCCCGAGCCGACGGCGAAGCCGGATGCGCCCGAAGTGCTGATGCAGCGCCGCGAGGACGGGCGGTCGGTCAGTTTCTTCGGGGACCTGCATCCCTCCTTCGCCGGCAATGTCGTGAAGGCGATGGGCGGCGTGAAGCAGGCCTATCCTCTGGTGAGCCGCCTGCTGGCGGACCGGCCGCCGGCGACGGACGCGGACCTCGGGGCGCGCGCCGACCGCGAGCTGCGCGCGCGCGTCCACAAGGTGGTGCGGCTCACGCCCCGGATCGTCGAGGTCGTCGTCGAGGCCCCGGCGGCGGCCCGCGCCTTCCGTCCGGGCCAGTTCTACCGCCTCCAGAATTTCGAGAGCCATGCGCTGCGGCGCAACGGGACGGTGCTGGCCATGGAGGGCCTGGCGATGACCGGGGCCTGGGTGGACCATGAGCGCGGCCTGCTCTCGACGATCATCCTCGAAATGGGCGGCTCCTCCGACCTCGCGGCCTCGCTCCGGCCGGGCGAGCCGGTGGTGCTGATGGGGCCAACCGGCTCGCCGACCGAGATTCCGGGGGACGAGACGGTGCTGCTCGCCGGCGGCGGGCTCGGCAATGCGGTGCTGTTCTCCATCGGCCGCGCGCTGCGCGAGGCGGGCAGCCGGGTGCTCTATTTCGCCGGCTACAAGGAGGCGGGAGACCGCTACAAGACCGACGAGATCGAGGCGGCGGCCGATGTGGTGGTCTGGTGCTGCGACGGGGCGCCGGGCTTCCGGCCGGGCCGCCCGCAGGATTTCGCCCATACCGGCAATATCGTGGACGCGATGACGGCCTATGGCGGGGGGCGGATGGGCGCGCCGCCGATCCCGCTGGGCGAAGTGGACCGCATTCTGGCCATCGGCTCGGACGGCATGATGGCGGCGGTCGACAGGGCGCGGCGCGGCGCGCTGCGGGACCTGCTGAAGCCGGGGCACAGGGCGCTCGGGTCCATCAACTCGCCGATGCAGTGCATGATGAAGGAGATCTGCGCCCAGTGCCTGCAGCTCCACCGCGACCCGGAAACCGGCGAGGAGCGGGTGGTCTATTCCTGCTTCAACCAGGACCAGCCGCTCGACCTCGTGGACTTTCCGACCCTGCGCGGCCGGCTCTCGCAGAACGGCGTGCAGGAGAAGCTGACCGCAGCCTGGATCGCCCATTGCCTCCAGGCCTGAGGCAGGGCGCGGCGGTCGCTGCGACATCCCGTCCCCGGAGACGGATGCCCCGCGCCGCCAATCCCCGATAATAAACTGATTTCATTGGATAAATTATGAGAAGCGGCCCTCCGGCCGGTCCGGGGCGGCCAGGATTGTTAGCATTCGATGTCTGCGAGTGCCAAAATTCTGCTTGAACTTTCGCCGCCGAAACCCTAACTGCCCGGCAACCCCTTTTCGGGGGTCGTTTCTCTAGAGTCCAGCAGGAGGCAAGGCATGAAGTTCAGGCCGCTCCATGACCGTGTGCTCGTTCGGCGTGTCGATCAGGAAGAAAAGACCGCCGGCGGCATCATCATTCCCGACACCGCGCAGGAAAAGCCGATGGAAGGCGAGATCATCTCCGCCGGCCCCGGCGCCAAGAACGACAAGGGCGAGCTCGCCCCGCTCGACGTCAAGGCGGGCGACCGGGTGCTGTTCGGCAAGTGGTCCGGCACCGAGGTCAAGATCGACGGCCAGGAGCTGTTGATCATGAAGGAGTCCGACATCATGGGCGTCATCGAGCAGGCTGCCGCCTGAGCCGGCGCCGCCGCCCCGAACAAGCATTCAGACAAGGAGGGAAGCCACCATGGCTGCCAAGGACGTCAAGTTCAACACCGACGCCCGCGACCGCATGATGCGCGGCGTCAACGTGCTGGCGGACGCCGTCAGGGTCACGCTCGGCCCCAAGGGCCGCAATGTCGTTCTCGACAAGGCCTTCGGCGCGCCGCGCATCACCAAGGACGGCGTGACCGTCGCGAAGGAAATCGAGCTGTCCGACAAGTTCGAGAACATGGGCGCGCAGATGGTGCGCGAGGTCGCGTCCAAGACCAATGACGAGGCCGGCGACGGCACCACCACGGCGACCGTGCTCGCCCACGCCATCGTCCGCGAGGGCGCCAAGGCGGTCGCGGCCGGCATGAACCCGATGGACCTGAAGCGCGGCGTCGATCTGGCCGTCGACAAGGTCGTTGCGAAGCTCCAGGAGCGCTCGCAGAAGGTCAAGGACTCCGAAGAGGTCGCCCAGGTCGGCACCATCTCCGCCAATGGCGAGGCCGAGATCGGCAACATGATCGCCGAGGCGATGCAGAAGGTCGGCAATGAGGGCGTCATCACGGTCGAGGAGGCCAAGAGCCTCGACACCGAGCTCGACGTGGTCGAGGGCATGCAGTTCGACCGCGGCTACCTCTCGCCCTACTTCATCACCAATGCCGACAAGATGAACTGCGAGCTGGAGAGCCCGCACATCCTGCTGCACGAGAAGAAGCTGACCTCGCTGCAGCCGATGCTGCCGGTGCTCGAGGCCGTGGTGCAGTCGGGCAAGCCGCTGCTGGTCATCGCCGAGGACATCGAGGGCGAGGCGCTGGCGACCCTGGTCGTCAACAAGCTGCGCGGCGGCCTCAAGGTCGCGGCCGTCAAGGCGCCGGGCTTCGGCGACCGCCGCAAGGCGATGCTGGAGGACATGGCGATCCTGACCGGCGGCCAGGTCATCTCCGAGGACCTCGGCATCAAGCTGGAGAGCGTCAGCCTCGAAATGCTCGGCACGGCGAAGAAGGTCTCCATCACCAAGGACGAGACCACCATCGTCGACGGCGCCGGCGGCAAGGACGACATCCAGGCCCGCTGCGGCCAGATCCGCCAGCAGGTCGAGGAGACGACCTCCGACTATGACCGCGAGAAGCTGCAGGAGCGGCTGGCGAAGCTCGCCGGCGGCGTCGCGGTGATCCGCGTCGGCGGCGCCACCGAAGTCGCGGTGAAGGAGCGCAAGGACCGCGTGGACGACGCGCTCAACTCCACCCGGGCTGCGGTCGAGGAAGGCATCGTGGCCGGCGGCGGCTCGGCGCTGATCTACGCTGCGAGCGCGCTCGACGACCTCAAGGGCGAGAATGACGACCAGCGCGTCGGCGTCGACATCGTGCGCAAGGCGCTCCAGTCGCCCGTGCGCCAGATCGCCGAGAACGCCGGCGAGGACGGCGCGGTCGTGGCCGGCAAGCTGCTCGAGACCACCGACAACATCAACTGGGGCTTCGATGCGCAGAACGGCGAATATACCGACCTGGTGAAGGCCGGCATCATCGACCCGACCAAGGTCGTGCGCACGGCGCTGCAGGACGCGGCTTCGGTCGCCGGCCTGCTCATCACCACCGAGGCCATGGTCGCCGAGAAGCCGGAGCCGAAGCAGCCCATGGGCGCTCCGGGCGGCGGCATGCCCGACATGGGCGGCATGGACTTCTGATCCACGCCGTCACATCGACGGCAACACGGATCGGGGCGCCCCTCGGGGCGCCCCTTTTCTTTGCAACTTACCTGCCGTCCTGCCGGAGAGTCGGTGTCAGTCGTCGATCAGACTGTATGAGCCGTCTTCGTTACGGACAAACAGCACCGTTTCACCGGCCGGATTGCCTAGCCGATGCTTCGGCAGAAAGACAGAGTATGTACTCTTTGCCCAGCCCGGACAGGCGTCCCGCACATCGGCAGCCCGGAAACGCTCCGGTAATTTGCCGGAATGCCGGGCCTTACGGATCTGGGTAATGAAACGGCGACCCCGATCAGGGGGGTCAGTCATGCGCGGCCTCTTTCTGTCTCCCTGCGATGGTATCGCGCAGAGTCTCGACCACGCCTTCGACGCGCGCCATTCGTTCGCGCAGATTGGCGATGTCGCGTCGCATTTCGCGTTGGCCCGGAACGATCAGCAGGCCGAGAGCGACTCCGGTGCCGATGATCGCAACAATGATAGCCGCCGTGTCGCCGCTCATGCCGTTCATCCTCTCGCTCTCGGCAGTCTCAAAGACCTATCACGATTTGGAAACTGGACCAAGCTGGCGCTGGTCGGGGCGGCGAGATTCGAACTCGCGACCTTCTGCTCCCAAAGCAGACGCGCTGCCAGGCTGCGCTACGCCCCGCCGGGCGCCCGTCTTCTACTCCGCCGGCCCGCCGCCCGCAATCGGCGACGCCGGGGCTGCGGGGTTCACGGTCGCAACAGCGCGTCGAGCTCGGACATCCGCAGTGTGAGCATGAGCGGCTCGCGGTCCGAGAACGGGCGGAAGCCAAACCGCCCGTAGAAAACCTTCGCCCGCTCGTCGATAGCCTGCACGATAACGGCGCGGGCGCCGATGACGCCGGCCGCGGCCAGCGCCCGGCGCAAGGCGTCGACGAGCAGGTCGGACCCGAGGCGGCGCCCCTGGTAGGCCTCGTCCACGGCGAGTTGCCCCAGCAGGATGACGGGGATCGGGTCGGGCATCCCGCGGCCCACCCGCGACGATACCCGCCGCCGCTCCACGGCGCTGGCGGCGAGGCTGTAGAACCCGACCGCGCGGTCGCCGTCACATACGACATAGGTGCGGGCGCCGCCCCTGGCCTCGTTCAGCCGCGCCTTGCCCCGGAGCCAGGCGTCGAGGGCCGAGACGCCGGAGGAGAATTGAGAGATGTCGTGCCGGGGCGTGAGCGGCTCCGGCGGCGTCAGCGGTCCCACTGCGGCCGACGCGCGTAACGCTCTTTCACGGCGCGGTCCGGCTCAACCGGCGCGTCGAGGGCGGCCACGAAACCCTCCCAGGCCTCGTCGTCGAGGGTGATGACCGGCCTCTCGTTCAACACCTCGACCGCCGCCGCCTCGCTCGACCGAAGCACGAACTCGGTCCGGCTGACGCCCCGGACCTCCGCCGCCCGGTCGATGAAGGCCAGGCGCTCGCTGGACATGCGGAAATTCACCTGGGGCATGCCGGTCTCTTTCCTCCGGGCTGCGGGACCGTTGCCTCGATCCCGACGTATAGCGCCTGTATAGAATATCGGCAAGCTGCGGCCTGTCCGGGCCGGCCGTGGTACACTGCGGGCAGCAGCAAGCGGGAGGCAGCCCCATGTCCGTCGAAGCAGCAGCGGTCGAGACCCTCGACTACCGCCTGAGCCCCCTGCCGGTGCGCGGCGATCTGATCGCGGCCCAGAAGCGCGCCTGGGCGCGGCTGGCGGAGCCGGGGGAGTGGTGGTCCGGGGCCGTCCGGGTCGCCATCGCCGAGGAAACGCGCGCGGCGGAGGATTGCGGCTTCTGCCGGGAACGCAGGGCGGCGTTGTCGCCTTACGCCGTCACGGGCGCGCATGAGACGGCGACGGACCTGCCCGACATGCTGGTGGAGGTCATCCACCGCATCCGCACCGACCCCGGCCGCCTGACGCGGCGCTTCTACGAGGAAGCCCTGGCCGGCGGCCTGAGCGATGCGGAATATGTCGAGACCGTGGGCGTCATGGCGACGGTCATCGCCATCGACAGCTTCTGCGACGCCATGGGACTGCCGCGCCACAGGTTGCCCGCGCCCCTTGCCGGGGAGCCGCGCCGGCGGAGGCCGGCGGGCGCGAAGGAGGGGCTCGCCTGGGTGCCGACCGTGGCGCCCGAAGACCTGACGGACGCCGAGGCCGGCATGTATGACGGGCTCTCGGCCGTGAACATCCACCGCGCGCTCTCGCTGGTGCCGGCGGAAGTCACAGGCTTCTTCGACATGGATTCGGTGCATTACCTGCCCGACGCGCAACTCAGGGATTACGGCACCGAATACCGCGCGCTCACCCATGCCCAGACCGAGTTCCTCGCGGGCCGGGTCTCGGCCATCAACCACTGCGTCTATTGAACCACCAGCCATGCGGTGCTGCTCCGTGAGAGCGGCCGACACACCGGTGACGACTACGACCTGACGGCCATGGCGGGGGCGGGCGCGGCCGGCGGCGGGGTGGCCGCGGGAGAGGCGCTGGCGCGCTATGCCGAGACCTTCTGCGAGGACCGGGACGGTTTTGCCGCCGCGCGCGAACGGCTGCTGGCGGAAATCGGCGCCGAGGCGCTGGTCGATGCCGCGGGCGTACTCGCGATCTTCACCGCCGTCGTGCGCGTCGCCGATGCGACCGGCATCCCGCTGGAGGAGGAGAAGGCCCGGATCAGCGCGGACTTCCGGGGCGCGCTCGGCATCGACGGTTATCCCGCGGCCGCCGGCAAGGTGTGAGGCGGCGATTTGCGGCTGTTCCCGAGGGCCAAGCTGTGGTTTGCTCTCGCGCCATGACCGACATCGACGATCCGATCGCCTTCGAGCTGTTCAAGAACGCCATCTTCTCGATCGCCGACGAGATGGCGCTCACCATCTGCCGGACCACCTATTCCGGCGTGCTGCGCGACAATATGGACTTCTCCACCGCCTTTGCGGATGCAGAGGGGCGGCTGGTGGCCCAGGGGCTGACCCTGCCGGGCCATCTGGGCTCGATCCCGACCGCGCTCGCCACGGTGGTCGAGCGCTTCCGGGACGACATCCATCCGGGCGACGTGTTCTGCCTGAACGACCCGTTCGACGGCGGCATGCACCTGCCGGACATCTTCGTCTTCCAGCCGATCTTCCATGAGGGGCGCCGGCTCGCCTTCGCCTGCACCATCTGCCACCACACCGATGTCGGCGGGCGCGTGGCCGGCTCCAACGCCTCCGACTCGACGGAAATCTACCAGGAGGGGCTGCGCATCCCGCCGCTCAAGATGTTCGAGCGCGGCAGGCGCAACGAGACGCTCTGGACCCTGATCGAGAGCAATGTCCGCGTGCCGGTGCGGCTCGCCGGCGACCTGCGCGCCCAGCTCGCCGCCTGCCATATCGCGGAGGCGGCCTTCCTCGATCTCGTGGAGAAATATGGCGAGGCGCGCGTGGGCGTCTATATGGAGGCGGTGATCGACTATGCCGAGCGGCTGACCCGCGCCGCGCTCGCCGAACTGCCGGACGGGACCTGGTCTTTCGAGGACTGGATCGACGATGACGGCATCGATATCGGCAAGCCGATCCGCCTGTTCGTGACCTTCACCAAGAAGGGCGACTCGATGCACGCCGACTGGACCGGCTCGGCGGAGCAGGTGAAGGGCGCGATCAACAACACGCTCTCCTTCACCAAGGCCGCGACCTATTGCGCGGTGCGCTCGATCCTGCCGCCGGGCATCCCCAACAATGAGGGCGTGTTCCGGGCCATCGAGGTGACGGCCCCGCCGGGC
Organism: Alphaproteobacteria bacterium; assembly: GCA_022826185.1. Taxonomy (GTDB): domain Bacteria; phylum Pseudomonadota; class Alphaproteobacteria; order Bin95; family Bin95; genus Bin95. The sequence continues at coordinate 12,303 of JAJDVH010000112.1, forward strand.
ACCATCGCCAACTCGGTGCTGCCGGCCGCCTGCGCGGCGCGCGGGCTGACGGGCTTCCGCATGGTGGACTGCGCGTTCGGCGCGCTCGCGCAATGCGCGCCGGACAAGGTGTTCGCCTGCTCCGACGGCGGCAATACGGGCGTGTCCATCGGCGGCTACGACAAGGAGCGCCGGCCCTTCATCTATGTCGATTTCGCCTGCGGCACCTGGGGTGGGCGGCCCTATGCGGACGGGCTCGAGGGCAATGCCAACATGTTCGCGAACATGGCCTCGCACTCGGTCGAGGTGACCGAGGCGGAACAGCCGGTCCAGGTGCTGCGCTACGACCTGGTGGCGGACCGGATGGGGCCGGGCGCCTATCGCGGCGGTGCGCCCTACCGGCGGGAATACCGCTTCCTGGAGCATGAGGCGGTGCTGCAGGTGCGCGCCGACCGCATGGCCTTCCGGCCCTACGGCCTCTCGGGCGGCAAGCCGGGCGAGCCGGCGGCGAACTATCTGAACGGCGAGCCCGTCCCCTCCAAGATCACCCGCAACATCCATGAGGGCGACGTGTTCCTGCACGAGCTGGCGGGCGGCGGCGGCTGGGGCGACCCTCTGGACCGCGAACCGTCGGCGGTTGCGGTGGACGTGCTGAACGAACTCCTCTCGCCCGAGGGCGCGGAACGCGACTATGGCGTGGTGCTCGCCTCCGACGGGCGCACGGCCGACGAGGCCGCAACGGCGCGCCTGCGGGCCTCGATGCGCACCGCCCGGGCCGACAGCCGCGCGGCGGAATAGCCGGACGCAAAAGCAAGCAGCCGGCGGGTGGGGGACCCGCCGGCTGCACTGCCGGTCGCGGTGGAGGAAACCGTTACCGGCAGGGAATGTCGAGCAAGCAAGCCTGCGCCGGCTTCGAATCCGCAGTCAGCGCCGGTTCGCCGCGGACGGGACCGTCAACGCGAGTCCCGGCGCGGCCGGCTCCCGCGGCGTCTCCGCCCGTCTTCGACATTCCATTTGCGTTCCGCATTGCCATCTTCCGCCTCTTGCCGTCTGCCCGGCGCGGCGCCTTTCCGAACCGGACGGCCGCACTCTGGCAGCGGGTTTTGATAAGAACCAATACTGTTTTCTTTTTCGTTTCATAATTTTTTCAGATAGATTATCGCCGCTTGCGAATCGTCGGGACGGCGCTGCCCGGCCGGGCCGGGCGGTGTAGAATGGCGCCATGACGCAAGCGGAAACGGCCTCCATGCAGCTTCGCGACCTTCCCGGCCCGAGGGGCCTGCCGCTGATCGGCGTGCTGCACCGGGTGCGCTTCGACCGGCTGCATCTCAGGCTGGAGGAGTGGGCGGCGCATTACGGCCCGCTCTTCCAGATCCGCATGGGGCCGCACCGGATTGCCGTGGTTTCGGACAGCGCATCCATCCAGCGCATCCTGGTGCAGCGCCCGCAGGGCTTCCGGCGCACCCGCCGGCTCGAGTCGGTGGCGGACGAGATGAAACTGCGGGGCGTGTTCGCCGCGGAGGGAGACGACTGGCGCCGGCAGCGCCGGATCGTGGTCGCGGCGCTCAACCGCCAGAAGCTCGCGGACTTCTTCCCGAAGCTCGCGCTCATAACCGGGCGCCTGCAGCGGCGCTGGGAGGGGGCGGCGGAGCGCGACGAGCCGGTGGACCTCTGCCGCGACCTCATGCGCTTCACCGTCGATGTCACCATGCAGCTCGCCTTCGGCGTCGACGCCAACACGCTGGAGACGCCGGGCCCCGTGATCCAGCGCCATCTCGACAAGGTGTTCCCCGTGCTGCACCGGCGCACCAATGCGCCCTTCACCTACTGGCGCTGGTTCCGCCTGCCGTCGGACCGGGCGCTCGACCGGGCGCTGGAGGCCATCGAGCGCGAGGTGGGCGGGATGGTGCGCGCGGCGAGGGAGCGCATGGCGGCGGACCCGGACCGCGAGCCCGCCGATTTCCTGGAGGCGATACTGGCGGCGGTGGCGGACGAGGAGTCGGGCTTCTCGGACGCGGAGATCTTCGCCAATGCCGGCACCCTGCTGCTGGCCGGCGAGGACACGACCGCGAACAGCATCGCCTGGACCATGCACTATTTCATGCAATATCCGGACCTGTTCGAGCGCGCGCGCGCCGAGGCCGATGCGCTGCTGGCGCCGGCGGCGGCCATCGAGGACCCGGAGCAGGCGAACGCGCTCCCCTTCCTCGACGCCTTCTGCAACGAGTCGATGCGCCTCAAGCCGGTGGCGCCCATCCATGTGGTGGAGCCCGTGGCGGATACCGAAATCCTCGGCTGTCCCGTCCCGAGGGGAACGCCGATCATCATGCTGCTCCGCCACGCGGCGACGCGCGAGGAGCATTTCGCCGGCGGCGACCGCTTCGACCCCGAGCGCTGGCTGGCCCCGCCCGAGTCGCGCCCCAGCCCCCATGACCGCCGCGTCTTCCTGCCTTTCGGCGGCGGCCCCCGCCTCTGCCCCGGCCGCGCGCTCGCGCTGCTGGAAATCCGCACCGTCCTCGCCATGCTGCTCCGCAATTTCGACCTGGAGCCGGCGGGCCCGGCCGGGGAAATCGAGGAGCACCTCGCCTTCACCATGCTGCCTGCGGGGCTCATGGTGCGGTTCAGGAGGCGGGGGGCGGGATGAGCGTGCAGAACGGCATGAGGCCGGTGCATCCGGGAGAAGTGCTTCGCGATGAACTCGACGAACTCGGACTGTCGGCCAATGGGCTCGCGAAGGCGCTGGGCGTGCCGGTAAACCGCGTTACGACGATCCTGAACGGCCAGCGGGGGGTGACCGCGGACACGGCGCTCCGCCTGGCGCGGTATTTCGGCACGACGCCGGAGATCTGGCTGAGCCTGCAAAAGACCTGGGAGTTGCGCCGGGCGGAAATCGAATCGGGCCGCGAAATCGCCAATCGCGTAACGCCCCGGCAGTCGGCGGCATAGGCGGTTTGGGCCGTAACAGAGGAGTGAGGATTCGACATGACGCGCCGTAAGCAAGCCGATGAGATCGGGGAGCAACTGACCGCTTTGCCGGAGGAGGCGGAGGCCAGCGACGATCCCGCCGCCCTCATCGCAGCCATCCGCCGAGAGCGGGCGAAGCAGAAGGCTGTAACGACGTCAGAGATACTGTCTTGGCGCCACGAAGGACACGGGACTAATACCAGCGGTCGTTGACCGGAACCGATGGCGGCGCCACCCCCACCGTCGCCCCGGCCCCCGCCTGTCCCTGCCTCCGAGCGGGGAAGCCGGGGCCCAGCTTCGGTCCTCGCGGCAGCCCCGGATCGGGGTCCGGGGCAGACCCCGGCGGTCGAGCCTGTTCTCCACCGGCTGCGGTGGCATCGGGAGCCAGAGATGGGCCCCGGCTCGGGGGCCGGGGCGACGATATGGGCCGCAATCTTCCCATGAGTCCAAAGTCGATGCCGTTGGTATAAGGTGCGCCGTCCGGGGTTGTGCCCGGGTCTTTGACGGCAGAGTAAGCCCTCTTGGCCAAATTTACTCCCCGTGCCCCTGCGCCCGGAAGGCCCATTTCACCGCCGCCCCCTCCGCGCCCGTGCGGCCTTCGACGATGATCGCCTGGGTGTCCCGGCGGCGGCCGTCGCCGAGATAGACGCTGGGGCCGAGCGCGAGCCTGGCGCCGGCGGCGCGGAAGCGCCATTCCTGGCGGCCGGGAAGCGCCAGCTGCACCGCGCCCGCCTCCAGCCGCGCCTGCACGTCGGGGTGGAGGTGGAAGCGCAGGCTGAAGGGCCAGCCGGCATTGCCTTCCAGCAGGTCCTCGCCGCGCAGGTCCCCGCCCTGGCCGGAGAGATAGAGCCGCCGGCGGTGGATGAGGCCGAAGGGCGCGGCATAGCCGTCATGGCTGAGGTCGAGCCACAGGCCGCCCTCGCCCTCCGAGCGCCGCGCCTCCACATTGAGGCCGCCCGCCCGCACCCCGCCGCCCTTGTCGATCTCGACGGCATGCACGTCGTTCACGGTCAGGGTGGAATGGGCGGCGGTGGCGCGCGCCAGCTCGTTCCAGGGCGTCGAGCCGTCCGCCGGCGCGCCGCAATTGACGACGATGCGCTGCGCCCCGTCGCTGAACTCTATGGCGAGCGGGCTGGAATGGCCGCCCCGGTCGAAGCCCTTGGCGGTCGGCAGCCCGCTGTCCACCAGCACCAGCGTGCGGCCCGCATGCAGCCGGTCGAACCCCGCCTCGACGCTGCGCGTCGGCGGCCGGCCGTGATGGTCCACGCGCGCAAGCGCGAGGTCGACCAGCACGCTTTCCGACTCGTGCCCGCCGTGGAAGCAGGCGAGCCGCTTGTCGCCGTGGCGGAAGAAGGACAGCGGCGGGCCGGCGTTGCGGATGGTCTCCGTCAGGCGCTGCGGCGGGGCCATGGGAGCCGCGCGCAGCAGGCCCTGGATCTCGATCAGCCGGCGCAGCGCCGACAGGTGCGCCACCGGGTTGCGGGAGCGGTGGAAGCCGTCGGCGAAGAACTGCTCGTCGAGCGCGCGGTCGATGCGGCGCAGCACGGCCCCGGGCGGCTGTCCGAAGGCGATGGCGGCGGCGAGCGCGCCGGTGAGCGCGGCGAGGCGCGGCACGCCCTGGGGCGCCGCCTCGACCGTGCGGGCCAGAAGCCGGGCGTGCATCGCCATGCTCTCGGCGACCCGGGTGCGGAAGAGGTCGCCCGCGCTCGCGGCGAAGAACTCGAAACTGCCGAGCCAGGAATAGAGCCTGGCGCCGGCGATGTCGGCGCGCCAGACCTCGCCGCGGCCGCTGCCGTGCGCGTCGAGCCACAGCAGCACCAGGCGCCTGGCCTCCCGCCGGCCCTGGTCGCCGCCGATGGCGCGCAGGTCGCGCATCCAGTCGAAGCGGTGCAGCAGCAGCGCCGTGCGGTCCTCGGGCCGGGCCTCCAGCGCCGCCGCCAGGCGCCCGCTGTCGTTGAGCAGCGCCTGGCCCCGGTCGGAGACGCCGGGCCAGAGGTCGCGCGGCGCCAGCGCAATACTGCGCACCGCGCCGGCGCTGCCGATCCGTCTGGGAAACCCTGCAGGGAACAGCCGCCGCCCCGCAAGGCCGCGCACGCCGATCAAGGCGCCGCCTCGCGCAACCGGCGGATGCGCCCGGCGCATCCCTGGAAGCCGTCCGCGAAGACGAAGCTGCCCGCGACCAGCACGTCGGCGCCCGCGGCCCGCACCTCGGCGGCGGTCTCGTCGGTGATGCCGCCGTCCACCTCCAGGTCGATCTCGCGGCCCGACTCGTCGATGCGGGCGCGGAGCCCGGCGATCTTGGCGCATTGCGCGCGAAGGAAGCTCTGGCCGCCGAAACCGGGATCGACCGTCATCGCCAGCACAAGGTCGATATCGCCCAGCACGGCATCGACGGCCGAGGCCGGCGTACCGGGGTTGAGCGCCACGCCCGCCCGGCGGCCGGCCTGCTTGATGCGCTGCACGCTGCGGTGGAGATGCGGCCCCGCCTCGGCATGGACGGTCACGATGTCGGCCCCGGCGTCCAGGAAGTCGGGCAGCAGCGGCTCCAGCGGCGCGATCATCAGATGCGTGTCGAACGTCCGGTCCGTCCGCTTGCGCAGCGCCTTCACCACCGCCGGGCCGATGGTGAGGTTGGGGACGAAATGCCCGTCCATGACATCGATATGAATATAGTCGGCCCCGGCCGCAACCAGAGAGTCCACGGCGGCCCCGAGTTCGGCGAAGTCGGCGGAGAGTATCGAGGGAGCAATCCGCGTTGACCGGCGCATAAACAATTGATAGCAGCAGCCCGGCGGACTATCAATCCGGTGCGCGCCCGAAACCCAAGCGAGAGAGGCATGGCGGCACCGATTCCGTTTTATCGGGATTTCGATATCGAGCCGGACCGGGTCTATGAGCTGACGCCGCTGGTGCGCCGGATCACCAGCGCCAATCCGAGCCTTTTCACCTTCAAGGGCACAAATACCTACATCGTCGGGCGGGGCGAGGTGGCGGTGATCGACCCCGGCCCGGAGGACGCGGCGCACACGCGCGCGATCCTGGAGGCGCTCCGGGGCGAAACCGTGACCCACATCGTCGCGACCCACACCCACCGCGACCACTCGCCCGGCTGTGCCGCGCTCAAGGCGGCCACCGGCGCGCCGCTCTGCGGCTTCGGTCCGCACGGCATCGGCGCGCGGCGCAACTGGCCCTTCGACTCGCCGGAAGGCGGCGACACGGGCTTCGACCCCGATATCCGCGTGCCCGACGGCGGGCGCATAGAGGGCCGGGGCTGGACCCTGGAAGCCGTATTCACGCCGGGCCACATCTCCAACCATCTCTGCTTCGCGCTCATGGAGGAGAACTCGCTCTTCAGCGGCGACCATGTGATGGGTTGGTCCACCTCCATCGTCTCGCCGCCGGACGGCGACATGGCGCATTACATGGCAAGCCTGCGCAAGGTGCGGGCGCGCACGGAAACCCCCTGGTGGCCGGGCCACGGGCCGCCGATCGCCGATCCGGGGCCGTTCGTCGATGCCTTCATCGCGCACCGCGAGGAGCGCGAGCAGGCAATCCTGGCCTGCCTGGAAGACGGCGTCGTGTCGATCCCGGAGATGGTCCGGCGCATCTACACGGATGTCGACCCGAACCTGCACCGCGCCGCCGGGCGCTCCGTGCTCTCTCACCTGCTGCACATGGTCGAGGACGGCCGCGCGGCCTCGGGCGACGACCCGCCCGGCCCGGACTCGCGCTATGCCCTGGCGTGACCTAAGAGTGGGCGGGGAGCGCAAGGCGGAGGCGGCGATGGGGGACGGCATCGAACGGCTGAGGGAAGCGATCGGCAAGGCGCGGCGCGCGGTGGTCTTCACCGGGGCCGGCATCAGCACCGAGTCCGGCATCCCGGATTTCCGCAGCCCCGGCGGCGTCTGGGACCGCTACAAGCCGATCATGTTCGACGACTTCGTCTCCTCCGAGGAGATGCGGCGCGAGACCTGGCGGCGCAAGATCGAGACCGACAAGACCATGGTGAACGCCCGCCCGAACCGCGGCCACCGGGCGGTGGCGGCGCTGGTCGAGCGCGGCATCGTCTCGGCCGTCATCACGCAGAACATCGACGGGCTGCACCAGGCCTCCGGCGTGCCGGACGACAAGGTGATCGAGCTGCACGGCAACTCGACCTATGCCGCCTGCCTCGATTGCCGTCTCCGGCACGAGCTGGACGACATACTGGCCGCGTTCCGCAAGGACGAGACGCTGCCGGTCTGCAACGCCTGCGGGGGCATGGTGAAGACGGCGACGATCTCCTTCGGCCAGGCCATGCCGGAAGACGCCATGCGCCGGGCCGAGCTCGAAACGATGGCCGCCGACCTGTTCATCGTCTGCGGCTCCTCGCTGGTGGTCTATCCGGCGGCGGGCTTCCCGATCGCGGCGAAGCGCAACGGCGCCTTCCTCGCCATCGTCAACCGCGAGCCGACCGACCTCGACCGCTTCGCGGACCTCACCGTGCATGACGAGATCGGGGACGCGCTGGGCGGCGCGGTCGGCAACAACTGATGCCGGCACGCACGCTGGACGGGCTCGACGCGGCCGGGCTGACCGTGCTGCTGCGCGCCGACCTCAATGTCCCCATGCAGGGCGGCAGGGTCGGCGACCGGACGCGCATCGAGCGCACCCTGCCGACGATCCGCGAGCTCGCCGGGCAGGGCGCGCGCGTCGTCGTCCTCTCCCATCTCGGGCGGCCGAAGGGCAGGCCCGCGCCCGAACTTTCGCTGCGTCCGGTGGCGGAGGCGCTGGCCGATGCGCTCGAAACCCCCGTCGCCTTCGCGGCCGACGACCCGGCCGCAGTCATTGCCGGCCTGCCGGCGGGCGGGGTGGCGCTCATGGAGAACCTGCGCTTCGACCCCGGCGAGGAGGCCAACGACCCGGACTACGCCGCCCGGCTGGCCGCGCTCGGCGATATCTATGTCAACGACGCCTTCTCGGCCGCGCACCGGGCGCACGCCTCCACCGAGGCGCTGGCGCGGCTGCTGCCGGCCGCGGCGGGGCGGCTGATGCAGCGGGAGCTTGAGGCGCTGGAGGCGACCCTCGACGCGCCCGCGCGTCCGTCGGGGGCCATCGTCGGCGGCGCCAAGGTCTCGACCAAGCTCACCCTGCTCGGCAACCTCGTCGCCCGCGTCGACATGCTCGCCATCGGCGGCGGCATGGCGAACACCTTCCTGCACGCGCAGGGCTATGAGGTCGGGCGCAGCCTCTGCGAGCGCGACATGGCGGAGATGGCGCGCCATGTCCTCGACGACGCGGAGACATGCGGCTGCACGGTGGTGCTGCCGGAGGATGCGGTCGTGGCGCCCGCGCTGGAAGCCGGCGCGCCGACGGAGACCGTGGCGGTGGACGAGGTGGCGCCCGACGCCATGATCCTCGATATCGGCCCGGAGAGCGTAGCCGGGCTGATCGACCGGCTGGGGCTGCTGCGCACCCTGGTCTGGAACGGCCCGCTCGGCGCGTTCGAGGTGCCGCCGTTCGACCGGGGCACCAGTGAGGTGGCGCAGGCCGCGGCCGGCATGGACGGGCTGCTGACCGTCGCCGGGGGCGGCGACACGGTGGCCGCGCTCGCCCGGGCCGGCGTGGTCGAGCGCTTCGGCTATGTCTCGACCGCGGGCGGCGCGTTTCTCGAATGGCTTGAAGGCCGGGTGCTGCCCGGCGTGGCGGCGCTGGAGGCCGCGATATGACCCTTTCCCGACGACTGACGGCGGAATTCGCCGGCACCGCCATGCTGCTCGCCGTGGTGGTCGGCTCCGGCATCATGGGCGAGACGCTCGCCGGCGGGAACACGGCCATCGCGCTGCTCGGCAACACGATTGCGACGGGCGCCATCCTGGTGGTGCTGATCCTGATCCTGGGGCCCATCTCGGGCGCGCATTTCAACCCGGCCGTCACGGTGGCCTTCCTGATGAGGCGCGAGATCGGGCCGGGCGACGCCGCGCTCTACATCCTCGTGCAGGTGGCGGGCGGCCTGCTGGGCGTTGCGGCGGCGCACATCATGTTCGAGCAGCCGGAGCTGTTCTTCGCCTCCGGCAAGGAGCGGTCGGGCTTCGCGCAGGCCTTCTCGGAGGGCGTCGCCGCCTTCGGGCTGGTGTTCACCATCCTGCTCTGCCTGAAGGCGAAATCGGAGGCCGTGGCCTGGGCGGTCGGGCTCTACATCACCGCCGGCTACTGGTTCACCGCCTCCACTTCTTTCGCCAACCCGGCGGTGACGGTCGCGCGCGCCTTCACCGACACTTTCTCCGGCATCCGCCCGGAGGACGCGCCCGCCTTCATCCTCGCCCAGTTCATCGGCGCCGCGCTCGCCGTCGCACTCGCGCGCTATCTCGGCGCGGGGGCAGGGAAGGGGTAAGGGCGCGGCCCGGCCGCCCTCAGCGGTTGGGCAGCGCCTCGATATCCGGGCAGTCGAGCAGCCGGGCGTCGGCCGTCACCAGGGTCAGGCCGAAGACCAGCGCGCTCGCGGCGATGAAGCGGTCGGCCGGGTCCTTGTGGTCCAGCGCGATGCTGCGGCTGGCCATCGCCACCTCGAAGGTCAGCGGAACCTCGGTGACGGGGGCGGCCGCGAGCGCCCTGTCCAGCCAGCGGCGCGGGTCCGGGTCCAGCGCGATCCGGCCCCGCTCCGCCAGCATCATGGCCTCCCACACGCTGACCGGGGAGAGCCGCAGCGTCTCCGCCGGCGAGGCGAGCAGGTCGCGCACGGCGCGGGAAAGCCGGGCCGGGTCGAGCAGCGCCCAGAGCCAGATATGCGTGTCGAGCAGCACCGCCTAGCCGAGCGCTTCCCATTCCTCCGGGTCGAGCACGGGCGCGGTGAGGTCGCCCAGGATCCGGCCGGTGCCCGCCATGGCGCCCAGCCAGTCGCCCGAGGGCGGCGGGACGATCTGCGCCACGGGCTTGCCGAACCGGGTCACCAGCACAGGCTGGCCCGTCTTGCCCACCCGTTCGAGAACCGCGAGGCAAGTGGCCTTGAAGGTGGATATCTGCATTTCCTCAATCCCCGCCGGCATGTCCGGCATCCCGAAAATCGACTGCGCTTCCTGCATGCCCGAATCCCCGCCGGCCTGCTCCCTTTCGTATGCGCTGCGAGCGGCGGGCGCATGGTCGGCGATGCGCTGCCCGACGAGGTCCAGAAGGCGGCGATAGCGCGCGCCGTCCCATTCGTGGCGCCGGCCGGAGCCGCTATGGATGCCGAGCGAGCGCAAATGCCGCCGGACGGTCGCCGGCGCAGCGTCCAGGGCGGCGGCCATGTCGTTCACGGTGTAGCGTTCCACCTGCCCGCCCTCCTTCGGCGTTCCATTGCCTGAACATACTATGGTCAACGACCATAGTCAATCCCTGTTCATCATCCGCACCTATGGGTGCTAACTATCTGACATAGCGTCGTTTTTTCTCCCGAAAAATCTGCAACTGGGGAACAGGTCGCTTCCCTGGCTGCAACCGGAGCCGGGAGACATCTTATGCCGGGAACCACCCTTACCGAGGCGCGCGTGAAGGCGCTCAAACCCCGCAAGTCCGTCCGCGAGGTCCGCGACGGCAAGCTCAGGGGCTTCGGCGTCCGCGTTTCGCCCTCGGGCCGCAAGCAGTTCTTCATCCACTGTCAGCATCGCGGCGAACGCATCTGGAAGATCGTCGGCGATGCCGGAAGCATGAGCGTCATGGCCGCGCGGGCTTCGGCTGCCGAAATGATCACCGCCATCAGGCGCGGCGAGGAGGCGCCCCTCGCGCCCGGTGAGGCATTCTTCGAAGCCGTCGCCGACACGACGTTTCGGCGTCACGAGCGGGTTTGGAAGCCCGGAACGCTCAATGTGAACCGGGGCTATCTGCGCAAACAACTGCTGCCGCATTTCGCCGGTCGTCCGATTGCCGCCATCGACCGGCAGGAGGTGCGGCACTGGTTCGCCCGCCTGCGCGTGACGCCAGTCGCGGCGGACCGGTCCATGCCGATCCTCTCCGTCATCATGAGGGAAGCAGAAGCCATGGGCCTGCGCCCGGAGGGCTCCAATCCCTGCCGGGGCATCAAGCGCTACCGCCGCAAGGGGCGCGAGCGGTTTCTCTCCGACGAGGAAATCCGCCGCCTGTCCGCAAGGCTGACGGCGCATGAGGCCCGATGGCCGCAGCAGGTCGCGGTTATCCGGCTTCTTCTCCTGACCGGCTGCCGCAAGGGCGAGATTCTCACCCTGCAATGGGCGGACTACCGGGAAGGCCGCCTGTTCCTGCGCGATTCCAAGACGGGACCCAGGACCGTGTGGCTGTCGGCACCGGCCCGGGCCGTCCTCGACGGCCTTGAGCGGAAGGGCCGCTGGATGTTCCCCGCATCGAAAGGCGACCGGCCCCGGAGCGCGACCTGGCTGGACTGTTTCTGGCACGAGGTCCGCGCCGAGGCGGCCCTGGAGGACGTTCACCTTCATGACCTGCGCCACACCGTAGCGAGCCTGGCGCTGCGGCAGGGCGAGACCGTGTTGGCGATCGGCCGGCTTCTCGGGCACCGCAAGGCGGAGACCACGCTGAAATACACTCATACCGCCGACGCGATGATTATGGCTGCGGCTGAGACGATCGGCGCTGCGTTAGGGGGAGAGTGATGGCGGGCAGGGAGCGGACGAAACTCACCGATGCCGCCGTTGCCCGGCTTCGGCCCCGCGAGCGGGAATACACGGTCTGGGACACGCGCGCGGCCGGTCTCGGCGTCAGGGTTCGGCCCTCCGGCGGGCGTAGCTATGTGCTGCTTCAGGATATGGGCGGGCGCACGAAGCGCGTCTCGCTCGGCCCGGTCGGGGTGAAGAGCCTGGAAGAGGTTCGCCGGGAATGCCATGCCCGTCGGGCAAACCCCGAGCCCGAGGCGGAAACCGCGCGGGCGCGGCCGGTCCCGCTGTTCCGGGACTTCGTCGCCGGGGAGTGGAAGGAGGCGCATTTCGACGGCTACAGGGCTTCGACGAAGAAGAACGTCCGCTACCAGCTGTCCGGACAGCTTCTGCCGGTCTTCGGGGCGAAGCCGCTCGACCGCATCGGGGAGGCCGCTATCCGGCGCTGGTTCGAGCGCTGCAGCCGTACCGCGCCGGGCAACGCCAACCATCATCTCACCTGCCTTCGCCAGATTCTCAACTTCGCCACCGCCTGCGGCCACATCGAAGGCAATCCCGCGCAGCGCATCGCCCTGAACCGCCGGCCCGCATTGACGCGGTTTCTGTCCCGCGAGGAAATCGACCGGCTGCACGGCGTCCTGGATGCACAGACCCGGAAAGGCAGCCGGGAGCAGGCCGACATCATCCGCCTTCTGCTTCTCACCGGCTGCCGCAAGGGAGAGATCATGGGCTTGCGCTGGTCAGAGGTCCGCGACGGCATGCTGGCGCTTGCGGACAGCAAGACGGGGCCGAGAACGGTCCCGCTCAACATACAGGCGCGCGCCATTCTCGACCGGCAGCCGCGCGGGGAGAGCCCGTTCGTGTTTCCCTCGCCGCTCGACCCCGCCCACCCGCGCGGACCCGACCTGCCGTTCTGGTATCGTGTGCGCCGGGAAGCTGGGATAGAAGACGTCCGCCTCCATGACCTGCGTCACACCGTGGCCAGCCATGCGGTGATGAACGGCGTGCCGTTACCGGTCGTCGCCCGCATGCTTGGGCATTCCAATGTGCAGATGACGCTGCGCTACGCCCATCTGGCAGACCGCGATATCGAAGCCGCTGCCGAACGGGTAGGACAGGCCATGGTGCGGGCCATGGGACCGGGCGCTCAGTTGCATCCCCTGGATGCATCGAGCGACGGGTCGACCGGGTGACGCACCCGTTTCATCCGTTTCACGGGCTTGAGTTTCCACCGGTCGAGACCGCATCGGCGATGGTGGCGGGGCCGGTTCATTACGCGGCTGCGGTCGTCTGTCAGGTTCCGTCGGGACGGCTGCCCCCCAACAAAGTCTTGTGGATACGATCGGCCTCTTCCTCCGACAGATCGTGCCTCAAAGCAGTCAGCGCCTTTTCCAGAAGGCCGGTTGCCAGCGTGCTCACTTGCGTACGCGGGTCGAGGCCAATCGACTTGTCGTCAAACATCCGGTCATGTGCCTGCAGAGCCGCAATTGCCTTCGGCAAGAACGTGCGGCCGTCCTCCGTCAGTTGCGTGCGGCCCATTTCCTCCGGGTTGGGCGGGACCGGCCTTTGAAGCAGGCGTTTACCGACGGCCCTCTCCAGCCTGCCGATCTGGAGCCGAACGCTTTCTTGGGAAATGTCGAGACGGCGAGCGGTTTTCGCGGAGCTCTTCTTCTCGACCATCACAAGAAACGTCCGCAGATATTTCATATTCACATGGGACATCGCGCACCTTTCTCCCCTTCTACTATGTGCATGTTCCCGCCGTTCCAAGCCATCATCCTAACCCGGATTTCTCGTCCGTTTCGCTGCGTCGGGCCTCTACATGCGAGAAAGTTCGTTTTCAACAACGACTTGCCCGGTTGCGGGGGAACACACCGATGCCGACGTATCGTAACCCGGTTTCGATGCGATTTGCACGACTGAAGGGGCCGCCGATCGATCGGGAGTTCGGCTTGTGCTTTAATCTTGCTGCTGTCGTCCGCCGAATGGGAGGGCCGTCGATCCGGCGCGGGGGGTCGCTGCCCGCGCTTGGCGAACAAGCGGGGTCGCTTGTGTGCAGCCGGTATTGACAACGGCCCGGCGCCGGCTTCCGGGGCCTTGCCGTTTCACAGTTCGAGTTTGAGGCTTGCGAACAGTACGAGTTCGGGTTGGGCATGGCGGTTGTGTCCGGGGTGGCGTGAGTGGCTTGCGCCGAGGCGCAGTTCGCCACCGCGGCGCAGCGTCCGGCTCCATGCCGCGTGGAGGTCGATCTGGCGCCCGGAGGGTTCGAGGCCGGCCGTGGCTGTCCGGCGGATCACCGCGCCGTCCCTTGTGCGCCCGACGGGCAGGAGCAGCCTTGCGCTGCCGCTCTCGACGCGCAGCGGCTGCGAGAGGGCGAAGTGGAGCCTGTCGCGCCCGGCGAGCGGTCGTTCGGCCCGGAGCGCGAAGGCGGCGGTGTCGAGCGCGCTCATGCCGGCGATCATGCCGCCCTGCGGGTCGGGTTCGACGCGCCCGAGTTCGGCCCCGGCGCGGGCGCGCCAGGCTCCGAGTTGCGCCGCCGCCCCGATGCCGGCGAAGGCGGTTGCGCCCGACACGCGCCCGAAGGCCCCGCCGGCGCGGCTGCCGAGCAGGCTTCGCCGTTCGAGCGCCAGGCCGGCGCCGAGCGTCAGCGGCGTCCCGGCCGGGCGCCATGAGAGCGCCGCGCCCGAGACCGGCGCCGGGTCCCGCAGCCCCTCCGTCGAGAAGGCCGTGACGACCGGCCCGCCCGCCGGCGACAGGCGCGCCGCCAGGGCCCGCCCGGCAAGCGCAAGATGCCCGCCGCCCAGCTCCATCGACGCCAGGCCCAGCGCCAGCGGTCCGGCTGTGTCCGCCGCCCCGCCCGCAAACGCCGCGAAGCCCGGTTGCAGCAGCCCGGCATTGCGCTCCGCCGGCTCCATGAACGCCGCCAGGCGCGCCGGGGCGGACGGGCCGGGCGCGGCGGGCGCGAAGCCGTCCAGCGCATACCAGAACGGCGCGCCCAGCGCATCGAACGCTGCAAGCTCCTGTCCGGCGAGCGAGCGCGCCAGCCCGTCGCCGAACGCGCCGCCCGGCGCCAGGCCGGTTGCCGCCGCCGGCGCGCCGGGGCCGTCCACCCGCGCGCCCAGTGCCACCGTCACCGCGCCCACAGGCGCCGTCGCCGCGCCCAGGTCCATCAGGCCCTGCCCGTAGGTCTCCCTGTCGGCATAGACGCCCTCCCGGTTCGCCGTCGCGAACAGGCGCGTCACAAGCTCGGTATTCGACAGCTGGTCCCGGAAGAGATGCTTCATCGCCGCCAGACCGCCCGTCACCATCGGCGCGGCGAAAGACGTGCCGCTTGCCTCATAGGTCCCCCGTACGCCCGTCTCGCCCTCATGCGGACCGAAATACGCCGCGCGCACATCCGCGCCCGGCGCCGCAAGGCACCAGGGCGCCGCGATCCCGCAGCGATTGGAAAAGGACGCGATCCCCCCGTCCTCTGCTATCGCCACCGCCGCGACATGGTGCCCGCGCAGCTCCTCGATTCGAGCCGGCAGCCCTGCCAGAAACTCGACCGAGCGCGCATTCACCTTGCCGTCCCGGCAAAGGTCCGGATTGTTCGCGAAATCCGCCGCATCGCAGTCCTTGCCATGGCCGTTGCCGGCGGCCCACACGAATACCGTTCTGTCGTCGCGGTCCCCCTGCGCCAGGGCGGCAATCGTGTTCCCGAAATGCTGGCGCAGCGCCGCCTCGCCATATTGATCAATAATCCCCGGAAAGCCGACGCTCACATTCACGAAATCGAGACGCCGCCCGCCTTCGGACCAATCGAGAATATGCGCGACCCTCGCCGCCCAGCGTTCGTCCGCATCGCCGAAGCCCGACGGCGCTAGCGGGTCATAATGGTCGCCGGGCTCGCCCGTGGGGATGGCGAACATCGCAAGCTCCGCCCCCCAGGCGACGCCGCGCGCCGCATGCACATCCGCCGTGTAGGCCCGCCCCGGCCGCGCCGCAATCACGCTCGCCACCGCCGTGCCGTGCGAGACGCGCTCGCCCCGCTCGTCCGTTGCGCCGTCCAGGAAGGTCTCGCTGACCCGCTTGCCGGCGAAGACCGGATGCGCTGTGTCGATGCCGCTGTCGATCAGCCCGACCGTGACGCCGCGCCCCGGCGCCGCGCCCGCGCCATGCCGCAGTTCGATCTGCGCCCAAGCCCGGTCCGCCCCGATAGCGCCGAGGCCCCACTGGTTGCGGAACGCCGCCGCCCCGGTATGGCCCGCCGCCAGCCGGTCCCGCCGTCCTCCCCACGCCGCAGGCTCCAGGCAGCCCGCCTCGGCCGTCTCGATACATTGCGGCTGGGCAGGCGGTTCGGGCGGCGGCTGTTCGGTGGGCACGGTGGGAGGCGAGCCGGAGCTTCCGGTCGGCGTCGCCGGCCCGCCGCCTCCGCCGCCGCAGGCCGCCGGTAACAGCAGAAACGCCGCCATGGCAATCCTGCATAAACCACCGCGAACGGGCATGGCGCACATCCCCCGATGCCGTCTCCGACGGGGGCCGCAATTTACGGCAGACGCCCCATCGTGCAAACAGGGCGTCTGGCCGCTTCCGGATCGTTCTAGTTCTTCCGTTGCGTGACCATCAGATAGGTGCCGAAGCCGCCCGCGACCGCGCCGTCGTCGAACTTGCCGGTGAAGGTCCCGGCGGCCCCTGTCGGATACGCCCCGTCCGCCCCGTCGCCGTAAAGCCGGCCCGAGAAGCGCCCGTGATTGTCCTGGCCCTCGTCCCTGTAGCCGTCCGTTCCCTTGTAGGTCGAGTCCCAGGTCGCCCCGTGCGTCCGGCCCGAGAAGCCGCCGCTGCTCGCGATGGAGGTCGAGCCGAAGGACAGGCTCCAGCCGAGATCGCGCCCGCCGCCCCGGAAACCGCTGAGCCCGCCATGGATCGTCTGCGAGGAGCCGAAATCCGCATGCAGCGTCACCTTCGCCGTGAACACCCCGGCGCTGGCGCTGCCGTCGGCGCCCTCCTTCACATACTGCCCGGCGGCCGGGCCTTCATAGGTCGCCCGCCCCGAAAGCGCACGCGGATCGCCGGCGAAGGGCTGCGAGCCGCCCGCGAAGGTCGTCATCTCGTAAGCGCCATCGTCCAGCGGGTCCGGGCCGCGCAGCCAGAACCCGAACCAGCGGTAGTCCGTGTCCGGAACGCTCACCTGCGGCTTGCGCGAACCGCCGCCCGCTCCCGTATAGGACTTCGGCGTGAAGACCCAGCCGGCCATCGCCGTGATGCCCTTCCGGGGATCGCCGGAGTCGTTGAGCGAGCAGGTCTCGGCAACGCAGCTGTAGATGCCGTAGGCGCCGTCGAACCGCCCGTCTATCTCATGGCCCCGGTCGAAGTCCCTGTCCTCGCCGCTCACGCCCCGGTCCACCGGGTTCACCGAGTCCGTGTCGCCCTCGCGCGTGTCGCCCGGCAGGCGGGAGACATGGGTCACAAGGCGCTCTCTCAGATGGGCCGCCGTGATGCCCAGGGCGTCGTTCTGCTGGTCCGCATCGGTATCCGTATCCAGGGGCCAGACTTCGGTGAAGTCCAGCGCGCGCGGCGGCTGGATATCCGTATAGACCCAGGCCGTCGTCGGTCTCGCGGCACCCGTGCGGGTCAGGCTCTGGCCGGAATAGCGGATGGTCGTCGGCGCAACCGGGGCCGAGCCCGCCGCGCGCCACGACGCATCGAGCCATATATCCGCCTTGCTGCCGTCGGGGCGGCTGATCGTCAGCGTTCCGGGCGCGCCGGTCCCGACCGTCTCGATAGCGTGTCGGAGCGCCGCCTCGCGCGTCGGGGTTGCGTCCTCCGACACCGCATCGCCCGTGCCGCTGACAAGGCTGTCTGTCTGGCCGACGGGGTTGCCGGAGGTGTCGCTCGACTGCCCGGCGGGGCTGTCGCCTGTCCGAGTGCCGGTGTTGCCGGGCGTCTGCGGGTTGCCGCCGCCACCCTGGCCGACGGCGCTGCCGCTCGGCTGCCCGCCGGTGTTGCTGGCCGTCTTGGGACCGCCGCTTCCGCCCCCGCAGGCCGAAAGCGCCAGCGCCGCGCAAAACATGAGCGCCGTCGTCGATAGAAGAGAAAACCGTATCATCTTTCACGATGCTCCTTGAGGTTTCAGAATGAACGGCAAAGCACACCCGGAGGTGCCCCTGCCGACTCGGTCGGCAGGGGCACTCCGGGCCTGATCGAACCATAACCCCGCTACTGTGTCCAGTAGCGGGGTTTTCTTTACTCCGGGTTAGACGCGGCGGCTACTGTTTCGTTGCGCCAAACACGCCCACAGCTTGCACCTGGACAGCCGTTAAGTCGCCTAGTTGCGTGATATCATACACGCCTCCAGCCTCCGCCGCATTGGCGCCGAAAAACGCACCCTCAACCGACGATCCGGCTGCGGTAATAACCGCTGTGTCCGTTGAATGCACGTTTCCGACAAAGTAACCGGACTGGGCTCCGGAAAAGCTGACGTTAGCGGCAAAAGCAAATGATTGTTTCGGCGTGTCTACCCCTCCCGTCACACCGGGGAATGTATTCCCGACGGTGCTTGTGAGCGTAACGTCAATGCTTGCGAGGCTTAAATCCCCCCATACCATTGTGACCGTTCCCGAATCATCGGCGAAGTCACCCCAACCGGTACTATCTGCGGGATTTGTGCGGTATTTCCCCACATAGGCCCCGTTCCATGTCGCCGTGCCGGTGTTTCCCAAGCCCTGGATGTCGGCAGACGACGTACGTGTGCCGCGCAGATAGTAGTAGTCAACGCTTTCGAGACTCGCCGTGAAATCGCCAGCATTACCGGAAGCGTCGAAATCGCCCGGCTTCTCGGACCATGCCCCGAAAGACAAATGGCTATAGGCGCCTGGCGGCGTCACGGGATCGGGGTCCGGATCGGGGTCCGTCACGGGATCGGGGTCCGAAGCGGTTACATCGTCGGCCTGGAAGCAGGAAAAGTCCGTTACATCCTTGCAACCGCCGAACCAGCCCGCGCCGCGAATGTCGGAGACCCTGACAGGATCATTGTTGTTGTCCGTAAGGGTGGCAGAATCCTTTCGGTATTCGAACTCATACACACCGGCAAGGGCTTCGGCGTTTGTATCGAATACAGCACCGGCGATCTTGTAATATGTATCATCATCGCCCGGCTTGGCGTTGACCCTGTCGTTATTGAAAGTCGTTTTCGGGTCGATAAGGTCGGCTGTGGGCGCCCATTCATCGCCGGCCGTATCGCTGCCGTCGGGAAGCGTTTTGGCGTCAGTAGTGCTGCTTGTGAGCGTTACCGTCACAGCGTTTTCGTTGGTAGTGAAATCCACCTCAATAGAAGCGGTTCCGCTATCATTCGCTTGCGCGCCCCAGACTCCGTTTTCATCGGCCAGTTGATAAACGCCTTCGTATTCTCCCTCCCAAGTGGCAGTTCCGCTAGGAAGGGAGCTTATGCTCGCGATAACTTCTCCCGTAACCGCATAGTTAGCGTAAAAGCCCTCCTCGGTTAATGTTCCGACACCGAAACGCCGCTGGTCGTTAGCCGGGGCAGGTTGGTCACTCCTCCATACGCCCCAGGATGCAACGGGGCCGTTTTGGGAGGTGTAGCTGCCTGTTTTCGGAGCAGTCGGCGGTGTTTGCGGCGGTGCCGGCGGGCTTTTTGCCGAGGGCTGGTCGAAAGCCTCTAGGAGGCGGTAATACAGATTTGACAGCGCCTGTTGTTCAACGGGATCAAGACGGTAGAAGTCATGATCTGGAACGCGATTGTTGACCGATTGAGCCGACTTTGACAGTAGTGCCAGAATGTCGGCGAAAAACTGCAAGTCTGCGGCAGTTGTGGCTGCGTTAAGCTGTTTTTCCAGGGTGTGGCAGTAGCTTTCAGTCTCTCCGCAAACGGACATCAGGGCCGCGCCGCCTGCGCCGGTGCCGCCTGTGCCGGTGCCGCCTGTGCCGGTCCCGCCCCCTGGGGATTGAGGGGTTTGGGAAGGGGGTATCTCGTTGCTGGCGGCCGGTGTTCCGCTGCTACCGCCGCCACCGCAGCCGGTGAGCGCCAGCATAGCAATGAGCGGAAGGGCCATTGAGGTCTTCAGGACTGTGGCGATGTTCACGGGGATTCCTCCCTTTCGAGACAGACAGGACCGGGAATTGTCGATGCGCCCCGTCGAGAACCGCGAACCATTGCCCTGGTTCGGCGCGGCGGCGGAAGCAATCGCAACGAGCGGAATCCCGGCAGCTTGCGGCGGACGCGCGGAGGTGCCCTCTGCGCCCGAAATCCGGCGGCGACGAGGTATCGTATCGACAGGAAATCCGCCCTTGGCGGGCGGCGGAAACTCAGAAGATCGGCGCTCGGCGCTCGGCGCTCGGCGCTCGGCGCTCGGCGCTCGGCGCTCGGCGCTCGGCGCTCGGCGCTCGGCG
>JAJDVH010000165.1 GCA_022826185.1 Alphaproteobacteria bacterium
CACCCCCCGGCAGGAACCGCGCCTCAGGCGCAACCCATACCCCTGCGCCCTCAAACCGAAATACAAAACCCGCCACCAACAACACCCAGCCGATTGCTAAACTTGGCCGGACGACGCTCGCGGTGAGAAATCCGGGCTAACTCCTAACCGAACAGGTCGGAATGAGTTCCGGTTCGGGTCAGCACCAGGGCGTCGTCATCGGCATGCCATACGAGCAGCCAGTCGGGCTCGATCCGGCATTCCCACGAGCGGGCCCATTCGCCCGACAGCCGGTGCGCGCGATGGCGCGGCTCCAGCGGCTTTTCCGCCAACGGCCGGTCCACCACTGCCCACAGCCTTTCGAGGTCCTTGCCGCGCCGGCGGCAGCGTCGGAGGTCTCTCTCGAACCGCTTCGTTGCGAGCAGCCGCATACCTCAGCGATGAGCCGCCTTCATTGCGTCCAGAGTCTCGTACTCGGTGAGTCCCTCACCGCCATAGGCCTGCCGCAAGGCTTCCCGCGTCTCCGCGTTGGGAACCTTGACTGCGAACGGCAGGCCGCCCTGCAGGGTGACCTGCCTGTAGAACAGCCTGATCGCCTGGGTCGCCGAGAGCCCGAGTTGCGAGAACACGGTTTCCGCCTCTTGCTTGAGGTCCGGTTCGACGCGGGCGCGGATCGTGGCCGTCTTGGTCATTGCGCATTCTCCTGTGTGGCAATTGTATCACGATTGGGGAACATCACAATCGACCGGATGGGCGCCGATCTCCGCACGATGCCGCCCTGGCCGGTAGCGCTCACCCTTCCCCCAGCCTGCCGAGCCAGTCGAGGCGGGGGCGCAGGGCGGTTATGGGGCCTATCGCTATGACGGCGGGGGGATCGGCTTCGCGGGCGGCGCGGCCGAGGCCGGCAAGCGTGGTTTCGATGACATGCTGGCGGGAGGTGGCGGCGTGGCTGACGATGGCGGCGGGCTCCTCCGGCGGGCGGCCGTACGCCATCAGGCAGTCTGCGATGGCGCCGATGCGCCTGAGCGCCATGTAGAAGACGAGCGCCGGCGAGCCCCTGGCCAGCGCTTCCCAGTCGAGGCCGCCCGCCTCCGGCGCGGCATGGCCGGAGACGAAGGTGACGGCGGAGTTCGCGTCCCGGTGCGTCGCCGGGATGCCGGCATAGGCGAGGCCGCCGATGCCGGCCGTCACGCCCGGCACGACGCGGAAGGGCACGCGCGCCGCCGCCAGCGCCAGCGCCTCCTCCCCGCCGCGCCCGAAGACGAACGGGTCGCCGCCCTTGAGCCGCAGCACGCGCGCGCCGGCCTTCGCCTCCGCGACGAGGCGTGCGGAAATATCGGGCTGGCAGGGCGAGGGCCGCCCCCCGCGCTTGCCGGCATGGTGGATGCGCGCGCCCGCCCGCGCCATTGCCAGCACGCCCGGATCGACCAGCGCGTCGTGGACCACGACATCGGCGTCTTCAAGCGCGCGGGCCGCCAGCAGCGTCAGCAGGCCGGGATCGCCGGGGCCTGCGCCCACGAGCCAGACCTCGCCCGGTGCAAGCCTCGGCAGGTCCGGCGTCATCCGCCGCGCAGAAGATGGAGCAGCAGCAGGGAGACCGGCGTCATCCGGGCGATGGGGCCCCGGACGAACTGTCCGACCGCCTCGGCGACCGCAGGCGGCGCCGGCTCCGGGGGCAGGTCGAGCCCGGCGGCGAGCCCTGCAGACGCCTCCCGCGCGGCGTCCGCGCCCGCGGAGATCGTGACCCGGAGACGGCCGTCCCCGTCGAGCGCGGCGAGCTGCACCCAGACAAGCGCCAGATAGCCCGGCCAGTAGGCGAGATGGCGGTAGAGGCTTGCCACTACCTCATCGCCGTCATTGCCCAGCGCGTTCAGGCCGAGCACCAGCTCGCGCACCTCCGGCGCAAGCGACTCCATCGCCGGAATCGGGGGAAGCCTGCCCTCGACCGCCGCGCCCGCGCCGCTTCCGGACGCCGGAGCGGGGCCGCCGGCGGGCGCGCCCTCCAGCGCCTGCAGCAGCGCGCCGAGCGCCGCCAGGTTCAGCCGGTTGCCGCGGTCGTAGCTCGCCAGCACGCGCCGGACCGCCGCGCAGCCGGCATCGTCGAGGCCCGCCGACGACAGGATTTCAGGGGGCCAGGGCGGCAGGTCCGGCAGCGGCGTGCGGGCGCGGATTTCCGCCGCCGCCGCATCGGCCGCGCCGCCCGCATAGAGCGGCCTCGCGGCGCTCCATGCCCATTCCAGCGCGCCCGGAAAGAAGGCGAGGCGGCGCCAGATCAGGTTGACCACGGGCACGCCCATGACGTCCCTTATGTCGGCATAGAGGGCGGCGGCGGGGCCGGTCGCCTCGCTCTCGGGCAGAGTTGGCATGGTGTCGCTCATGGCCCCTGTTTATGTCGGCTTCGCCGCTCGCCGCAAGGCCCGGCCCGGAACCGGAGGGGCGGAACGGTTTGCAGGATGCAAGCGGGCGGCGGGAGGCATGGCGCGGAAGGCTTCATGGCCTATCATTGGCGCTTGCCGGAATGAGCGGGGGCGGCGGCTCATGGACAGGGACATGGATTTCGAGGGCTATCTGGCCCAGGTCGAGGCGTTCACGCGCGAGGAGCTGATTCCCAGCGAGGAGCGGGTGGAAGAGCTGGGCCATGTGCCCGACGACCTGGTGCGGCGGATTTGCGAGATGCGCCTCTTCGCCATCTCGATCCCGGAGGAGTATGGCGGGCTCGGCCTCAGCCAGGAGCAGCAGGTGCGGCTCACCTTCGCGTTCACGCAGGCCTCGGCCGTGTTCCGCGCCCGCTTCTCGACCACGATCGGGCTCTGCAGCCAGGCGATCCTCGACTTCGCCACGGAGGCGCAGAAGCGGAAATACCTGCCCGCCATGGCGGAGGGCCGCTGCACCGGCGCCTTCTCGCTGACCGAGCCGGACTACGGCTCCGACGCGGCCAATCTCGCGACGACGGCGGTGCGCGACGGCGCGGACTATGTGCTGAACGGCACCAAGCGCTACATCACCAATGCGGCGGACGCCGACATGTTCCTGGTCATGGCGCGCACGGGCGGCCCGGGCGCGGGCGGCGTCTCGGCCTTCGCCGTCGATGCCGGCACGCCGGGCATCCGCGCGGGCGAGCCCATCGCCATGATGGGGCACAGCGGGTCCAGGGTCTCGGAGGTTTATCTGGAGGACTGCCGCGTGCCCGAAGACGCGCTGGTCGGCGGGCAGGAGGGGCTCGGGCTGAAGGCGGCGCTGCGCGGCATCAACCATGCGCGCACCCATGTCGCCGCCACCTGCGTCGGGCAGGCGAAGCGGCTGGTCGGCGAGGCGGTGCGCTATGCCCGCGAGCGCCGCCAGTTCGGCAAGGCCATCGGCCAACACCAGCTCGTCCAGGCCATGCTCGCCGACATGCGCGCCGACACCTATGCGGCCGAGGCGATGGTGCTGGATTGCGCCCGGCGGTTCGAACAGCGCCCGCTGCCTTTCGCGGACATCGCCTGCGCCAAATATTTCGCCTCCGAGATGGTGAGCCGGGTCGCGGACAAGGCGGTCCAGATTCTCGGCGGCCAGGGCTATATGGCCGAAAACGCCGTCGCCCGTCTCTACCGCGATACGCGCCTGTTCCGCATCTTCGAGGGCACCTCGCAGATCCAGCAGCAGCAGATCGCCCGCGCCATGCTGCGCGAGGCGCCGGACGCTTAAAATCGCTGCCCGGACGCACCATATCGGAAGGGTGGGGGCAGCAGCCGCTACCCGTTACCGGAGGGACAGGCGATGGGTCTCAAGAACATTCTCGTGCATGTGGACGGCAGCGAGCGCGCCGGGGAGCGCATCCGCGTGGCCGCAAGTCTCGCCGGGGCGGACGACGGCCATCTGACCGGGGTTTTCGTTGCTCCGGACCCGCTGATCCCGACCTGGATGGTGGCGGGGATGCCGCCGAGCACGCTGGAGGCGGCCGTCGAAAGGGTCCGCGGCGAGGGCGAAACGGCGCGCGGGCGCTTCCTCGAGATCGCGGAACGGGCCGGCGTCCATGCCGAATGGCGCATGGCGTCGGGGTCGGTCAGCCATGTGACGGCATTGCACGCGCGCTACGCAGACCTCGCCGTGGTCGGCAAGGGCAGCGCATCGGAGCCGGAACTCTATCCCTATCCGGACCTCGCCGCAGACCTCACCATGAGTTGCGGACGCCCCGTGCTGGTGGTGCCCAACTCCGGGCGGTTCGACGTGCTGGGCGAGAACATACTCGTGTGCTGGAACGCCAGCCGCGAGGCCACGCGGGCGGTGAACGACGCCATGCCGCTGCTGCGCCGGGCGGAGAAGGTGGTGGTGCTCTCCGTCAATGCGCACCGGCCCTCCGGCGGCGACCACGGCGAAATCCCGAGCGCCAATATCGCACTGCACCTGGCGCGTCACGGCGTGAACGCCGAAGCCGCGAATACCGTCGCCGACGGCATTGCCGTCTCGGACATCGTGCTCTCGCATGTGAGCGACCGCGGCATCGACCTCATCGTCACGGGCGCCTGGGGCCATTCCCGGATGCGCGAATGGGCGTTCGGCGGCGTCACGGCCTCGCTGTTGCGCGACACGACGGTTCCCGCCCTGATGTCGCATTGAAGTCGGACCCTGCCGGGAGTATGAACGGAACGAGAAGGACTGCGTTCAAGCGGGGGAGACGGTCATGGCAGTATCCCTGAAACAGGCGGTCCGGAAGACCGCGATGCAGGCCATGCTCATGCGCGAGCGCCTCGAGAGCGGCCATGCCTACAACCCGGTGGCGTACCGGAACACGCAGGACCCCTATCCCGCCTATGCGGCGCTTCGAGAGAGGGGCCAGGCGCACCGCAGCCGGCTGATGAACGCCTGGATCTTCGGCCGCTACCAGGACGTGGCGGCGATCCTGCCCGACTGGCAGCGCTTCACCAACGACGGCACCAAGGCCAAGCGGCCGGGCAAGCGAACGGTCATACCGGACCCCGGCGCGGCGCCCTCCATGCTCTCGCTGGACCCGCCCGACCACCGCCGCCTGCGCGGGCTGGTCAGCAAGGCGTTCACGCCCAGGGCGGTGAATGCGCTGGAGCCGCATATCCGCAGCCTGATGCACGAGCTTCTGGACGGGATCGACGACCTCAACGGCTTCGACCTCATGGACGTCGTCGCCAGGCCGCTGCCGGTGATCGTGATCGCGGAAATGCTGGGCGTGCCGGTGGAGGACCGCCCCCGGTTCCGGAGCTGGTCCGACCGCCGCGCGCGCATACTGGAGCCGACGATCAGCGCGGAGGAGCGCGCGGACGCCGTCCTCGCCGGCGCCGATCTCGACGCCTATTTCGCGCCGCTCGTCGAGGAGCGCCGCGCCGACCCCAGGGACGACATTCTGAGCGGGCTCGTCCAGGCCGAGGAGGAAGGCGACCGGCTGGACGGGAACGAAACGATCACCATGCTGCGGCTGCTGCTGGTCGCCGGCAACGAGACCACCGTCAACCTGATCGGCAACGGCATGCTGGCGCTGCTGCAGCATCCGGAGCAGCTCCAGCGGCTCCGGGAGGACCCGTCGCTCATCCCCTCGGCGGTCGAGGAGTTGCTGCGCTACGACTCGCCGGTGCAGCTGGACCTGCGCCGCATCGTCGAGGATTGCGACGTCAACGGCTTCCCGGTGAAGCGGGGCGAGGACATCGTGATGCTGATCGGCGGCGCCAACCGGGACCCAGAGCAATTCACGGACCCGGACGGGCTGGATGTCGGACGCGACCAGGGCAGCCACATCTCCTTCGGCCGCGGCATCCACGCCTGCATCGGCGCGCCGCTCGCGCGGCTGGAGGCGCGCATCGCCATCGAGGTGCTGCTGGAGCGGTTCTCCTCGATCCGTCTCGCCGGCCCGCCGCCGCGCTTCCGCCCCAGCATCGTGCTGCGCGGCCTGGAGTCGCTCCCCGTCGCCGCCGAAGCCTGAGTCCCTAGTGTTCTGTCCCGCAAATACGTGCGGATAACCGTTCGAGCTTCTGGAAGATCGAGTCGGCGGCGGCGACCCAGACGAACGGGTTGGGGTTGGCGTTGTGGTGTTCGATGAAGGCCTCGATGGTCTGGACGAGCTGGGG
>JAJDVH010000033.1 GCA_022826185.1 Alphaproteobacteria bacterium
CCATCCCTGACTCGCGCCACCGCTGCAGCCGGTGGAGGGCAAGCTCGACTGCTGAAACTGCCGCCAGGACCGAGGCTGGGCCCCGGATCGGGGTCCGGGGCGACGATATGGGCCGCAGTCTTCCCATGAGTCCGAAGTCGACGCCGCTGATATAACAGTTTTCTCCGTTCGTTCGGCTTCAGCGCACCCCGGTCTCACTGCTTCGCCCCCGAGGCGAGGACGGCGGGGAGGGAGAGGTCGAGAACGCCGTCCGGTCCCGCCATGGCGCGGGCGTCGCTCAGAATGGCGGCTTCGATGGCGGCGCGCGCTTCGGGCGTCTGCGCGTCCAGGAGCGCGCGGGAGCGCACCGTGGCGTGGCGCAGCCCCTCGACCAGCGCCTCGGGCGTCACGCGGCGGCGGACCGTCATTTCCTCCACCCTCGTGTCCCGGAAGCCCGCCGCCCTGAGCACATGTTGGCACTCTTCGGGGTCGGAGAAGCGGAACATCTCGGGGCCTTCGGGAATGCCGCCTGCATGAGGGTCGCCATGGGCCGCGACCGCGCGGCGGAACATGCCGAAATGCGCCACCCGGTCCGCCGTGCACCAGGCGGAAAAGGCATGGCGGCCGCCGGGCCGCAGCACCCGGAACGCTTCCGTGACCGCACGCTCGGGCCGGGCGAAATGCAGCATGCCGAAGGAGCAGGTGACGGCATCGAAACTGCCGTCCTCGAAGGGCAGCGCCTCGGCGTCGCCTTCGCGGAACCCGGCTTCCGGGAAGTTGCGCCGCGCCTCCTCCACCATCGCGGCGGCGAAATCCACCCCGGTCGCGTCGGCGCCGCGCCCGGCGGCCATCGCCGCGCCGTAACCGGGCCCCGTCGCAACGTCGAGCACCTTCATGCCGGCCGCCACCCCCGCAGCATCGAGAACGGGGCCCAGGCCGAGGCGGGTGGAGTCCCAGGAAACGGTCCGGTAGCCGGCGGCCTGCCGGTTCCAGCCGGCGCGCTCGAACGCCTTGAAGGCGTCCGCGTCGAAGCTCATGCCGCCGCCTCGGCGAGAATGCGGGCGGCTTCCTCGCAGTCTGTGCGGCCGACGTCCAGATGGGTGACGGCCCGCATTCGCGTCGGCCCCATCGCGCCGATGCGCAGGCCCGCCTCTCCGGCGCGGGCCGCGATGTCGGGAGCGCTCCGTCCGGTGCCGCCCACGTCGAAGAACAGGATGTTGGTCTCGCAGGGTTCGACCGAGACTCCGTCGATCTGCGCCAGAGCATCGGCCAGCAGCGCGGCGTTGGCGTGGTCTTCGGCAAGCCGGTCCCAATGTCGGTCGAGCGCGTGGAGGCCGGCGGCGGCAAGGATGCCTGCCTGCCGCATGGCCCCGCCCATGCGCTGCTTCCAGCGCCATGCCTCGTCGATGAAGGCGGACGAGCCCGCAAGCACCGCCCCCACGGGACAGCCGAGCCCCTTGCTGAGGTCGATCCAGGCGCTGTCGAAGCAGGCGCCGTATTCGGCCGCGGCCGTGCCGGAGGCCACAACCGCATTCGGCAGCCGCGCGCCGTCCAGATGGGTCGCAAGGCCGTGCGCGCGGGCGACATCCGTGACCGCCCGGACCGCCTCCAAGGGCCAGACCGTGCCGCCGCCCATATTGGCGGTGTTCTCGACCTCCAGCAGCGCCGACCGGGGCGCATAGCGGTGGTCCGGGCGGATCGCGGCTTCGGCCTGTTCGGCCGTGTAGATGCCGCGCTCGCCCGGTATGGGCGCGATCTGCACGCCGGAAAGCGCGGCCGGCCCGCCGCCCTCGAAGTTCAGGATGTGGCAGGAGGCCTCGGCGATCACCTCGTCGCCGGGCCGGCAATGGACCCGGATGGAAATCTCGTTGCACATCGTTCCGGAAGGAAGGAACACGGCTGCTTCGTGGCCGAGCAATGCCGCCACCCGTTCGCAGAGCGCATTGACGCTCGGGTCGGCGAAGGACTGCTCGTCGCCGACCGGCGCCTCGGCCATCGCCCGGCGCATTTCAGGCGTCGGCAGGGTCTGGGTGTCGCTGTAGAGGTTGATGTGCGGTGACATCACGACTTACAGATTATCACTTAAAATTGCCAGAATTCTCTAGTTGGACTACACAATCTTTCTCCAGTGGGCGTTCCTCACGACTGACGCTTGTACCGTGATTCTTTTGCACACATTCTCTATCGTACACTAAAATTTGGGAAAGTATCTCCGAGTATTTTCGATCAATCTTTGGCAATTCATCTTTCCAAACCCAACTTCCAACCCAGCGTACTGTTGTCATGCCCTTCGCATTCGTAAAGTCGGTCCCACTAAGATTAACATCATAAAACGAAACTTCATACATCTTTGAATCTGAGAAATTTGTATCTCGTAAAACACTGTCAACAAAATTCGCTTGATTCATGTCCGAAAAGGAAAAATCCGAATTTGTAAACCACGAACCAATTATCTTTGCGCTGCTAAAGGTTGAATTCTTTGCAATAAATCCGTCGAAAAAGGAGCTTCGTATTGTTGCTTCATGAAAGTTAGCTTTTTCTGCATTCACGTTCTCACCATGGACCGTCAACAATGCTTTATGAAAATCAGCATGTATGAATTGTGCATGGTTGAGGGTTGTGCCAACCATAGTTGTATTTGTCAGGGTTGAGTAATTTACTCTTGCTCCCGTGAAATCGACATTATTGATAATAGAATTGTCCCATTTTACTTCGATCAAATTTGCATCCACTAGCTCAGAGTTCGAGAAATCTGTGTAACTGAACCAGCCACGGCTTAGGTCTGCTTTATTTAGCATAACTCCGTTAACATTTGTGCGATGAACATCTCCTGTTTTGAAATTACCGGCATGAGCTAAAGAAACTGGCCTTAAGTCTAAATCTCTTATGCTTAC
Organism: Alphaproteobacteria bacterium; assembly: GCA_022826185.1. Lineage (GTDB taxonomy): Bacteria > Pseudomonadota > Alphaproteobacteria > Bin95 > Bin95 > Bin95. Next base: position 2,874 of record JAJDVH010000033.1, read on the forward strand.
ATCGCCATTATGTAAGCGTTCCAGTGCACCACTTGTGCCTGAATTTCCAGGTGCATGGCCAGCAAGCGTGTTCCACGCATGGTGGTCTCCTTGCTGCGAAAAAGCTAACCAAGCCATGAATATTCCGGCGCAAGTCACAGCCAAAGAAATAACACCAATAGGTTCCCTGTAAAGAAAACCCCAAAACCACCGGACCTTAGACCAGATCACGGCCACCCGTCTGCGCGAAATATTCATGAGTTGCGATCAGTTGTCGTGCATAACAAGAAAGATATAAGCGATACATCGGCATATTGCAACCCGCAACCGGTCACGCGCCGACGGCGTAGGCCATGCGCCGCGGGTCGGCGCCGCCGGTCATCACGCCGCGTTCGCTGTCGGCGTCGATCATGCACACGGAGCCCGCGAGCCAGATGCGTTCCGGCCACCACTCGATCTCGTGGCCGCGGCGGGCCAGGTCGTCGCCGACATCGCGCCCGATCCCGCCTTCCATCTTCAGCAGGCCCGGATAGTAGGCATGCGGCTCGAAGGAGGAGGGGAAGCTGTAGCTGGCGAAGCGGGGCGCGGAGACGGCCTCCTGGGCGGACATGCCGTGGACCGCGAGGTTCATCAGACATTGCGACATGGCCTGGGTCTGGACATCGCCGCCGGGCGTGCCGAAGGGCACGAAGCGGGCGCCGCCATCCAGCACGGCCAGCGCCGGGTTGGGCGTGAGCCGCGGACGCTTGCCGGGGGCCAGGGCTGAGGCATGGTCGGGGTCGGTCCAGGACTGGCAGCCGCGCGAGGAGATGGCGAGGCCGACGCCGGGCGCGACCGTGCCGCCATAGGAGCCGTCCGACGGCGTGGCGGAGAAGACATTGCCGTCCTCGTCCACGACGCAGATATAGGAGGTGTCGAGCGGCGCGACCTCGGGCTCCCTTGTCGGGACGGGCGCCGCGGGGATCGCATGGCGCGAGCCGGCCTCGCCCGGCGGCGGCATTTCCGGCATGGCGCAGCCCATGTCGATCTCCGCCCGGCGCAGGGCGGCATAGGCATCCGATGCGAGCGTGTCGATCGGGACATCCACGAAGCGCGGGTCGCCCAACCAGGCGTCGCGGTCTGCCATGGCGAGCTTCACGGCTTCGACCGTGACATGCACCGCGTCGGCGCCGTTATGGCCGAGCGCGCCGAGGTCGTAGCCCTTCAGGATGTTCAGCACCTCGATCAGCGCCGGCCCCTGGCACCAGGGGCCGCAGGCATAGACCTCCGCATTGCCGAACCGTCCCCGCACCGGCTCCTCGATGCCGACCCGGAAGGAGGCGAGGTCCTCAAGCGTCATCCAGCCGCCCTCGGCTGCCTGCCAGTCGGCGATGCGCCGGGCGATGTCGCCCCGGTAGAAGGCGTCGCGGGCGGCCGCGAGCCCGGCCTTGCGCCCGCCCCTGCGCGCGGCGGCGGCCTCTTCGTCGGCCATGTATTGCAGCGCTGCGGCCCCCTCCTTCTGGAAGAACAGCTCGCCGGTCCGGGGCGGCCGGCCGCCCGGCAGGAAGATCGCCGCCGTGTCGGGCGCGGCGCGGAACTCGGCCTCGTGCTCCGAGATGATGCGCTCCATCAGCGGATACATGGGAAAGCCGTCGCGGGCGTAGCGGACCGCCGCCTGCGCAACCTCGCCGAAACTCATCCGGCCCCAGAGTTCCAGCGCCGTGATCCAGGCGTCGGGAGCGGCGGGCACGACCGTCCTCAGGACGCCGTTCGGGATGGCGCCGCCATATTCGCGCCGGAAATGCTCGATATCCGCAGCCTCGGGCCACCAGCCGAGACCCGAGATCGTGACGACTTTCCGCGCCTCGGCGCTATAGACCATGATCGGCGCGACGCCGGCCACGCTGACAAGGTCGCTCTCCAGAATGCCGAGCGCCAGCCCGCCGGCCACGCCTGCGTCGATCGCGTTCCCGCCCGCTTCCAGAACGGAGAAGGCCGCGCTCGCCGCAAGCTGGTGTCCGGCCACGGCCATATGCCGGGTCGCGACCGTTTCGGCCCGTTCGCTCGCCATTCTTCTCTTGCCCCCCTTGCGTTGCCGCCTTGTCATTCGGGCGGCTCTTCATGCCATGATGCGCGAGGGCCGTCAGGAAAGCGAGAGAGGCAGCATGCACATCCATTTCAGCGAGGAAGAGTTCGCCGGGCGGCAGCGCGCCGCGGCCGAGGCGGCGGCGGCAGCCGGGTTCGACGGCCTGCTGATCTTCAAGCAGGAGAGCATGTTCTACCTCACCGGCTATGACACGTTCGGCTTCTGCTTCTTCCAGTGCCTCTGGCTGGGCGCTGACGGGCGCATGGCGCTGTTGACCCGCGCCCCCGACCGGCGCCAGGCGGCGTTCACTTCGGTCCTCGACGATATCCGCGTGTGGGAGGACTCGGCCGGCGCGCGGCCCGAGCGCGACCTGAAGGCGATGCTGGCGGAATTCGGCGTAGCGGGCGGCCGGCTCGGTGTGGAATGGCAGTCCTACGGGCTGCCGGCGGCGCTCGGCTTCCGGCTGCGGGAGGCGCTGGAAGGGTTTGTCGAGCTGGGCGATGCGTCCGGGCTGGTGGACGGGCTGCGGGTCGTCAAGAGCCCGGCGGAACTCGACTATGTGCGCAAGGCGGGCGAACTCGCCGACCGGGCTTACGATGAAGCCGTGCGGCTCGCTCGCCCGGGCGCGTTCGAGGGCGACATCCTGGCGGCGATGCAGGGCGCGGTCTTGCGGGCCGGCGGCGACGAGCCGGCGAACGAGACCATCATCGGCTCGGGTCCCGGCGCGCTGATGTGCCGCTATTACACCGGGCGGCGGCATCTGGATGCGGACGACCAGTTGATGCTGGAGTTCGCGGGGACCTGGCGCCACTACCATGCCTGCCTGATGCGCACGATCCGCATCGGCCCGCCGCCCGAACGCCAGCGCTTCCTGCACGATGCGGCGGTCGAAGCGCTGGCCGCCTGCCGGGAGGCGCTGAAGCCCGGCCGGCCGGTGGGAGACGTGTTCGACGCCCATGCCCGCGTGCTCGACGGGCGCGGCCTCGCCGAGCACCGCATGAATGCCTGCGGCTATTCGCTGGGAGCGACCTTTGCGCCGGTCTGGATGGACAGCCCCATGTTCTATCGCGGCAATCCCGTGCTGGCGGCGCCCGGCATGGTGTTCTTCATCCACATCATCATCTTCGACAGCGACGCCGGGCTGTCCGCGACTTCCGGCGCGACCGTGGTCGTGACGGAAGCAGGCAACGAGCCCGTCACGCACGCCTCCACCGACCTCGTCGTCAACTAGCCGGCCGCACCGGACCGCAGCTTCAATGGATTTCCTTACGCCCGAACAGGAGATGTGGCGCGAGACCGTCTTCCGCTTCATGGAAGAAGAGGTCGGCCGCGAATATGTCCGCGAGAAGGACCGCAACCGCGAATATCCCTATGAGGGTTATCGGAAGGTCGTCTCGCAAGGCTGGATCGGCCTGCTCGTGCCGGAGGAGCAGGGCGGGCAGGGCGGCGACATCTTCTCCTACGCGCTGATGTGCGAGGGACTTGCGCGCTACGGCCCGGATTTCGCCACGGCGCTGATGGTGCCGATGTTCACGGCGCAGAACATCGTCCGTCACGGAAGTCCGGAGCACGCGGCCCGCTATATCGAACCCTTCCTCGCCGGTGAAATGCGCTTCGTCATCTCCCTCTCGGAGCCGCAGGCGGGTTCGGACGCCGCCAATGCCCGCACCCGCGCCCGGCCGGACGGAGACGAATGGGTGGTGAACGGGCAGAAGCTCTGGAACTCGGGCGGCGGAGCGAAGGGCGCGGTGCTTTGCGCGCTCGTGCGCACCGAAGCGGGGACCGAAAAGCATGACGGGCTGTCCGTGCTGCTGATCCCGAACGATGCGCCGGGGGTGACGGTCCACAAGATCGAGGCGCTCGCCCGCCGGGCCACAGGGTCGAACACGATCTTCTTCGACGATGTGCGCCTGCCCGGCCACGCCCTGCTCGGCGCGGAAGGGCAGGGCTGGCAGATCATGACGGAGCATCTGGAGCTGGAGCGGATTTCCATCGCCGCGGGATATGTCGGCTGCGCCCAACAGGCCGTGGACGATGCCTGCGACTATGCCCGCTCGCGCGAACAGTTCGGGCGGCCGATCTTCGATTTCCAGGCGATCCGGCATATGCTGGCGGACATGCAGACCCGGGTGGATGCCGCACGACTCCTGACTTACCGCGCCGCTGCGGCGGCGAATGGCGGCGAGCCATGCCCGAAGGAAGCGGCGATGGCGAAGCTGTTCGCCTCCGAGACGCTGCAGGAGGTTTCGCGCCAGGGCGTGCAGATCATGGGCGGCATCGGCACCACGCCGGAAGCCGACATGGAGCGCTATTTCCGCGAAGGCATGCAGGCGACCATCGGCGGCGGCACCAGCCAGATCCAGCGCACAATCATCGCGAGGCACATGCGCCATGGCCGCTAGAAGCTGGATCGCGCTTGTCCTGCTGCTGTCGGCGGGGCCCGCGCTGGCGGCGGACAGCTGGGACAAGATGCTCTGCATGGCGGGCGGAGGCGCGCCGTCGGCGAATGTGATCCACTGCACGGCCGTGCTGGATGACGGCCTGTTCGAGACCCCGGAAGAGCATGCGCGCGTCCTGTTCAAGCGCGGCACGGCGCAGATCGAGACGGGTGACTACGCGAAGGCGGTTGCCGATTTCGACAAAGCCGTCCGCCTGCGCCCGGAGTTCGGAGAGGCGTTCCACAATCGCGCCGTCGCCAAGTGGCGCAAGGGAGATCTGGAAGAAGCGCTGGCCGATTTCGACGAGAGCGTCGCGCTGGGTCAGGTGGAGCTCTGGCGCGCCTACAAGGTGCGGGGCGACCTCAAGGCGGAAATGGGGCTGCTGGACGAGGCGCTGGCCGACTACAAGCGCTCGCTCGCTATCCGCCCCGACTGGGACTACACGCTCAAGGCGATCCGGCGGCTGACGGTCAAGAAACAGGGAAATTGACCGCCCGGCATCGACGTTACCGGTTTGCGCCGGGGACCCAGAGGATATCGGCGGCGCCCTTGTCGTTGACGAGCCTGGCGGCGACGAAGAGGTGGTCGGAGAGGCGGTTGATATAGTGCCGTGCGGCCTCGCCCACGGGCTCCTCGCGGGCGAGCGCCGTTACCGCCCGTTCCGCCCGCCGGGCCGTGGTCCTTGCAAGGTGCAGCGCCGCCGCCGCCGCCGATCCCCCCGGCAGCACGAACGAGTTGAGCGGGGCGAGGCCGGCGTTCATCGCATCGATCTCGGCTTCCAGGCGCCGGACCTGTTCCGGGACGACGCGCAAGGCGCCGGAACGCCGTTCGCCCCCTTCCGGCGTGCAGAGGTCCGCGCCCAGGTCGAACAGGTCGTTCTGGATGCGCGCCAGCATGGCGTCCACTTCATCGGATGTATGCTGGCGGGCCAGACCGATGCAGGCATTGGTCTCGTCCACCGCGCCGAACGCCTCGACCCGGATGCTGTCCTTGGCGACGCGCGCGCCGTTGCCGAGCGAGGTTTCGCCCTTGTCGCCGCCCCTGGTGTAGATCTTCGTCAGCCGGACCATCAGGAGCCGGCCAGCAATGCCGCCGCGGCAATCAGGATAATGGCGAGGAATTGCAGGCCGACGCGCAGCTGCATCAGCCTGTTGCCGTATTTCCGGTTGAAATTGCCACCGCGCATCATCCCGAAAATCCCGATGAACAGGACGAGCGCCACAGCGGCGAGGAGAATCGGGATCAGGAAGGACAAGCGAGGGGCTTCTATTCCGCCGGCGCAGCAGGTCCGGTGCGCTGAATCAGAGCGCGAAGCGCCGTCATCGATTCCTCGTGCAAACCTCGCGTAGTCGCCATGGCTTCCTCGTGGCGGCGCATATCGGCGTCTCGCCATTCGACGAGTTCTGCGGCGGCAGTTTCACGGGCGCGGGCGCGCTCATCTGAAGACCGGCGCATTTCCCGAATCCCGCGCCAGATCAGGAAACAGGTGGCACCGCCTACGATAACGGTCGAGGCGGCGATGGCGACGGTCGCCCAGGCGGTTATGAGCGCAGGGTCCATGGCGGCGATGTTCTCGTGAACGGCCTTCGATGTGAACCTAACCTATGGCTGGCCCCGATGCCCGTCAATCGGAGCGCGCCGCAAGCGCGGATCGGGCGGCTTCCTATTCCGCCGCTGCGGGGCGCGCGGTGCGCTCGATCAGCGCGCGCAGCGCCGTCATCGTTTCCTCGTGACGGCGGATGTCGGCTTCGCGCCAGGCCTTGAGGTCGTCGCGCCAGGCCTTGAGGTCGTCTGCGGCTGCCCTGCGGTCGCGGGCGCGCTCGTCGGACGAACGGTCCATCGCCTTGAGGCCGCGCCAGATCAGGAAACAGGTGGCGCTGCCCACGACAATGGTCGAGGCGGCGATGGCGACGGTCGCCCAGGCGGCTATGAGCGCGGGGTCTATGGCAGCAATGTTCTCGTGAACGGCCCTCAACGTGAATCTAACCTATGGCTGGCCCCGATGCCCGTCAATCGGAACGCGCTGCAAGTGCCGGCTACGCAGCCGCTTCGGAGAGCGCGGCCCCGGCGTCGTAGCCGTAGAGCCATATTTGCCCAGGCGGGAAGCCGCCGCGATAGTCCGCGCGGTCCTTCGCCAGCTTGGCGTTGCGCGCCGCGACTTCCGCCGGGTCCGCCAGCAGGCAGTGGCGCTCGACAGCGCGGGACCACGCTTGAACACGGTTGGCGCGGTCGCGCCGCAGCGCTTCGTAGCGCGCCAGCCCGTCCTCTCCCATGTCGTCGGCGAGGCAGCCGGCCAGCACCCAGGCGTCTTCCAGGCTCATGGCGGCGCCCTGCGCGTGATAGGGCATCATGGCATGCGCGGCGTCGCCGAGCAGCGTCGTCCGGCCGCGCGTCCAGGCGGGCAGGCCTTCCCGGTCGAACAGCGCCCATTCATGCACGGTTTCCGTGCGCTCCACCATGCGCGTCACCGTGGGCGGGAAGGGGGCCATCGCTTCGGCGGCGTCCTCCACCCGGCCGAGCCGCGACCAGGATTCCGGCGTCTCGCGGTCGGTGCGCGCAATCGCGATCCAGTTCATCAACCGCCCGGCCGCAACCCAATAGCGCACCATGCAGGCGTCCGGCCCCCACCACACACCCGACTCGCGCGGAATGTCGAGGTCGGCAAGCCGTTCGGCCGGAACCAGGGCGCGCCAGGCGACCGAGCCCGAGTCCCGCGCATTGCCTGTGCCGAAGAGATGGCGGCGCACCGGGCTGTGTATGCCGTCCGCGCCGATGACGATGTCGGCTTCCACGGTCTCGCCATCTGTCAGCGTCAGGCGGCCTTCCTCCACGGCTGCAACCTGCGCCCCGAGCCTGATCCGACCCGAAGGCTGACGCCTGAGCAGGCCGTCCAGCAGGTCCGCCCGGTGGGCATGGTAGTAGGGATAGCCGAAGGTCTCCCGCGCCTCCCGACCGAGCGGAGCCTCGACCAGCATCTCGCCCTCGTGGCTGCGGATCGCAAGCCCCGCGGGCTCGACACCCCAGCCGGCCATGTCGTCTTCAAGGCCCAGCCAGGTCAGGATGCGCGTGGCGTTGGGGCTGAGCTGGATGCCGGCGCCGACCGCCTCGATAAGCGGCGCCTGTTCCAGCACCAGGGCGTCGATGCCTCGCTTTGCGAGGGAGAGGGAAAGCGCCAATCCGCCGATGCCGGCGCCGACGATGACGATCCGTGCCATGCAAACCGCTCCCGGGGGCGCTCAGTTCCGGCGTTCGAGCAGGCCGCGCGCGATGACATGGGCCTGTATCTCCGCCGCTCCTTCGAAAATGTTGAGAATGCGGGCGTCGCAGAGGATGCGCCCCACTTCGTATTCCTGGGAATAGCCGTTGCCGCCATGAACCTGGACGGCATTGTCGGCATTGGCCCAGGCGGCGCGGGCAGCGAGCAGCTTGGCCATGCCGGCCTCGATGTCGCACCGCCGGCCGCCATCCTTCTCGCGAGCCGCGAAATAGGCAAGCTGGCGTGCGATCTGCGTCTCGACCGCCATCCAGGCGATCTTCCCGGCGACGCGCGGGAAGCCGAGGATCGCCTTGCCGAACTGCCTGCGTCCGGCGGCATAGTCGAGCGCCAGCTCCATCGCGCGCTCCGCCACGCCCACCGAGCGCGCCGCCGTCTGTATGCGCGCGCTTTCGAAGGTCGCCATCAACTGCTTGAAGCCCTGGCCTTCCTCGCGCCCGAGAAGGTCCCCGGCGTCCACTTCGAAGCCGTCGAAGCCGATCTCATATTCCTTCATGCCGCGATAGCCGAGCACGGGAATCTCGCCGCCGTCGATGCCGGGATCGGGGAACGGGTCGCCGTCATCGCCGCGGGTCTTCGGCGCGAGGAACATGGAGAGGCCGCGATAGCCCGGCGTGTCGGGGTCGGTGCGCGCAAGCAGGGTCATCAGGTCGGCGCGCGCCGCATGGGTGATCCAGGTCTTCGCCCCGCTGATCCGGTAAGCGCCGCCGTTCCGGACCGCGCGGGTCTTCACGCCGCCCAGGTCCGAGCCGACATCGGGTTCGGTGAACACGGCGGTCGGCAGCACGGCGCCGCTGGCAATGCCGGGAAGCCAGCGTTCTTTCTGCTCCGGGGCGCCGCCCATCCGTATCAGTTCGGCCGCGATCTCGGAGCGTGTGCCGAGCGAGCCGACGCCGATATAGCCGCGCGAGAGCTCCTCCGTGACGACGCACATGGCCACCTTGCCCATGCCGAGCCCGCCCCATTCTTCCGGCACGGTGAGCCCGAACACGCCCATCTCCGCCATCTCCTCGACGACCGGCATCGGGATAAGTTCGTCGCGGCTGTGCCATCCGTGCGCGGGTCCGACGATCCGCTCGTCCGCGAATCGGCGGAACTGGCCGCGCACGAGAGCGAGCGACTCGTCCTCCAGCCCGTCCGACGGCCTCTGGCCCTCGGCAAGCAGGGCGGCGATCTCCATGCGGACCGCGTTGCTGTTGCCTTCGGCGGAGACGCGCGCGACGGCAGGGACGCGAAGCGTTGCGCCGTCGAGGCCGAGATCCGCGGGCCGCACGACTTCCCCCTGCGACAGGACGATGCCGCCGGACAGCTGCGCCAGATATTCCCCGAAGGCCGCCTGCAGGACGAGCCGGTCCAGGTCCGTGAGCGAATCCGCGGCGTCGAGCCGCTGCGCCCAGCCGAGCATCTCGCGCAGGCCTGCGACATAAGTCGCAATCCAGGCGAAGCCGTGGGCGGCGAACTGGTCGCGCTCGAGCGCGGCCGGGTCGGTTCGGCCGGCGGCCTGCACGCGCGCCGCGACGCTGCCGCGCGCTTCGTCCAGGTAGGACCCGGCCGCGTGGAGCGCTTCGTCGAGAAGGGAAATCGGAACTATCATGGGAACGGGTGAGCGCCTTTATTCGAGTGCGCGTTATAGCAACATGGCGCCGTCGGCTATACACTGGCCGCCCATGCCGCTTCTCGACCCGAGCCCGACCTACAAGCCCTTCCGCTATCCGTGGGCTTACGATGCGTGGCTCACGCAGCAGCGCATCCACTGGCTGCCTGAGGAAGTGCCGCTTTCCGACGACGTGACCGACTGGCGGCGGAGCCTCACCCCGGCGGAGCGCAACCTGCTCACCCAGATCTTCCGCTTCTTCACCCAGGCGGATGTCGAGGTGAACAACTGCTACATGAAGCACTATGCCCGCGTGTTCGAGCCGACCGAGGTGCAGATGATGCTGGCGGCCTTCTCCAATATCGAGACGGTGCATATCGCCGCCTACAGCCATCTGCTGGACACGGTCGGGATGCCGGAAGTCGAGTATTCGGCGTTCATGCATTACAAGGCGATGCGCGACAAATACGACTACATGAAGCAGTTCGGATCGGACTCGAAGGCGGACATTGCGCGCACGCTGGCGGTGTTCGGCGCCTTCACCGAGGGGGTCCAGCTCTTTGCGAGCTTCGCCATCCTGCTGAACTTCCCGCGCTTCGGCAAAATGAAGGGGATGGGGCAGATCGTGGCCTGGTCGGCGCGCGACGAGACCCTGCACACCGAGAACGCCATCCGCCTGTTCCGCACTTTCGTCGGGGAATATCCCGAAGTCTGGACCGAGGCGCTGCGCCGCGAGCTGGCCGAGGCCTGCCGGACGGTCATCGACCATGAGGACGCCTTCATCGACCTCGCCTTCGAGATGGGCGGCGTGGAAGGCCTCCAGCCGGAGGAGGTCAAGGCCTATATCCGGTTCATCGCCGACCGGCGGCTGGAGCAGTTGGGCCTCGAGCCGGTCTTCGCCATGGCGGAGAACCCGCTGCCCTGGATGGACGAAATGCTGAACGGCGTGGAGCACGCCAATTTCTTCGAGAACCGCGCCACCGAATATGCGAAGGCCGCGACGCGCGGAAGCTGGGAAGAGGCATTCGCCTGAGCGGGCAAGGGCGAGGCGGCGCGGTCCGCATGACTGCCGGGGCGGCGGGGCGCTGAGCGATGGAGTTCCTGTCGCCCGCACTGTTCATTGCGATGGGCGTCGCGGCCGCGGCCGGGCTGATGCGGGGGTTCGCGGGCGTCGGCTCCGGCATGCTGATGGCGCCGGTCTTCGCGATCCTGTTCGGGCCGGTCCAGACCGTAGCCGTCATCATCCTCATGGAAATCGTGGTCACCGGCCAGCTTCTTCCCGGGGTCCGCCGCGAGATCGACTGGAAGGTGATCGCTCCCATGGGCATCGCGGCCGCCCTCCTCATGCCGGTGGGAAGCTGGCTTCTCGTGACGCTCGATCCCGACCTGATCGCAAGGGGGATCGCGCTGGTCGTGGTGGCGTTCTCGGTCCTGCTGATGGCGGGGTGGCGCTATGAGGGCGAGAAAAAGCTCTGGGCGACTCTGGGTGTCGGGGGGCTGTCCGGCGTTCTGATGGCTTCCACCAGCCTCGGCAACCCGCCGGTCATGGCATACCACCTTTCCAGCCGGGATGCGGCGGCGACCAACCGGGCGAATTTCACCGGCTACTTCGCCGTCACCCTCGTGGCGCTGATCGCCATGATGGCGGCGACCGGCCTGATCGACCGCAATGCGCTCTGGACCGCGGCGATATTGCTGCCCGTGTTCATGGCCGGAGCCTGGGTCGGCTCCCGTCTCTTCCGCCGTTCGAGCGAGGCGCTCTACCGCCGCGTCGCCCTCGGCCTCCTGTTCTGCGTCGGCATGTACGGCCTGCTTCGGTAGGGTGATACGGGACTCATACCGGCGGCCTCGACTTCAGACTCACGGGAAGATTGCGGCCCGTATCGTCACCCCGGCTCGGGGGCCTGCCGCCTGCTCCCATCGCGTCCGGTATGCCTGTAGCCCCTCCGCCAGGGCCGGGACGCCGGCCGGGAGACCGGCGGATGTGTCATGGAATGTCATGTTCGGTCATGTGCGCCGCCGGAAATGTCATGTTTTGTCATGCGGGGCCGTTTCCGCCGGGCTGTCGGCGCGGTCCTCCTGCCGGGCTGCGGCGAGGGTTTCGGCGGCGGGGGCCGGTTGCGGTCATGCGTGCCTCCTCCTTCGGGGCCAGGGGCGGGACGGGCGGTCCCTGTTTTGCGCGCGTTTCGCGTGTGCGGGCGTGCGCGGCTGCGGGCGGGTGTCGGCGCCGGCGCGGTTCGCGCACCTGATTGCGCGCGCGAGACGGCGCACGCACCTCTCGCGCTTGCTCACGCCGGGGGCTTTTTCGGCCCCCAGCCGGTCGCTTTCTGCAGAAAAGCCGAAAGGCGGCCCCGGAAGCCGCCTCTCTCTACTTTCATTCTACACCATACCGCCAAATGTCAAGTCGGGCCGGGAACAAAAAATGAAAACATCAGAGATTCTCCACGAAATGCCAGTGGAATGGAGGTCCGGATCGACGCTCGCCGGTATCAGCTGCGGTCTGCGAACAGCGGCGCGGCGGCCCGGTATCTGACGGGGTCGGTCCGCCGCACCATCCGCCCCTCGTCCACCGCCCGTTTCAGCCAGTCCCCCGCCTGGCTTTCCCTTACTCCGATCTGCGCCGCGATATCGCCGGTCCGCGTCGGAACGGCCGATGCGATCGTCAAAGCGCGACCAAGAAACAGCTCGTAGAAATCGCCGTCCTGAGGGCTGCGGGGCGCGCATGGCGGCACGCTGTATTGTCCGCTGCGCTTACCTGCGGCGACCCGGCCGTTCGAGACTGCGCGCCGCAGCCAGTCTTCCGCTTGCGGCTTCTTCAGTCCGAGGCAGTCGGCGATGCGTTGCGCGCCGACAGGCTTGTCCGCCGTGAGTTCGGCCATGCGGGCGAGGAAGAGCGCGTAGAGGCCGTCATCCGCCGGCGCGGTCGCGTACGGCTCCGGCTCTTCCTGCAACGAAGGGGCGGCAGGCTCCAGCGGCAGGCGGTCCTGTCGGGCGGGGCGCGCGCCCTCCACCAGTTGTGAAAGCGGGAAGGGTTCCTCCGGCAGCCATTTCGCGCCATGCCGGACAAGTTCCGGGTTGCCGGAACCGGGCGCATTGTCCGGCTTCACCCAGAGCGGGACCCGGCCATGCTTCAGGTTCTCTTGGGCGCCGCTCCAGGTTCCTCCCTTGCCGGACTCGCTGCTGACAACGACCGCAGCATCGGCGAGGCAATAGATATAGGCGTTCCGCTCCATCGCCTTGCCGACATGGAAGCGGGCCTCGGGATTGAACGGGGAAATGAGGGCCAGGCCGCCCGACAGGATGTGTTGGCGGTAGTCGGCGGCCATCGCCGACCGGAGAAGGCTGTCGGCGAGGACGCCGAGCGCCGCGCCGTCCCGTTCGAGCGCTCCCTGCATTGCGCGCCTGTCTATGCCGCGCGCGCCGCCGGACACGAGCGAACAGCCTTGCTCGGCGGCCTTGGCACCCAGACTGCGGGCGAATTCGAGGCCGTCCTCGCCGGCGTTTCGGGAGCCGACGACGGCGATGCCGCCCCGCTCCAGCAGCGCCTTGTTTCCGCAACCGAAGAGCACGGCGGGCGCCGCCCTGCCGAGGCGCCGCTTCAGGCGCTCCGGATAATCGGGGTCGGAGCGGGTGAGCACCCACAGCCCGGCCCGCTCCCAACGCTCCAGGGAGAGGCCGAGCGCCGCGCCCCGGTTGAGCAGCGCGCGCAGCCGCTCGCGCGTTACCTTCCGGTCCTCCCGGCCCTCGAGCAGCGCGTCGAGATCGCCTTTCAGCAGAGCGGAAGGCTCCAGCCCGTTGTCGTGCAGCCAGACAGCGAGTCGTCCCCATTCCCTGTTGGAGAGCGGCTTGCTGCCACTGGAGTCGGATTTCCCGAACGAGACATTCAGGAGCAGCACTGCCTGGGCTTGAGGTGTCAGCAGCATGGCGCCCACCTACCGGGCCGTCGCCAGCGCCAGCGGCCACACGGGACCGCCGCCGGCCCGCCGTAGCAGGGCCGCCACCACCGTCATCGTCCACGCCGAGTCCACCACATCGTCAACGAGCAGGACAGGATCGGCGGGCGGCTTGCCGGCGATGGAGAAAACGCCGTCGAGATTGCGGCACTGGTGGAACCTGTTCTGCTGGGCCTTCTGCGGCTCGTTGTCCATCACCTTCTCGACCAGCGGCAGGAACGGCAAGCCGAGCCTGTTGCCGAGGCGCTCGGCAAAGTCAGGCACAAGGTCCGGCCGGTTTCTGGAGGGCACGCAGGTTATCCATGCGGGCTCCGGCATCGGCCGCCAGCGGCCCCGGATCACCTCGGCTGCCGCATCGACGAGTTTATCGTCGAACCGGCCGCCGCGCTTGCCTTCCGCAACCAGTCCTCCCCAGCCCGTGTCGTTCCAGCGTGACAGGATGCGCCCGGTCTGGGCCAGCAGTTCGTCAGGAAGCCTTCCTTCGAATCCGTATTGGGCAAAGGCGTCCCGCGCGACCCATTTCTTGCATTTGAGATGGGTCTCCGACCGGCGCAGGAAGCGTTCTGCATCCTCTTGCAAACGGCGCTTGTAGGAACGTGTGACGATGGGACGGCCAACGCAGTTGGCGCATTTCCCGCAAGGTTGAGGATCCTCGTCGTCCAGAGAGCGGGCCAGGAACTCCATCAGGCAGCCGGGTTCGTCCAGGAAGGCCCGGACCTCGTTCCACTCGACGCTGCGTTGAGCCGTCAGCCGTCGGATGCGCTCAAGGTCCATCCGGTAGTGAACGGCTGTTCGATGCCATTTCGCTCCGTTCCGGAATACCGGGGCCGGAGTTTCCATCGAAAGGAACTTCAGCGCCTGCTCGATTTGCCCGCGGCGCAGATTGACGACCTCTTCCAGTTGGCGAAGCGACATTCCCTCGCCCTGTTCCAGAGCCGTGAGGATCGACTCGACCCATTGCTCGTCGGGAAAGGCGCTGCTGCGGAACCAGTCGTGTATGTCGTCGTCTTCCCGGCCGGACATGAGGACGCAAACGGCGCGGTCGATCGCCCGGCCGGCGCGGCCCACCTGCTGGTAGTAGGCAATGATCGATCCCGGCGCCTGGTAATGGATGACAAACCCGAGATCGGGCTTGTCGTAGCCCATGCCGAGGGCCGTCGTCGCCACCAGCGCCTTGATCCCGTTGCCCAGAAGAAGGTCTTCGAGATGCTGCCTGTAGGAGTTGCTGTCGGCGAACCCGTCGCCGGTCACACCGCTGTAATACGATTTGGCGGCTATCCCGTTCTGGTTCAGCCATGCGGCGACCTGGTCCGCGTCGCGCTTGGTCAGAGTGTAGATGATCCCGGTGCCGGGAAGCTCGTTCAGGTGCTCCGCCAGCCATGCGAGGCGAATGGCCTGGGAGGGTACGCGCATCGCCTGCAGTTCGAGCGATTGCCTCATCAGCGGACCGCGCTGCACCCTGATATTGCCGAGTTGGGTCTGGACGTCCTCGATGACCCTGTCGTTCGCCGTGGCAGTCGTGCCGACGACGGGCAGATTGCCGGGCATCGACCGCAGGATATTGACCAGGCGCCGGTAGTCGGGGCGGAAGTCGTGCCCCCAGTCCGAGATGCAGTGGGCCTCATCGACGACCAGAAGGCCGATATTTCCGGCAATCGGCATCAGCACTTCGTTCGCGAACTCGTCATTTGCCAGGCGTTCCGGCGAGATCAGGAGGGCATCGGCTTCGCCCGCCCGAACGGTTCGCTGAAGCTCCGGCCAGTCGTCCCGGTTCGCGGAGTTGATCGTTAACGCGCGGATGCCGAGCCGTTCGGCCGCCTCGATCTGGTTGCGCATCAGAGCCAGCAAGGGCGATACGATAAGCGCCGGGCCCTGACCCCTGTTCCGGAGAATCCGGGTCGCCACGAAATACACGGCGCTCTTGCCCCAGCCGGTCCGTTCCACGACCAGCAGCCGCTCCCGGCGGTTCGCCAGCGCGTCGATGGCTTCCCACTGGCCGGGGCGGAACGATGCCGTCGGATCGGCCAGCGCGGTGCGGAGCATGGCAAGCGCGGCGGTTTGGGTCGTGACTCCCATCGGGCCGTTTCGGCCGCCTCTGCGCGAACCTCCCGCCCCTCCCCTGCGGCTCCTCATTCCGTTACCGCCTCGCGGGGCCGGCCAGCGGGATGAATCTCATCGGCGACTCCTCAAACCAGCGGCTGCCGGCCGTCATTGTCGCCGAAGGCCTGTTCGCGGTAGAGGCCGAGGGTGCGCATGACCGGCAGGTCGGAGAGGCAGAACAGGCAGGCGTCGTCCGTGTCCGAGGCATTGGCGTGTTCGTGCCAGGCCCAGGACGGCACGCAGAAGATGTCGCGCTCGGACCAGTCGAAGCGCCTGCCGTCGATGACCGAATGGCCGCTTCCCTTCGCGCACTGATAGAGGAAGCTGCCGGTGTGGCGGTGCGCCTGCGTGCGCTCGCCCGGCCGCAGCAATTGCATGCTGGCGCCCATCGTCTGCATCACCGGCCCGTTGGTCGCCGGGTTCACATATTCCATCAGCACGCCGTCATGGGGCGAGCCGTCGGTGCATTCGGCGTAGTTGCGGAGCGCCTCGTAAGTTCGCCGCCACTCATATTTGAACAGGGGCGAATATCCCTTCGTCCAGGCGCCGCCGCCAGGGGTCAGCCCGGGATTGCCCCAGGCGCCGGTCACATCGTCCACCTCGTATGCCACGGCCTGGGCCAGATCGGGATGCACTTCGTAGAAATTCGCCTCCATGGCGTTGACGAACGGGATGTCCAGGCCGTCCTGCCAGATGCAGGGGCTGCCCCACGCCTCGACCCCGTGCTCGTGCCAGGTGCCGTTCGGGGTCAGCACGAAGTCGTTCCTGCCTAGCGTCATCTTGTGGCCGTCCACGACCGTGTAGGCGCCTTCGCCCTCCATGATGAAGCGGATCGCGGAGGCCGAGTGTCGGTGCGCGCTCGCTGCCTCGCCCGGGTTCATCACCTGCAGCCCGGCATAGATCCAGCCCACCGCCGCCGCCACATCGGTGCGGCCGGGATTGTTGAGATAGACGACCCGGCGGCCCGCCTCTTCGGGCGTCACCAGGTCGAGGGACCGCAACACATGGTCGCGAAGGTCGCGGTAACGCCAGACGACAGGGACGGATTGCGAGACGGGCTCCCAGGGTTCGATCCTGTTGGCGACCGTCCACAAGGCGCCGGCGTCGAGACCGTCCAGTTCGTCGTAATAGGCCAGCCGTTCCGGCGTATCCGCGACATTCGCCCTGCCGGGGACGTCTTCCCTGTAATTCTCGTGCTTCCTGGCCATATGCCACGCCTCCCGGCGATGACCGGCTTTCGGCCCGCCTTATACCAGCGGTCGTTGACCGGAACCCATGACAGATTCGACGCCCACCGCCCGATCGCCCCCCTTCCGTCATGCCCGGACTTGTTCCGGGCATCTCCCTCAACCGTTTCCGTCCGGCCAAGCGGCCGCATGGATGCCCGGAACAAGTCCGGGCATGACGAGAAGAAGACATGAGTCCCAAGTCGAAGCCGTTGGTATTACTCCGCCGCGGCCTTGCGGGCTTCTTCCCTGGCGATTTCGGCGGCGATGGCTTCCGCGGCGGTGCCGACGAAAAGTTCGCGGTTCTCGTGGCTGTAGTCGTAGGACTCGCGCCGCAGCGCATTCGAGCCGTGGAAATGCGGCATCACATAGCGCTGCACCAGCTCGAAATGGCGCTTGGTCGCCGGGAAGTCGGCCCAGTTGTGCGCAAGCTCCAGGAAGGCGCCGAAGCCGCCCGAGCCCTCCTGCAGAAGCTCGATATGCTCGATCATGTCGTCCGGCGTGCCGATGACCGCCATGCGGTTTTCCGTCAGATAGGCGATCGGATCGTCGATCTCCGGCGGCACGATCGGGAAGGTCGCGATTTCGCGGAAATATTGGGCCCAGAGTTCCAGGCCGAATTCGACGTTCCGGTACGCCTGCTCGCGCGTCTCGGCGATATGGGCCAGGGTGACGATGCGCCAGTTCCCGCGGTCCACCGCCTTGCCGTTCTCGCCCGCCGCCCGCTCGCAGAGTTTCCAGTTGTTCGCGTGCGCCTCCAGCGCCTCGGGCGAGGTGCCGCCGATGGAGAGCATGCCGAGCCCGTGCTTGCCCGCCGCCAGTCCGCCGGCAGGCGAACGCGCGCAGGCCACCGCCATTTCCATGTGCGGCCAGCTGTAGTTCGGCATCTGGAGCTGCGCCTCGCGAAGTTCGAACCAGTTCGTTTTCATCGAGACGCGCTCGCCCCGGAGCAGCGCCATCAGCGCGTCGAGGGCCTCGTTCATCATGCGGCGCTGCTCGCGCGGGTCGATCCCCATGCGGAAGGCGTCGCCCGCGAGCGCGCCCGGCCCGACGCCGAACATGGCGCGCCCCTTCGTCATGTGGTCGAGCTGCACCATCCGGTCCGCAAGCGCGAAGGGATGGTGGTAGGGCAGCGAGACGACGCCCGTGCCGAGACGGATGTGCCGGGTCCGCTCGGCGGCCGCCGCGATGAACAGTTCCGGGCAGGCGATGATCTCGAAACCGCCGGAATGGTGCTCGCCGACCCACACCTCGTGGTAGTTGAGCCGGTCCAGATGCTCGATCAGCTCCATGTCCCGGTCGAGGCAGGCGGTCGGGTTCTCGTTCACCGGGTGGAAGGGGGCGAGGAAGATGCCGAAGCGGAGCGGGGCGGGCATGGAGATCGGGGTCCTTGCTGGCAGGTCGCGGCGCATAATGCGCTTCAAGCCCGGATTAGGAAAGTCGCGCGCTCATGGCGTCTCAGGGGCCCGCCAGGGCCGGAGCGCAGGGATGGCGAGCAGCGCGAGCGCCATGCAGGCAAGACCTTCGGCAGCCATGATCCCGACGGCCGTCTGGGCGCCCAGATGCTCCGCCATGAACCCGACATGCAGCGTGCCGACCGGCCCGCCCGCGCCGATGGCGACGGTCATCACTCCCATGACGCGCGCGCGGATCGCCGGCGCGGCGCTGTGAAGGATCAGCGTGCCCTGCATGGCCGAGAAGCCCGCAAAGCCGATACCGCTCGCCAGCAACACGGCCATGGCCTCGGGATAGCCGGGGGTGAAGGAAAAGCCGATGACGCATGCAAGGAACGCCGCACCTGAAACGACATAGAGACGCAGGAAGTGGCGCGGCCGGACGAGGGCGGCGATGACCAGCGCCGTAGCCAGGGCCGTCGCCGCTTCCGCAGACATCAGCGAGCCGGTCGCGAGCGCGTCGAGGTCGAGTTCGTCCTTGCCGATAACCGGGATCATGTTGAGGTAAGGGAAGCCGAAGACATTCATCATCACGGTCAACAGGACCGTGCCCAGAACCACCGGCGCGTGCGGCAGATAGGCGAAGGCATCGCGGACATCGACGAAGATGCCCCTGCCGGCGGGCGGCGCCGCCGGCCTCCGGTAGGATGTGAAAAGCAGCAGCAATGCAGCGCCGCCGAAACAGGCCACGCTGGCCAGGTAGGCGCCCGATATGCCGATGGTGAGCATCAGAGCGCCGCCGGCGAGCGGCCCCAGCATCCGGGTAAGGTTGGTGGTCGCGCTGTCCAGGGCCATGGCGGTGCCGAAGCGCGACGGTCCGGCGAGCTCCCCGAGCATGGTGCGCCTGACCGGGAAGTCGAGCGCCCAGATCACCCCGCTGCAAAAGACCCCGGCCGCGACGTGATAGACGGTCAGCCAGCCGAGGAAGGCAAGAACGGCCAGCAACCCCATGATCGCGGTCATGGCGGTGAAAGCGGCGAGCAGGATTACCCGGCGGTCGCCTCGTTCCGAGATTGCGCCCGCGAAGGCGCCCAGCAGGAACATCGGCGTCTGGCGGAGAAACAGCACCAGCGCGACCGCCATCGGCGAGCCCGTTTCCTCGACGATGAACCAGCCCACGGCCAGCACTTCCAGCCAGCGTACGGCCCCCGCCAGCGCTCCCGCCGTCCAGGCGCGCCGGAAGCGTTTTCGGGACAGCAGGCGCAGCGGCGCGGCGGCTACGAACCGGCGGGGCATGCCGGCGCTTTCAAGCTCCGCCGCCCGGGCTCATCGGCAAAAGGCCCGGCGCTCGGCCGGGCCTTTCGGATGGGGTGGTGGAGCCAAGGGGATTTGAACCCCTGACCTCTTGAATGCCATTCAAGCGCTCTCCCAGCTGAGCTATGGCCCCCCAAGGCGTTCGCGCGCCGCGCAAGCCTGCGGCCGGCAGGCCGACTGCCCGCAATATAGTCCCGGCCGCCGGCCGGCGGCAAGCCCGCGCCGGCTGTTCAGCCGTCGTCCTGCCCGTCCTTCTTGGCCCCGGTGGAAACGACATCGCCGAGATCGTCGTCATCGTCGTCCAGGTCGTCCACGGCTTCGTCGTCCTCGTCCTCGTCGTCGAGCGCGATATCGTCCGCGTCCTCTTCCTTCGGCACAGGCTTCTTCGGCGCGGCGCGCGGGGCGGGCGGTTTGACGCGGCGGGGTTTCAGGAAATTCGCCTGCGGGTGCTGCGCCCCGCATTCCGGGCAGATCGCAGGGTCTCGTCCGAGGTCGTAGAACTTGGCGTTGCATGAGGGACAGATACGCTTGCTGCCGAGAGTCGCACGGGCCACGGGCAGTCTCCGGAAAGTGAACAAAGCGAAAGCGGCGAGCGTTTGCCAGAAGGCCGGCGGAGTGTCAAAACGAATTCGACGCAACCGGGAAACAAATCTGGAGGACGGATCGGTGACCGGGACTGGCGGCGCGGTTTCACACCCCTGCTCCGCCCTTGAAGGAGAGGTGAGTGCGCCGGGCGACAAGTCGGTTTCGCACCGGGCGTTGATGCTCGCAGGCGTTGCGGTCGGCGAGACGAAGATCGACGGGCTGCTCGAAGGCGAGGACGTGCTGGCGACCGCCGCCGCACTGCGCGGGCTCGGCGTGGAGGTGGAACGCACGGGGCCCGGCCGCTGGCAGGTGCATGGCCGTGGAGTCGGCGGACTGGTGGAGCCCGAAGACGTGCTCGACATGGGCAATTCCGGCACCGCGGCGCGCCTCCTGCTCGGCCTGCTGGCGACGCACAGGCTGACAGCGACCCTGACCGGAGACGCCTCGCTCAGGTCCCGTCCCATGCGACGGGTAAGCGAACCGCTGTCTAGGTTCGGCGCCGCCTTCCACGGCCGGGCCGACGGCAGGCTGCCGCTTACGGTCGTCGGCGCGGGTGCGCCGGTGCCGGTGCGCTACGAGCTGCCCGTCGCCTCGGCGCAGGTCAAATCCGCGGTGCTGCTGGCCGGCCTCAACACGCCGGGCGAGACGGTGGTCGTGGAGCCTTCGCCCACCCGCGACCATACCGAGCGGATGCTGCGGCATTTCGGTGCATGCGTGCAGCGGGAGGAGGGCGGCGTCGTGCGGGTCGCCGGCGAGCCGGAGCTCGTTGCGCGCGCCGTCTCGGTGCCGGGAGACATTTCGTCGGCGGCCTTCCCGCTCGCAGCAGCCGCCATCCTGCCCGGCTCCCGCGTGACCGTGACCGGTGTCGGCCTCAATCCGGGCCGCATCGGGCTGGTCGAGACGCTCCGCGAAATGGGCGCGGGCATCGCCGTCGCCAATGAGCGCGTCGAGGGCGGCGAGCCGGTCGGCGACATTACGGTGGCCTGGCGCCCGCTCTCCGCCGTCGATGTGCCGCCGGAGCGCGTCCCGAGCATGATCGACGAGTTCCCCGTCCTCGCGGTCGTCGCCGCGTTCGCCGGGGGAACGACGCGCATGTCCGGCCTCGCCGAATTGCGCGTCAAGGAAAGCGACCGCCTTGGCGCGATGGCGGCCGGGCTTGCGGCCTGCGGCGTCGCGGTGCGGGAGAGCGCCGACACGCTGGAAGTCGAGGGCGGGCGGCCGCAGGGCGGCGTCGGGATAGCAAGCCGGCTGGACCACCGCATCGCCATGGCGTTCCTGGTGCTGGGCATGGGAGCGCGCGAGGCCGTGCGGATCGACGACATCGCGCCGGTGGCGACCTCCTTCCCCGGCTTCGTCGGGCTGATGAACGGCCTCGGCGCGGCGATCGAGGCGTGATCGTCGCCATCGACGGGCCGGCTGCGGCCGGCAAGGGAACCCTGGCCCGCCGTCTCGCGGCTGCGCTCGGCTATGTCTATCTCGACACGGGCGCGCTCTACCGCGCCGTTGCGAAATCGGTGCTGGATGCAGGCGGCGACCCCAACGATGCCGGGGAGGCCGCCGCGCATGCGCAGGCATTGGACCCTGCTGCGCTGGAAGCCCCCGGCCTGCGCAGCGAGGAGGTTGGCGATGCGGCCTCCCGCGTGGCGGCGCTGCCGGCGGTGAGAAGCGCCCTGCTCGCCTTCCAGCGGCGGGTGGCCGAGACGCCTCCGGGGGCCGTGCTGGACGGACGCGACACCGGTACCGTCATCTGCCCGGAGGCGGAACTGAAGCTGTTCGTGACCGCCGGTCTGGAAGAGCGGGCGCGCCGCCGGCTGCAAGAGTTGCGGTCCCGGGGGGAAACGCATATGTTGCCGCAGGTTCTGGCCGAAGTTGCCGAGCGCGACTCGAGAGACCGCGCCCGGCAGGCTGCGCCATTGCGGCCGGCGGAAGACGCCGTTGAGATCGACACGACGGGCATGACCCCGGATGCGGTTTTTCAACGGGCTTTTCTGTTGGCGAATGAGCGTCTCGCGGAATTGGAACGCGGGTCGGGCCCGGACGGACAATAAGGAAGGAATTGGCCTGCCTTGCGGCGATGATTGCAAGCGGCGGGCCGGTTTGCAGTTGGAAAGGAACGCGGCAGCCGAATGGCTACTTCTCTTGCCGAAACCGGCGCGGCAGGCGCCGAAAAGGAAAACTTCGCAGCCCTGCTGGAAGAGTCGCTGGAAGCGACGAAGGGCTTCGAAGGAACGGTCGTCAAAGGCAGGGTCATCGCGGTCGAGAACGACATGGCGCTGATCGATGTCGGGCTCAAGGCGGAAGGGCGCGTGCCCCTCAAGGAATTCGCGACGCCCGGCCGGCCGGCGGAAATCGCGACCGGCGACGAGGTCGAGATCTATGTGGAGCGCCTCGAGGACAAGAACGGCGAAGCGGTGCTCAGCCGCGACAAGGCCAAGCGCGAGGAAGCCTGGAGCCATCTGGAAAGCGCGTTCAAGGACAGCGACAAGGTCTCCGGCGTCATCTTCGGCAAGGTGAAGGGCGGGTTCACCGTCGATCTTTCCGGGGCCGTCGCCTTCCTGCCCGGCAGCCAGGTCGATATTCGCCCGGTGCGCGACATCGGGCCGCTGATGGGCGCGCCGCAACCCTTCCTGATCCTCAAGATGGACCGCTCGCGCGGCAATATCGTCGTCTCGCGGCGCGCCGTGCTGGAGGAGAGCCGGGCCGAGGCGCGCAACGAGCTCATCGCCAATCTGCGCGAGGGCCAGGTGCTGAACGGCGTCGTCAAGAACATCACCGATTACGGCGCCTTCATCGACCTCGGCGGCGTGGACGGATTGCTCCATGTCACCGACATCGCCTGGCACCGCATCAACCATCCGAGCGAGGCCCTCAATATCGGCCAGACGGTCGAGGTCCAGGTCATCCGCTTCAACCTCGAAACCCAGCGCATTTCGCTCGGCATGAAGCAGTTGCAGGTGGATCCGTGGGAGGGCGTGGCGCTCAAATATCCGGTGGGCGCGAACTATCGCGGGCGCGTTACCAACATCACGGACTATGGCGCGTTCGTGGAGCTGGAGCCGGGCGTCGAAGGGCTCGTCCATGTCTCGGAGATGAGCTGGACCAAGAAGAACGTCCATCCCGGCAAGATCGTGTCCACCAGCCAGGAAGTGGATGTCCGCATCCTCGACCTCGACCTGGAGAAGCGGCGCATCAGCCTCGGCATCAAGCAGACCCAGGCCAACCCCTGGGACAGCTTCCTGGAGCAGTTCCCGCTCGGCAGCACGGTCGAGGGCGAGGTCAAGAACATCACCGAGTTCGGCCTGTTCGTCGGCCTTCCGGGCGATATCGACGGCATGGTCCATCTCTCCGACCTCGCCTGGGGCCGGCAGGGCGACGATGCGGTGCAGGACTTCTCCCGGGGCGACACGGTCCAGGCGAAGGTGCTGGACGTGGATGTCGAAAAGGAGCGCATCAGCCTCGGCATCAAGCAGCTCTCCGAGGATCCGTTCGAAAGCGCGACCCGCAGCGGCCCGCGCGGCGGCGGCGTACGGCGCGGCTCGGTCATGACGGTGACCGTGGCGGCCGTGCTGGAGAACGCCCTCGAGGTGTCGCTGCCGGGCGATCTGACAGGCATCATCCGGCGCGGCGAGCTCGGACGGGAGCGTTCCGAGCAGCGTCCGGACCGGTTCGCCGTCGGGGAGCGCCTCGACGCCAAGATCACCCAGGTGGACAAGGCCGGGCGGCGCATACAGCTCTCGATCAAGGCCCTGGAGATCGACGAAGAACGCTCGGCGATGGAACAGTTCGGCTCGTCCGACAGCGGCGCCAGCCTCGGCGATATCCTCGGGGCGGCGCTCCGCAACCGGGCGCAGCAGGACGAGAACGAAGACACGGACAACTAGGCCGGGCGGCGGTCCCGAATGGCCGCTATCCCGGCGATCCGGCTTCATCGCGCCAGGCTGAAGCGCCAACTGCGCATCTGGCGGTTCGCGGCGCTGATTGCTGCGGCGGCGGCGCTGGCTGTGTTGCTGTATCGCGTCGCAGGCCCCGTCGCCGTCGGCGAAGACCATGTGGCGCGCGTCCATGTGGAAGGGTTCATCCGCGACGACGGCGCGCTGCGGCGGCGGATTGAAGAAATCGCCGCGGACGACCGGGCGAAGGCGCTTCTGGT
This sequence comes from Alphaproteobacteria bacterium, assembly GCA_022826185.1. Lineage (GTDB taxonomy): Bacteria > Pseudomonadota > Alphaproteobacteria > Bin95 > Bin95 > Bin95. The sequence continues at coordinate 26,946 of JAJDVH010000033.1, forward strand.
CTTCATCGACAGTTCCGGAGGAACCGCAGCCGGGGCTGAGGCTCTCTATGCGGCGTTGAGGAAAGTCGGCGCCGCAAAACCGGTCGTGGCCATCATGGGCGCAACGGCCGCGTCGGGGGCCTATCTGGTCGCTATCGGCGCAGACCGCATCTTCGCGCGCAATGCGACTCTGACGGGCTCCATAGGCGTCATTCTCCAGGCGCCGCAGGTCGCCGGGTTGCTCGAAACGCTCGGCATCGGCGTGGATGTCGTGCGCAGCGGGCCGCTGAAGACGGTGCCCAACCCCGTCGAACGGCTGACGCCGGCCGGCCGTGCCGCCGCCCAGGCGCTTGTGGATGAGATATTCGCCATGTTCGTCGACATGGTGGCCGAGCGCCGCCCGCTCAGCCGCGGGGAGGTGCTTGCTCTGGCGGACGGGCGCGTCTTCACGGGGCGGTCGGCCGTCGGGAACGGTCTCGTGGACGCCATCGGAGGAGAGGCTGCGGCGCGAGACTGGCTGGCGGAGGAACACGGCGTCGGGCGCGGCCTCGCCGCAATCGACCGGGACCCGGAACGCGATGCGGGCTGGCTGGAGCGGATTGCCGGTCGTCTATTCGGGAAAAGTACAGTTACGCAAGGTCTTTTGCTTGACGGGCTGATAGCTGTTTGGCATCCTGCGTTCCGTTAGTATTTGCTGGCGATGAGGGTTTGTAAATGACACGTTCGGAACTCATCAGACGGATAGCGGAACGAAATCCCGAATTAGCATATAACGATGCGGTGAAATTAGTCGTGACCTTTTTTGAAGAAATTTCCGGTGCATTATCGCGGGGAGACCGCGTCGAACTGCGGGGGTTCGGGGCATTTTGGACCAAGGAGAGACACTCGCGCATCGGACGCAACCCTGCAACCGGCGCCCCGGTGAGCGTGGACACGAAACAACTGCCGGCTTTCAAAGCCGGGAAGCGGCTGCGTGAACGGCTGAACCGGGATTCGGAGTAAAGGCTGGCCTGTCGTGGCGTTTATCCGGGCAGCTTGCATTCTGGCGATTGCATTGGTCGCCGCCCTCTTTGCTGTCGAGAACATGCACGAAGTTGCCATCGGTATTTTCCCGGTTGGATCGACCGTAACGCTGCCGGTTTACCTGATCGTGTTGGGCCCGCTTGCGGCCGGCCTGATTGCGGGCTGGATGTTTGCCAGAATAGCGGGCGGCAGGGCGCGCAGCCGCCGCCTTCGCCGGGAGGCGATGCGGACAGGAGGCCGCAAGCAGGCGCCGTCCGCGCGAGAGACCGGAAAGAGCGCGGTGCTGCCCGCCGCTTCCTGATGCCTGTCCGGGTCAAGATTTGCGGAATCCGGGACCGGGAGGTGCTGGAAAGCGCCGTGGAAGGCGGCGCGGCGGCGGTCGGCTTCGCCTTCGTCTCCGGAAGCCCGCGGGAAATATCGCCGGATGCCGCGGCCCTGCTCTCGTCCGCTGTTCCGTCCGGCATGCTCAAGGTCGGGCTGTTCGTGGATGCCGACGACGAGGCCATCGGTCGGGCGGCGGAGGCGTCCGGGCTCGACGTGCTGCAGCTGCACGGCCGGGAAACGCCCGAGCGGGTCGCCGAGCTTCGCACCAGGTTCGGGCGCAAGGTATGGAAGGCCGTGCCTGTCGCGGGGCAGGCGGATGTCCAGGCTTCCTTCGCTTTCGAGGGCGCCGCGGACTGCCTTCTGTTCGACGCGCGCCCTCCCAGGGGTGCACGGCTTCCGGGCGGCAACGCGCGGGCCTTCGACTGGTCCTTGCTGGCCGCTCCCCTGCCGGACCTGCCGTGGATGCTGTCCGGAGGCCTGACGGCCGGCAATGTGGAGGAGGCGGTGCGAATCTCCGGGGCGCGCATGATCGATTTGTCGTCCGGCGTCGAACGGCGCCGCGGAGTCAAGGACCCGGCGCTGGTTCGGGCCTTTCTGGAGAAGGCGGCAACGCTTTGATTTCGCGGCCGGCGCGCGTATGGTCCGGCGCGATTGCGCGACCCGGGGAACGAACGCGATGAGTCCCGACACCGCCGCCAACAGCTACCGCCTGGGACCGGACGAACGGGGCCATTTCGGCCTTTATGGCGGCCGCTATGTGGCCGAGACGCTGATGCCGCTCATCCGGGAGGTCGGCGCCGCCTATGAGGAGGCGAAGAACGATCCGGCGTTCCACGAGGAGATGGGCCGGTTCCACAAGCACTATACCGGCCGACCGAGCCCGCTCTATTTCGCCGAGCGGCTGACCGCGCATCTGGGCGGCGCGAAGATCTACTTCAAGCGCGACGAGCTGAACCACACCGGCTCGCACAAGATCAACAATTGCCTCGGCCAGATCCTGCTCGCCCGGCGCATGGGCAAGACCCGGATCATCGCGGAGACCGGGGCGGGGCAGCACGGCGTGGCGGCGGCGACGGTCTGCGCCCGGTTCGACCTGCCCTGCACGGTCTATATGGGGTCCGTCGATATCGACCGGCAGGCGCCCAACGTCTTCCGCATGCGCCTGCTCGGCGCGGAGGTGAGAGCGGTCGAGAGCGGCTCGCGCACCCTCAAGGACGCCCTCAACGAGGCGCTCCGCGACTGGGTCGCCAATGTCCACGACACCTTCTACATCATCGGCACGGCCGCCGGGCCGGCGCCCTATCCGGAGATGGTGCGGGACTTCCAGTGCGTCATCGGCGACGAGGCGCGCTCGCAGATCGCGGAGGCCGAGGGCCGGCTGCCGGACACAGTGGTCGCCTGCATCGGCGGCGGGTCGAACGCCATTGGCCTGTTCCACCCCTTCCTCGACGACCCGGATGTCCGCATTGTCGGGGTGGAAGCGGCGGGGCACGGTCTGGAGAGCGGCGAGCATGCGGCTTCCCTCACCGGCGGCTCGCCGGGCGTTCTGCATGGCAACCGCACCTATCTGCTCCAGAACGACGACGGCCAGATTACGGACGCGCATTCGATCTCGGCCGGCCTCGACTACCCCGGAATCGGGCCGGAGCACGCCTGGCTCAAGGATGCAGGGCGCGCGGAATACATGTCGGCGACGGACGCGGAAGCGCTGGAGGCCTTCCAGCTTTGCGCCCGTCTGGAAGGCATCATCCCCGCGCTCGAACCGGCGCACGCGCTCGCCTGGGTGATCCGCACGGCGCCCGACCTTCCCCGGGACCATATCCTGGTGATGAACATGTGCGGTCGCGGCGACAAGGATGTCTTCAGCGTCGGCGAAGCGCTGGGAATCGAGCTGTGAGCCGGATTGCGGCGCGCTTCGAGGCCCTGCGGAAGGCGGACCGCGCGGCCTTTATGCCCTTTGTCAGCGGCGGCGACCCGGATTTCGACACCAGCCTCGCCATTCTGCGAGGCTTGGCGAAGGCGGGGGCGGACCTGTTTGAGATCGGCATTTCGTTCACCGACCCGATGGCGGACGGGCCGACGGTCCAGGCGGGCGGCGCGCGGGCTCTGGCAGCGGGCATGACAACGAAGCGCGTCCTCGACCTCGTGCGGGCCTTCCGGTCGGAGGACGACGAGATGCCCATTGTCCTCATGGGCTATTTCAACCCGATCTACCGCTATGGCGCGGAGCGTTTCGCCGTGGATGCGAAGGCCGCGGGCGTGGACGGGCTGATTACGGTCGATCTGCCGCCCGAGGAGGAGGACGAACTGCGCGGCCCGGTGGAGCGCGCCGGCCTCGACATCGTCCGCCTTGTCGCGCCGACCACGGACGAGGAGCGCCTCCCGTTCGTCCTCGAGCGCGCGAGCGGCTTCGTCTATTACGTCTCGATCGCCGGCATCACGGGGACGCGCTCGCCGACCATGGCAGATGTGCAATTCGCCGTCGACCGCCTGCGCCGCTTCACCGATCTGCCGGTCGCGGTCGGATTCGGAATCAACACGGCCGAGCAGGCAAGCGCCGTGGCCCGCATCGCCGACGGGGCGGTCGTCGGGTCGGCGCTCGTCCGCGAGATAGGCGCGGGCGGCCCGGACATGCTGGACCGGGTGAACGGACTGGCCCGGGAGCTTGCCGGCGGCGTTGCGGGAGCGCGCACATGAACTGGCTGACCGAATTCGTCCGGCCCCGGCTGCGCAGCCTTGTGCGCAAGACGGACGTGCCGGAGAACCTCTGGCTGCAATGCGACAATTGCGGCCAGATGATCTTCCATCGCGAGCTGCACGAGCGAATCAATGTCTGCCCGCATTGCGACCATCACATGCGCCTCGATGCGGCGGCCCGCCTGGGCATGCTGTTCGACCACGGCATCTACGAGACCATCGAGCTGCCGGACGCGCCCGTCGATCCGCTCAAATTCCGCGACCGGCGGCGTTATACCGACCGGCTGAGGGACGCCCAGGCACAGTTGCAGACAAAGGACGCCATGCGCGTGGCGCACGGCACCATCGACGACCAGCCCGCCGTGGCGGCGCTGCTCGATTTCGCTTTCATGGGCGGTTCCATGGGGATTGCCGTCGGGGAGGCGTTCCTGGCCGCGGCGCGGCTGGCGGTCGTGCAGCGGGCCGCGCTGATCGCGGTGACGGCGTCGGGCGGCGCCCGGATGCAGGAGGGCATCCTGTCGCTGATGCAGATGCCGCGCACGACCATTGCGGTTTCCGAGGTCAAGGAAGCGGGTCTGCCCTATATCGTGCTGCTGACGGACCCGACGACGGGCGGCGTCTCGGCCTCCTTCGCCATGCTGGGCGATGTCGCCATTGCGGAGCCGGGCGCGGCCATCGGCTTTGCCGGGCAGCGCGTCATCCAGCAGACGATTCGGGAAACCCTGCCGGAGAACTTCCAGCGCGCGGAATATCTTCACGACCACGGCATCATCGACATGGTGGTGCATCGGCGCGAGCTGCGCGACACGCTCGGCCGGCTGCTTTCCATGCTCATGCAGCCGAAGCCCCCGCCGGCCGAGTTGGATGGCGCGGCCCTGCTGCCCGATCCGGAGATTGTCGAAGCGGCGGCGGCGAACGATGCCGGCAGGACCGGCCCGGAGCAGATCGAGGGTTGACCGCGCTCGACCCGGTGCTGGCGCGGCTGACGGCGCTGCATCCCAAGCTGATCGACCTCAAGCTTGACCGGGTATTGCGGCTTCTGGAGCGGCTGGGGAACCCGGAGCGCCGCCTGCCGCCCGTCATCCATGTCGCCGGCACCAACGGCAAGGGTTCGACCGTCGCCTTCATGCGCGCGATGCTGGAGGCGGCGGGGCGGCGCGTGCATGCCTATACCTCGCCGCACCTCGTGCGGTTCAACGAGCGCATCACCGTGGCCGGCGAGACGCTCCCGGACGGTGAGCTTCTGGCGCTGCTAGAGGAGTGCGAGCGGGCGAACGAAGGCCGTCCGATCACCTTCTTCGAGATCACCACGGCGGCGGCGTTCCTCGCCTTCTCCCGCGCGCCTGCGGATGTCCTGCTGCTGGAAGTCGGGCTCGGAGGCCGTCTCGATACCACCAACGTCGTCGAGCGCCCGGCGGTGACGGCGATAACCCCGGTCGCCCGCGACCACACGCAGTTCCTCGGCGAGACGCTGGCGGAAATCGCCGGCGAGAAGGCGGGCATCGTCAAGCCCGGCGTGCCGCTGGTGCTCGCCCCTCAGGAGGAGGAGGCGAGGGCGGTCATCCTGGCGAAGGCGGCGGAGGCGGGTGCGCCCGTCCATGACGACTGGCGGGTGTCGGAGGGCGTGTACCACGGACGCGGGATGACGCTCGCCCTGCCGAAGCTCGGTCTCGCCGGCGCCCACCAGGCGGGCAATGCAGGCCTGGCGCTTGCCTGCCTCGAAGGCTTCGATCTCCCGGAGGCGGCGCTGGTTCGTGGCCTTGAAAGCGCAAGCTGGCCGGCGCGGCTGCAGCGGCTTTCCGAAGCGCCTGAAATCTGGCTCGACGGCGGCCATAACCCGGCGGCGGGGCGGGTGCTGGCGGACTGGCTGTCCGGGCGGCCGGAGCGCTTCGACCTCGTCGTCGGCATGCTGGACACCAAGGACCGCGACCGTTTCCTGGCCGCACTGGCGCCGCATGTCGAGCGGACGGTGGCAGTGCCCGTGCCCGGCAGCGCGGCTTCCGTGCCCGCCGAAGCGTTGGCCGCGACAGCGCGCGCCGCCGGCATGGACGCCTCGGCCGCGCCGGATGTGGAAACCGCCCTCGAACGCCTCGGCCCCGCCCGCCCGGTGCTGATCGCCGGCTCGCTCTACCTCGCCGGCGCCGTGCTCAGCGGTCTCAGGGAACAATAGGGATTTATACCAACGACCGCCGGTGCAATGCCCTGCATTTTCATTTTTTGTTCCCGGAGGGACTTGACATTTGGCGGTATGGTGTATGATGAAAGTAGAGAGAGGCGGCTCCCGGGGCCGCCTTTCGGGGTTTCTGCAGAAAGCGACCGGCTGGGGGCCGAAAAAGCCCCCGGCGTGAGCAAGCGCGAGAGGTGCGTGCGCCGTCTCGCGCGCGCAATCAGGTGCGCGAACCGCGCCGGCGCCGACACCCGCCCGCGCCCGCACGCGAAACGCGCGCAAAACAGGGACGCTCCGTCCCGCCCTTTGCCTGAAAGGAGGCACGCATGACCGAAACCGATCCCGCCGCCGAAACCCTCGCCGCAGCTCGGCGGAAACGGCCCCGCATGACAAAACATGACATTTCCGGCAGCGCGCATGACAGAACATGACATTCCATGACACTTCGCGGAGGGTCTCTCGATATGCGGCTGGCGCCGCTACGCGGGATGACGGACTTGTCCGCCCCGCCGCTATCCCGGCCCTAGCGGAGTGCGCCGCAGGCGGGTCGACGGGCATATCCTGCGCAAACCGGGGCGAGATGTGCGCCTGCGGCAGGGCTGAGGGCCGGTGCGGCCTGCTTGCCGGGGAATCGGTCCGGGCGCTAGTCTCCGGAGCGCCAAGGAGCCATGCCGCCGATGACCGCCCCAACGACCGCCGAGCCAGCCGTCACCACCACCGCCAGCGCCGCCCCGGTGCTGGAGCAACACCGCTTTCCCGAGGACCGGCTCGCCGGCTTCATGGCGAGCGAGGTGCCCGGCTTCGCGCCGCCGCTCCGGGTCTCGCAGTTCCGGGGCGGCATGTCGAACCCGACCTTCCTGCTGGAGGACGGCGGGGGCCGGCGCTATGTCATGCGCAAGAAGCCGCCCGGCAAGCTGCTGCCCTCGGCCCATGCGGTGGACCGCGAGTTCCGGGTGATTTCGGCGCTCGCGGAGACGGAGGTGCCGGTGGCGCGCGCCTGGGCGCTCTGCGAGGACGAGGAGGTGATCGGCCGCGCCTTCTACATCATGGAGCATGTCGAGGGCCGGGTGGCGCGCAACCTCATGCTGCCGGACATGGCCCCGGCCGAGCGCGCCGCCGCCTATGACGCCATGAACGCCGCGCTCGCCGCGCTCCACAATGTCGATTTCCGCGCCGTCGGGCTGGAGGGCTACGGGCGCGAGGGCGGCTACATGGCCCGGCAGGTGCGCCGCTGGGGCGGCCAGTACGAAATGAGCAAGACCGACGAGATCCCGGAGATGGACAATCTCGCCGCCTGGCTCGGCGAGAACATGCCGGCCGACGACGAGACGACGGTGGTCCACGGCGACTACCGGCTGGAGAACATGATCCTCCACCCGGCGGAGCCGCGCGTGCTGGCGGTGGTGGACTGGGAGCTCGGCACGCTCGGCAACCCGCTCTCCGACCTCGCCTACAACTGCCTGCCCTACCACTCGGGCGACGACGTGCGCGGCTTCCTCGGCGACATGGACCATGCGGAGACCGGCATCCCGTCCGAGGAGGACTATGTCACCGCCTATTGCCAGCGCACGGGCCGCGGCGGCATCCCCGACTGGCCGTTCTACCTCGCCTTCTCCCTCTTCCGCCTCGCCGCCATCAGTCAGGGCGTCTACAAGCGCGGCCTGGACGGCAACGCCAGCTCCCCCGACGCCGTCCAACGCGGCGCCAAGGCCCGGCAGCTCGCGGAGACCGGCTGGGCGATTGCGCGGCGGGGGTGAAGGCCACCTTTGTCGGAAACTCCAATATGATAATTCTTCAGGGTGTGACACACGACAACCACTTCGAAGCGATTAAGGAAGTTTTTGCGATTGAAGAACCTGAGCGGGTAATCATTAGCGTCGCATTCGCAAATGAAGCGGGTGTAGCCTTGGTAGAAGAATGGCTTTCCAACCTCAATAGTGTTACGCGACTCATAATCGGTATCCGAAATGGAATAACTTCTGCTCAAGCGCTTCGACGCTGTTTAATCACGGATTGCGAATTATTCGTTGTCGATACAGGATCCCGCTCAACAATATTTCATCCCAAGGTGTACTTTGCAAGAAATTCTGCTCGAGCGCACTTGATAATTGGGAGCGCAAATCTCACATATGGGGGCCTTGTATCGAATATCGAAGCCAGCATTCTGTTGACGTTTCCACTTGACAACGAAGATCACCGACAACTCGCCGACGAGTTAGAACGTAAACTGGATCAACTTGTAGAGAATTTCGCAGAGCATGTCGTCCGTGTTGATGAAGACGACATGATAGAGAATCTCCTAAATGACGGGCGGATTACAGACGAGGCGGTGAAGCCGCCGCCGATGCTGACAGGTTTCTCGAGCAGGCCAACTACAAATCGTATCCCGCGAATGCCACTGAATGTTCGCCATGTTGCTAGAGTGCAACGAAGGCCCGGCACTTCGTCGGATGAAGAACGCGGCTATCCGGCAACAAACGTAAACCGACCGACGTTAGTTTGGCAGAGTTCACGCTTGACGCGACGCGACTTAAATATTCCGACAAGCCCAAACACTGCCCCAACGGGTTCAATGCTATTCAAAAAGGGGGCATCAGACATCGCCCACCAAATATACTTCCGACAACAGGTATTTGACAAATTGGATTGGCGTCCAGATCCAAGAACTCAAGGGAAGGAATTGGCTGAGGCTGTGTTCCAGATAATCATTGGCATGATTGATTTCGGCGAGTATAATTTAACCGTTACGCACGACACTAGGACTAATACAAGGAGCTTCGAACAAAGCCAGCCAATGTCGGCACTTCGCTGGGGCGAAATCAAGCCAATTATCGCGCGAGAGGACCTGCTTGGCCGAACACTGTACCTTTATCGGGCAGGAGAGCATAATTTTATCATTGAAATTGACTAAGATCGGAACCATCAGAAGTTCGGCATCTACGGTCGCGCATTTTTTTCCATTCCTGCATCAAATCATCTTGCTCTCCGGTAGCAAGACCTATTGCTCCTAGTATGAGACGATTTTGGCCGCATAGAACATCGGTAATTGATTTGGTACGAATTGCTGTATCTAGGCTTTGCAGTTCTGGTTGAATGTTTGAAGAGATAGGAATGATTAGCTTCTCTATCTCGGATGGAACAAGTTCCAACACGCCGCCTCCATAATGACGCCCCTCGAGTTCCGCACTGAGCGCGGTAAGGGCGTTGACAAAAGAGAATACAAGTGTCTGCGCATCGATCGTTTGGAGGGTAATGCGGTAAGCGGTATCAGTAGTGAAAGCGCCATATTGGTTATGAATTAATCTCGGCATATTATGTGATCTCTTGAGCATACCTACCTCAGTTGAATAGACCGAGGGGACACTATACCAAGGCGTCCGGATACGGCATTTGTATCGAGTATGAAGGCGGTTATGCTCTCCACTTGTGATGTAAGATTTAGCCAGAGGCTCCGCTTCGGCACTGGTATCTTGGAACCATAGAAAATTCGTAGGCTTACCCTTCGCCGCATTTTCGCAATGTTGCTTCTCGTCATAGATTACCCCGGGACAATGATCACTTCGTCCAAACATGGGTTGAGCCCATTTGTGCAATTCAAAACGGTCAACAACATCATCAGTAACAAGGAAGAAATTATTTGCACCGGTAACGATACCTACATCGACCTTGGCGAGGTCGTCGAAGCGGACCACGCGATTCTCTTCTATAACGAGATCTAGAAGTTCTCGAACTCCGGAGGTCAATAGTGCTCGGGTCCATTTACCTTCTACGGTTTTACCATTGATGGCATGAGGGGTTTGAAATAAGACTTCAGGGTCCATATCGACGAAGGCGCGTCCTCGAACCGGGTAGATTCCCACGCCTTCCGAGAAATCGCGAGGATCGCGCTTCTTTTCTGCAAGGAGGATTACGGCTCCCTGTAACGTCCCAGAGAACCAGAGCTCTTGGGGGTCAATGATTACCAATCGGGAGCAGTTGGCGCCTAGATAAGTGCGTAGAGACTGTGCATGACTAACGTGAATAATTTCAGATGGCACCACCATCGCGAGCCGCCCACCAGGCCGCAATATAGCAAGCGATGCAAGGACGAAGGGAACCCAAGCATTGGTGTGCTTTGTGAATTTACAGTTTTCCTGACGAAAAATGTTTTCTGCATTGGATTGAAAGTGTGGCGGAAGATACTGATAGCGAACGAATGGAGGATTACCTACAACAGCGTCGAAACAAATAGAGCTATCTCGCAAGGCAGAGTTTGCCCAACTGAGAAAATCAGCATTATTGATCGTTGCATCGTTCAGGCCGGAAGAAAGGGCTTGTTCAGAGGATTTTTTTGCTTCAATTGAGTTAATTTCAAAGCCTGTAATATTGGGATTATTAAGGTGAGAAGCGAGGTATGGAAAGAAAACACCATCACCACAGCTAGGTTCAAGAACCGAAATTGGTTGGGAGTTGGATATCCACCGAACCAAAAATGCTGCAAGATCATTGGGAGTATAGTACCCGCCTCGGAGCTTTTGTGCAGATTGGTGTTCCCGGAAATTCATTCGATTTTATCCTCGGGTAATGATAAGGTCGGGTCGTAGATCGGCTCGCCCATCGGGCGCGTCCGCCGTGTTCCTTCCTGCAACCCGTCGGTCCGGTCCCGCGCGATCTCGATATAGCGGGGCACGGTATCGCAGCTCCCAGCCGACCTCCCGTGCGTGAGCGTCGCGTCGGCCGTCATGGGAAGAGGGAAGCCGAGTTGTAGCTGTAGGTCGGCCAGTCGGGCCGGTAGCCGGGCTCCGCCTGATAGCCCCAGACCGTCCAGTTCGCCCGCGTCCCGCGCCCGAACAGTTCGAGATACGGCCCCCAGCTGCACGCCTCGATCAACTCATACTGCTCGTCCGGCTTTCGGGAATGCTCGCGCTTCCGGCTGGCGATCAGGTTCACCTGGCTGCGCCCCGGACCGAGGGTGCGGGCGTGCTTGCCCCGCACGCCGAACAGGATCATCTCCGTGACGTTGCGGAAGTAGAAGCCGACGCCGCGCCCGTCCGACCCGCCGTCCTTGCGGACCTTGTGCCAGACCAGGTTCGTCTTGTACTCGAAGCCCCACGCTTCCAGCACGCCGAGCCCCCAGGGCAGGAGCGCGTTGGGAACCCAGAGGTAGCAATGCGCGCGTTCGTCCGAGAGAGCGGCCACGGGCAAGGCGGCGATCTCATCGAAGCTCAGGGTCTCGTAACGGTCGAGGCGGCGGTGTTCCGGGGCGATCTTGCCGGTGCGATTGGCGAAGCGCCATGGCGGATCGGCAAGGATCGTGCCGAACTTACGGCCCGCAAGGCTGGCGGCAAGATCGTCGGACGGGGATTTCGCAGCCCGCGCCTGTCCGCTCCGCGCTCCCGGCGCCGGACCGTTGTCCGCGGCAGGCCCGCGGCGGCCGCCATGCCCGTCCGTGCAGATCGCGGTTCCCTCCCCTGCATGGTCGCCGGCGGAGGATTGCAGCGATTCGCCCTCCGGGGAAGCGGCGGCCTGTGCATGAACGCGGTTTGCCGCGCGGTTCCCGGTGCCCGCCGCCGCCGTTTCCCCCGTGCTTCCCCGGCCCGCAAGCCCGTTCCGCTTCGCGCCCGGCATTACGACCTCCACCGCCGCCCGGCCCTGCGCTTGCGGTAGAGGCGGGCGAGGCGGCGTTCGCGCTCCAGGCGGTGGCGTTTCAGGAAGCGCTGGACCGTCGTCGCGTGGAAGACCAGCCCCTCGGCGGCGAGCGCGTCGCGCAGCCCGTACATCGAAATCGTCGGCCTTGCCGCCAGGATGCGGAAAATGCGCTCTCGTTCCGGCTCGATCCGCGAGTCGCTGCCGCCGATCGTCTCCGGCCGCACATGGCCGCGCTCGCGGAACTGCCGGATCCAGCGGCGGACGCTGTTCGCCGCCAGCCCGAAATGCCGGGCGACCGCCTCAGCGCTCATGCCCCGCTCCAGAACCGCCGCGACCGCAAGGCCCCGCAGCTCCTCGTTGACCGGACGGCCGCCCCTTCTCGGTCGCAGCGCCGCGTCCGCCGGTCCGTTCGTCGATTCCGCCGCCATCGCTCATCCTCCCGCCGCGCCCACGCGGCCTTCATGACACTCAATTCGAGACACGCCGTTACGCCGCCTACCGCCGGTCCGAACGCCACAACGCGCCGCTATCGCCCCTCCTTCCGCCGCGCCCCGGCTGCCTCCTCGAACGCCCGGTTAAAGGCGTGCGATCCGGCTCCCCGCAACCGCCGTTCCTCCCGTCCGGCCGCCGGTCCGAGCGCCACAACGCGGCGCCGCGCGCGGGCCTCCCCCGCCTGCCGACCGGGCCCCGGCCGCAGTTTTGTTCCGGGTGGATACGCGGAAACAGCGCCTGCGTGGCGCTTCCGCCAGACGGTCAGGTCCAGGTCATTGCCCCCCTCATTCCATCGAGGACCGGAATGAGACAAATATAGAACATACAGGGGATATGTCAAGCCCGGAAATCCGGGCCGGCCGCCTGTTCAGATCACGCCTTCTTCCCTGAGCCGCGCCGCGGTTTCGGCGTCGACGCCGCAATGTTCGGCCAGCACCTCGTCCGTGTGCTCGCTCAAGGTGGGCGGGCGGCGGATGTCGGCGGGGGAGTCGGAGAGCTTGATCGGGCAGCCGACCGTCTGGTAGGCGCCGCGGCCGGGGTAATCGACCTCCACGATCATCTCCCGCTCGCGCAGATGCGGGTCGGCCAGCACCTCGCCCGTGTCCTGGCAGGCCCCGCAGGGCACGCCGGCGGCGCCGAGCAGCTTCATCACCTCGAATTTGCTGCGCTGGCGGGTCCAGCTCTCGACCAGCGCGTTGTATTCCTCGCGGTGCTCCCAGCGGCCCGCCGGCGTCTCGAAGCGCGGATCGTCGAGTTCCGGAATGTCCACCACGCTGCGGAAGCCCTCATACATCTGCGGCTGGCAGAAAATATAGACATAGTCGTTGGGCCCCCCCTGCGCGCAGGGATAGGTGGTGCCCGGCACGGTCTGGCCGAGCTGGTTGCCGCGCCGGGGCTGCACCATGCCCTGGCGCTGATGGTCGCGCAGGCTGACGCGCAATATGTTGACCACCGCCTCCTGCATCGCGACCTCGACCTTCTGGCCCTTGCCCGTGGCATGGCGCTGCTGCAGCGCCGCGAGCAGGCCGATGGCGAGGTGCATGCCGGTGCCGGAATCGCCGATGGCGGGCCAGGTGTAGGTCGGCGGGTTGTCGGGAAAGCCGGTGACGCTCATCGCCCCGCCCATGGCCTGCGCGATGGGCTCGAAGGCCTTGTAGCCGGAGTTCGGCCCGTAGCTGCCGAAGCCCTTGATGGTGCCGTAGATGAGGCGCGGATTGATCTCCGAGAGCACGTCGTAGCCGAGGCCGAGCCGGTCCAGCGCGCCCGGCGAGAAATTTTCGACCAGCATGTCCACTTCCGCGATCAGCTTCCTAAACAGCGCCTTGCCGTCCCCGGTCTTGAGGTTGAGGGTCAGGCTCTTCTTGTTGGCGTTCAGCACCAGGAAGAACAGCCCGTCCTGGCCCGGTATGTCGGGCATGGCCCGGCGAGCGGCCTCGCCCCGGCCCGGCTCCTCCAGCTTGATGACCTCGGCGCCGAGCCAGGCCAGCACCTGCGTGCAGGCGGGGCCCGCCTGGTTGTGGGTCATGTCGATGATCCTGACGCCGTTCAGGGCCGCGCTCATGGGGGGCCGCTCCTTCTTGTCCTCATTGCCGGGCCGGCTATGCTCGCCGCCATGACGCAGCAAATTCCGGGGACGGTCAACGGGTCGGCCTTCGCGGTCGGCGGCTGGGAGATCGACATCCTCGTCACCGGCTTTCCGGGCAAATCCGTCCGTCACGGCTCGCTCGGCTGGAGCACCATCGCGCTGATCCGCCACGGGGACCGGCTGGCGCTGGTGGATTGCGGCGCGTTCGGCCACCGCAAGCTGCTGGTGGCGGAGCTTGCCGCGCGCGGCCTCAGGCCGTCGGACATCACCGACCTGCTGCTGACCCACACGCATTACGACCATGCGGTCAACTGGGTGCTGTTCCCCAGGGCCCGGGTGGCGGTCGGCGCGGTCGAGCTCGACTGGGCGCTGGGCGAGCCCTGGGGCGAGACGGTGGTGCCGGAGCTCTATGTGCGCGAGCTCGGGCTCTTCCCGAAGACGGAGCGGATCGCGGACGGCGGCGAGGTGTTCCCCGGCATCACAGCCCACCTGGCGCCGGGGCACACGCCGGGCTGCCTGGTGTGCCAAGGACACCCTACTTCAAGACTATAGGGACCTCTTGTTGATCGAAGCGCTGCCTTCCTCGTAAGTTGGCTTAGCATAGGCGATTATGGGGACCGATGCAAGCACATTGTGTCGCCATTATGCTTGTAGGGCAATTGGACGAAAATAGCCTTTCAGTAACGTATTGGGGATTTTATAGTGTCTTGAGCTTGTGGTTGTCTGGGCGCATATATTGAGCCGGACAGGAGAAGGTCAGGCCATATGAACATGGGTATCACATGGATGTATCGTTCTTGTTGTTGACGGTCCAGAGGCGTAGGTCACGGCTGTGTTCCGGGCCGGGAGAGGCTTGATGGCGGCGGATGACGGCAGGAAGAGACCGCGCTCGGTGATGGCCACTGACAGCGACTGGCGCCTGGTCCGAAGCCGCGCCGACAGGGCGGACATGTCTGCCTCGGAGTTCCTGATCTCGCGCGGGCTCGCGCCTGCGGAGCCGGCGGCGGAGAGCACGGAAGACCTGCCCCTGGCGTTGAAGCGCCGCGCGCTGGTGGACCTGCGCCTTCTCGTGCTGGCCGAGCGCATGCGGTTCGAGGACGAGGGCCGGGGCGGCGTCTGGCGGCGGCTGGTGGAGGAAGCCGAGGCGTCGGTAGCGGTCGACGGGCGGGAGGGCTGAGATGGCGCGGCAATACTGCATCACCTGCCCGCGGTCCGACTGGCGGGCAATGCAGGACCTGGCGGAGGAGGCGGGGATGACGACCTCGGCCTTCATCCTGAGGGAGGTGCTGGGCGAGGACTGCCGGATGACGCTGACGGGCGACGAGCAGCGGGCCCTGCACGACAGCACGCTCCGCCTTGCCGCCCTCGGCGAAGAGCTTGCCGGCCCCCTGCCCGGAAGCGGGGTGACGATGGCCGAGGCGCTCGCATTTCTCCGGAGCGAGCTCCAGTCGCGGCAACGTGTCGTAAGGAGGCGGGGCGTGCCGCCGCGGCCTGCCGGCGGCGCGCCGGACCTGTTCGGGGAGGGTCCGCCATGAGGGAGCGGAAGGCTCCCGAAAAGCTCTCGGTCTCGCATTCCATCTCCTGCACGCCGCTGCAATGGGCGCGGATGCGGGAGCTGGCGGAACGGGCCGGCATGCGGACCTCGCCATACATCGTGGGCCGGGTGCTGAAGCGCGAGGGCTTCGGCGCCGGGGAGGCCGGGCATGCGCTGGTTCTGGACGGAAAGCAGCAACGCGGCATGCACGATGCGGCACTCGGCGCGGCGGCGGCGCTGTCGGGCCTTTCCGGCGACGCCTACGCCTACGGCTACACCGGGCTTCGCGAGACGGTCGCGCTGCTGTTCGAGGCGCGCCTCGACGAAATGGCGCGTGAAGGCCGAAGGGGTGAGATG